>JBASRN010000200.1:0-43895 GCA_049273855.1 Blastocatellia bacterium
CAATACTCGACTGATCAACTACTAACTAACCGCAGAGACGTTGAGACGCAGAGACCGGCGCTGAGAAGACTTACGGCCTGCAGCCCCGTCCCTTTGGCCCGAGACGCGACGGCAACAGTTCATAAGCCGTCTCTACCCACTCGCAGAGAAGCGGGCGAGTGTCTCGCGGATCGATGATCTCCTCGACCCCGAAAGCTTCAGCGGTGCGAAACGGCGAACGCAACTCGTTGAGCCGCTCTTCGATCTCCCGCCGCCGAGTTGCGGGATCCGGGGCCGCTTCGATCTCGCGCCGATAAGCCGCCTGCACCCCGCCTTCGATCGGCAGCGAGCCCCAATCACCGGAAGGCCACGCGTAGCGGAGGTTCAATCCTTGCGCATTCCCGTGAGCCGCGCCGGCTACGCCAAACACTCGTCTTAGGATGATCGATACCCACGGAACCGTAGCCTGATAAACCGCCGCCATCGCGCGCGCCCCGTATCTGGCGGTGCCCGCGCGCTCGGCCGCTGTGCCGATCAGGAAGCCCGGCTGATCGACAAAGTTCACGACCGGCAAATGAAACGTGTCGCACAGATCGACAAACCGGGTCATCTTCTCGCTGCCCGGCGCGTCCAGCCCGCCCCCTCCTTGCTGGGGATCGCTAGCCAGCACGCCAACCGGATAGCCGTTGAGCCTCGCCATGCAAGTCACGATCGGCCGTCCGTAGTAGCGGCCCATCTCAAAAGGCGAATCGCGATCGAACACCAGCGCGAGCAGGCGGCGCACGTCAAAACCATGTCTACGATTCCGCGGAATGATCGATATCAACTCTTCTTCGCGGCGATCTGGCTCGTCGCACTTTTGTGATCGGGGAGGCACCTGCCAGACGTTTGAAGGGAGGTAAGAAAGAAAGCGGCGGATCTCATTGAAGGCTTCGTCTTCGCTTTCGACCTCATTGTCTACCGCGCCGCTTCCGTGCGCGTGAATGTGCGACCCGCCGAGTTGCTCCTTGGTCACCTTTTCGCTGACGCCGCGCTCGACAACCGGGGGACCGGCTACAAAGAGCTGGCTTGTGCCTTTGACCATCAGCGAGAAGTGCGAGGTCGTGACTCGCACGGCGCCGAGCCCGGCGACTGAACCCATGCAAGCCCCGATGACCGGCACTTCGGACATCAACGCCACGACGATATCCCACGCGGGATTTGCCGGTACGTAGGTCCGTTGCATGGTCTCGAGCGTCTTCACGCTCCCGCCTCCGCCCGTGCCGTCCACGAGTCTGACGATCGGGAGGCGTAACTCGCGAGCGAGCCGTTCGGCGTAACCGGCCTTGTCGCCGACTCGCGCGTCGGCTGCTCCGCCCCGCACCGTGAAGTCATCACCGGCGACTACGACTCGCCGCCCCTCGATCCGGCCCGTTCCCATCACGAAGTTTGAAGGGATAAATGAAACCAACTGGCCGTTCTCGTACCCGGGCTGCCCGGCGAGCGCGCCGATCTCGTGGAACGAGCCGGGATCGAGCAGCCGATCGATGCGTTCGCGCACGGTGAGCTTGCCGCTGGCGTGTTGGCGCTCGACATTAGCCGGCCCGCCCATCTGCCTGGCTAGATCGACGCGTTGTCTGAGTTCGTCGACTTCTGATTCCCAGCTCAGAAGCGTTCCTCCGTACTTCGCAACTAAGCCACGAAGACGCGAAGGTGCACGAAGGCGATGCCTTTGTGTTCCTTGGTGCCTTGGTGACTTAGTGGCGACAGATTCGGTTTTGGCATGTACTACTTCTTCAGGTACTGATCGAACCACTCAATCGCCATCTTGATCGCCGCGCCGCGCTGCGTGGTGTAGATGCCGTAATGCGTGATTCCGGGAACGACCACGTACTTCTTTGGTCCACTCATCCGATCGTGAGCCGCCTTCGCATGGTCGTTGTTATCGAACAACTCTTCTTTCTCAGCCACGATGAAAAGAGCCGCGCAATTCTTGAGCCTGGGTGCGTCCTCGACCGGCGCATACATCAGCAGATGATCGCGAATCGGCGCGCCTTGCAGGTTGCCGATCACCCGCGCGCGAGGCGCTGGATAGCCGATCTCGCCGCGCGCACGCTTTGTTGCCTCGTCATAAGCCATCGTTACCTGGTCCGATTGGCCGCCCGCGATCGCTATCGCCCTGGGTCGCGAATCGAGCGAGCCGACCTGGCTGACGATTGCCTTTACGCGTGGATCGCGCGCCGCAACGTAAACTACGTGACCACCCGAGTAGCTCGATCCCCGCAAGCCAATTCGATTCTTGTCCACCATCGGCTCGCCCATCGCCCAGTGGATTGCGTTGAACCAGTCGGCGACCATGTCTAACGGATCAACGACCTCTCGCACTTCCATGACTTCGGCGGTGAACTTCGTACCGTCCTTTTTGGCGGGCGCGGCGCCGGTGAGGACGACACGCGAATCGCTTTCTCCCCAACCGCGATAGTCGAAGTCGATGACAAGATAGCCGGCATTGGCTAGATCAATCGCATCGCGGCGGAACCCGGCAGCCGTCCCGCCCCAACCGTGAGCCTGGATGACCGTGGGAAGCTGTTTGCCGGCAAGCGACTTCAGCGAGAACAACTCAGCATGCATGCGAACGCCTTCGCTCATGATGCCGGCGGTGCGGAAGTCGATCGTGTCCGGCGCTTTGAAAGCCGCGGCCGATTGGGGTCCGCCTTGCGGATTCGCGGTGGTTTGGACAGCGAGGAGGCAGGCTACCAGAGCGATGATGAGTGCGTGGATTCGTTTGTTGGTCATCAGGTTCTCCTTCGAAGGCCTTCTCTGCGTAAACCCCGGCGTCTTGGCGTCTCTGCGGTTAGCGAATGCCGGATACTGTCTAACCGCGGAGCCGCCGAGACGCAGAGATTACGCGGAGAATTCGCTGCATCCGGCTGCAAAGCTCGATCCCCAAATGCCGATGCGTTCCGGGTCTATCCCGGGCTCGCCTTGAAGATAAGAGATCGCGCTTCGAATGTCTTCGACCTGCTTCATGGGAATCAACCGGGTTCGTTTGACGACCACATCGGTCTTCGCGCGAGTGAAGCGCGTCGTCGCTTGTCTTGAACGGCTGGCTTGTCGATACGAATCCGTCGCTGCCGCCCCAACCGCGATAGTCGATCAACATCGCAACCAGGCCTCGCTCGGCGAACCGCGCCGCGTATTTCTCAATCGAAAAATGCACAGCCGCCCACCCGTGCGCGAGCACAACACCGGGAGTCTTGCCTTGAGTGGAAAATCCCCTCGGGAAGAAAAACTTTGCGTAGCAGGCGGTGCCGTCGCTGTAGAAAGTCGCTTCGCGAGTCGTCACTCCTTCGGCAAGCGTGTACTTCCAGTCTTCCTGGGTCAGGCCCACCTTCACCTTCTTTTCCTGGGCCGTCGCGATTCCGGTCAGGACAGACAGGAGCACTGCATAAATCATGAGCGTGGTACTCCGTCGCATTTCCAACCTCCTATTCATAGTCATTTCTCGATTACCGGTAGCACCAATGCAGACGGGTGTTTCTTGCCGGAATACACGGTGTTAAGCGCCACGAGTCCTTTCCCCTTCTTGTACATCGGCCCGCCGTCGTTGAGGTTCAACGCAAACCTGGGATGGTTGGACGACGAGATGATGATGCGCACGCGATGGCCCTTCAAAAACGTCAGCGCCGTGTTGGTCAGCTCGATTGTGATCGGATAGATTTCGCCCGGCGTCATTAGACCTTCGTTGCTGGTCGTGTTGCGAAACCTCATGCGGCGGATTCCTTCAGTAACAAGCATCGAACGGCCGTCCGGATAGACGTCGGTTAGAATCGCTGTGAAATCGGTGTCAGTGCGGTCCGATGAGACGAACAACTTCATCCTGACTTTCCCGGCAATGGGCAGGTCTTTCTCAAGCATCGGCGTGCTGAAGACCAGCACATCGCTGCGGCTCTCAACCTTTTCGCGTTGATCTGTCGGGCCTGGCGTCAGTGAACTATCGAGAACGTGACCCCCTACGGTCGGCGCGGGATTCACGGGATCGTAACTGAACGTCGCGGCTTTGGCATCCGCCGGCGGAGCTTTGGTCGAGAGCGAACGATCCGCTTGAAAGTAGTAGTCGCGCCCGCGGCTCTCTTTCGGCGGCCAGACTTCGGTTGACCGCCATTCGTTTTCGCCCATCTGGTAGTAGCTTATCCGCGGCTGCTGTTTGTCGAAGGCGTTCGGCGCTCCTTTCATCCAGCGATCGATGAAGGCCATCGCCTTCCTCATCCCATAAAACTGACTGTTCGGATACTCAAGCTGACCGTTCTTCACCTGGTCGGTATTGTGAACCCACGGTCCCATGATCAGCCGGCTATGACTGCGGGCCTTTTCGCCTCCGATTGAGTGCGCGGTCTGGAAGGCGGCTATCACCTGGTCGGTATAGATGTCATACCAACCGCCGATGAAGAGCATCGGCACGCGCAGGTCTTCGCCTTTGACATAGTTCAGCGGCGCGACCTTTTGCCAGTAGTCGTCCTTCACCGCCCGCGAAGCAAGCAGATCGAAGATGTTTGTGCCGAATCCGATCCGGCCAAGCATCGCGGGGAACTCTTCCCACATCGCGCCGCCCGGAAAGTACACGTCGTAATCGAGATTGAGCGCCATAACCAGCGGCACCGCACAAACCAGATTCGGCGGATTACCGCGCGCCGTTTCGTACTGCGCTCTGCCTAATGCCGACGGCCCCCAAGTAGCGACCTTGCCGTTGCTCCAGTCCTGCCTGGCGATCCACGCCATAGTGTCAAGACCGTCTTCGCTGAGACTTGGTTGGGCGCCGGGAACCTGCGCGCTCTGCGAAGCGAACTTGCCGCGCCAGTCCGTCACCACAAAAGCATAGCTTGCATCGGTGAAAAGCGACTGCGGGCCGTATCTGCCTTTGCCCTCGAAGGCCGGCCTCATCAGGCTCTTGTTGTACGGCGTTTGAACGAGCACCACCGGGAATTTGCCGCCGGATTTCGGTAGATAAACATCCGCGGCCAGAGCTTTACCGTCGCGCATCGGAATCTGCACACTCTGTCCGTTGAAAGCGGCGGAGCCGGAAAGGAACGACTCCGGAGCCGCAGCAAACCCCGGCTGAGCGCTCAAGGGCCGGCTCCACGAGAGCGCGGCGAATGCCAGCAGCAGCAACCACCATCGTCGTTTCAGCATTAGCCCTCCGTTGTTCAACCAAAGACCCTGAGTGTTGAAGCCATACTCTCCCGGTTGGCCGCGCTGTGCCAACACCGTGGTTGCGCGCCGTTCGAGATGACGCGCCGTTCGCCCGCCTGGTTGGTTTCAGCCGTCTTAAAAAGGAAGCAGCAATATAGCATCGCGTCGCGGGCTTGTGAAGTTTGCGAGATCGGTGATCGTCAGCTTTCGGCGTCGGGTCTGCGTGATCTAACCGGTCAGGTTCTCAAGCCGCAAGCCATAGCCTGGATCCGTGAAAATCCGTCAAACCCGTGTCATCCGCGGTCTATTCTGTTTCCGCCGGATAGATCACGGTTGACGCTGATTTGACATTCACACGGATAGGCTCATAGAACTTTGCACTCCTCCGCCATTCTGGGTAAGGTATCCGCACTCACGATCACGGAGGTCTTCCGCATGAGAACCATTGCATCAACCTTTCTCGCAGTGAGCATCTCGCTGGCAAGCAGTGCGCTGATGTTTGCCGCAACAAGAAACGAGCCGCGTGCTCAGGCTCAACCCAAGCTCACAAAGGCCGACATCGACCGGTTGATGACCGAGTTGTCGAACTGGGGGCGCTGGGGCAAAGAAGACCAGCTCGGCGCGATCAACCTGATAACACCGGTCAAACGCAGACAGGCTGCCGCGCTTGTGAGGGAAGGTGTATCGGTGTCGCTTGCGCGCGATGTTGAGAAGGAACGCGCCGTCGATAATACCCGGCCCTTCGAGCATGTGATGAACCTGGCCGGCGTCAACAACACCGGGCCATTCAGCCTGGACACCTTTTCGGTCAACTATCACGGCTACGCTCATACGCATCTCGACGCGCTGTGCCATATGTTTCACCAGGGCAAGATGTACAACGGGTTCTCACAGGAGGAAGTCACCCAGAAAGGCGCGACGCGGTTGTCGATCCTCAATCTCAAACAAGGAATTTTCACTCGCGGCATCTTGATGGACATAGCAAAGCTGAAGGGCGTGGCATACCTGGATCCGGAAACGCCGATCTATCCCGAGGACCTCGAGGCGTGGGAGAAGAAAGCGGGCGTCAAGGCCGGAAGCGGGGATGTGGTTTTCATACGAACGGGCAGGTGGGCGCGTCGAGCAGCGGTCGGTCCCTGGAATGTAGCGGTCAGTTCAGCGGGGCTTCACGCTTCGTGCGCGCGATGGCTGAAGCAACGCGACGTGGCCATCATCGGAAGCGACGCCGCCAGCGACGTGGTGCCTTCTGGTGTTGAAGGCGTCGCGCTACCCATTCACCAGTTGGTGTTGGTCGCGATGGGCGTGCACATCTTTGACAACTGCGATCTTGAAGCGCTCGGTGAAGCAGCGGCTAAGCGAAATCGATGGGAGTTTCTGTTGACTGCATCGCCGCTTGCTGTCGCTGGAGGAACCGGCTCTCCGTTGAATCCTATAGCGACGTTTTGATTCCCGCGCGAAGCGATGACTGAGATGCGGCTGAAACCGATTTAGGATGCGACGACTACTCGAAGCGATGACAGGTCGGAAGGTGGGCTTGTCCCCGCTGGGTTGTCTCAAACTTCTGTAGGCCGCAACCCAGCGGGGGCAAGCCCACCTTCCCGACCTGCTATTGCGCCAAGGTCCGACACCATCCGCTTTGGTCTGTGGTTTTCATTGTCTCTGCGTTAGTGGGAACCAGAGTACTCCGGTCGGGCTCCGTTGACTTGCGCCTAAGACTCCGCGCGCACCCACCCGTAAGCTCGATTCGACGGCTGGCCGCCTTCCTCTTTGTAGGCTCGCTTGAACATTGTGAGCGCGTCGGCTGGCAGCCCTTTGCGTTTGGTTTTTACGTCCACTTTGTAAAGCTTCGCCGCGTTTAGCCCGAGGATGTTCGCCTTGTCTTGTTTGGTCAGCTTTTTGTAGCCGAACTTATCGCACATCTGGTCGGTGATTTGGAATCGCTTGAACAGATCGATCGCCCATTGCGGCGAACCCCACCACAGGCAATCCGTTCCCCAGATCACGTGATCCGAACCGTAGTACTTGATGTTCTTGCCCATAAGATGCTGGCACATGATCGGGTTCTCAACCGCAAGCAATCCGAACGACGACCCGATCTCACAGTAGACGTTGTTCATCTTCGGGTTTCGCTTTTTCACATCCATCAATACGTTGTGCCACAGGAAGTCGCCGGTGGTCGCGTCGAACTGGTTGTTGGCGACGTAGTCCGGCTCGTTGGGCCCGTGCTTCAAAGCCGAGTGATAGATAACGAAGGTGAGGTCGGGATTTTGCAGCGCAGCCTTCTCGACATCCTTCGGGTTCGCAAGGTGTCCGAGCGTCCGTGACTGATACGAGAATCCCTTGTGCACGCTAAACAACTTGAGCCCCAACTGGCGGGACTTTTCGTAGAACTTCGCCGACATCTCGTCGTCCAGTTGAAACCCGCCGCCGCTCTGACCCGGATCGGTGTGGCAATACCACTTCCACGAATCGATGCCGTAGAGCTTTACTTCGCGCTCCATCTGCTCAAACAGCGCGGGCCAGTCAGGTTTGTCTTTGGTCTTGTCCCAGTAATGATTGGGCCCGACGTTGCCCTGACACAAAGCGCGCTGGCACCCGGCCAGCTCGTTAAGGTCCTTCTTGCGTTTGGACATCAACCAACTTGGAAGCCCCGCGCGGCTGCGCTCGACGCCCTCGAGCACCTTGCCGGCTTCGTCTCGTTGTTTCTCTTTTGTGGGCACCCCGCTTATGACGATCATGCTTGTCTCGCTGTCGAAGAAGATCTCTTTCACAAAGTTGTGGAAGCTGTAGGCTTCCGCGTCGCCCTTCAGATTGAAGCCCATGTTCTTGAGAAACTCATACTGGCGAAACCCGCCGCCGCCGCCGCGCCGCTCGACGCCCAGATCGTAAGAGTTGGTGAAATGGGTCTGCACGTCGAGGATGAAGTACTCACCCTTTGGCCATCTCTCGGAGGTCGCCGCCGGCTCGAACGCTTCGGCGGCATCGACTTCCCAGTAAGGGCCGTGCACCGCATTCATTGCCAGCACCGCCGTCGCAAACCCCATTGAGGAACGCATAAAGTCGCGGCGGCTCAGACCGACGTGTCTGGCGTTCTCCTCGCCCCACTTGCCGACCAGGTACTCGACTTCTTTCTGCTTCTTGTTCTGGGGCCGCGGGAGGATTTCTTCATTCGAGACGACCTGCGTTGGAATGGGAGAGTCGACGCCCTTCAGTTCATCTCGTTTGTACTTGGGTATCCACATACAATTGCCTCCTTGTGACGCATGTTTGTAGTCCCGCCGGAAGACGGGCGGTACTTCAAACCCTCTAGCGTGCGGCCGTGCTTGCCTTCTGAACGACAAGCTCGATGTCGCAGTTTCCGATCAGCTCTTTGATCGAGTTGGTGAGTTGAGGTGTCACCTTCACGCGAACCAGATGATTCGGCTGGATTCGGGCGATCGAGCCGTCGGAAAGCTTTGCTTCAAACACGATCGCGCAGTCGCCGCGATTGCCGTCCACCAGGCCATGCAGCTTTTCGAGCTTGTCGCCATCAATGGCGTCGATCTCGAAACGCAAGACGATCGTTCTCGCGCATCGCTCACGGATGTCCTCGAGCGACTGAATCTCGTCGCCGATGATGCTCATCGCGCCGCCATCGTCTACTTCCAGACGGCCCCGCACAAGCACCGCGGAATCGTTCTTGAGCAAACCGTTCGCTTTGGTGTAGACACCCGGCCACGCGACTATCTTTACTGAGCCGAACTGATCTTCGAGTTGGAACAAGCAGAACGGGTCGCCCTTCTTGGTTGCGCGCACGCTCAGCTCCATGATGATTCCGCCGATCGAGACCTGCGCGCCGTGCTCCATACTCGCGAGCCGGTCCACGTCGGCGGTCGCGAAGTCTCGAAGCGCCTTATCGTAGCCCAGCAGCGGATGGCCCGAGATGTAAAAACCAAGCGTTTCCTTCTCGCCCTTGAGTAGTTGGTAGTGCGGCCACTCGGGCGCATCGGGCAAGTGCGGCTCGGCGGCCGGCATCGACTGGGCCAGCGAGCCGAATAAATCTGCTTGCCCCGAAGCCAGCGAGCGTTGCGCCCGCTGACCGCTTTCGATAGCCGAGTCGATTGCCGCGAACAACCTCGCGCGCGCGGTGTTGATCGAGTCGAACGCGCCCGCCCGAATCAAACTCTCAAGCGTTCGCTTGTTGACTGCGCGCGAGTCGACTCGCTCTGTGAAGTCAAAGACAGAGGTAAATGTACCGCCTGAATTGCGGGCATCGACTATCGAGGACACCGCCGACTGGCCTATCCCCTTGATCGCAGCCAGCCCAAACCTGATCGAGTTGTCGCTTGCTGTGAAGGTGTCGAGGCTCGCGTTCACATCGGGCGGAAGAATCGCGATTCCCTGAAGCCGCGCTTCGTTGATGTACCGCACGACCTTTGCGGTGTTGTTCAATTCATTCGACAACACCGCGGACCAGAAGTGAGTCGGGTAGTGAGCCTTCAGATACGCGGTATGGTATGCGAGGTAGCTGTAAGAGAAGGAGTGCGCGCGGTTGAACGCGTAGTCGGCGAAACCCTCGAAGCTCTGCCACAGTTTTTCGAGCTTAGCGCAATTGTGCCCGCGCTCGATCGCCTGTTTGAGAAACTTCTCTTTCTCCTTGTCGAGTTCCTCGCGTTTTTTCTTGCCCATCGCGCGGCGCACAAGGTCGGCTTCGCCAAGCGAGTAACCCGCGAGCTTCTGGAAGACCGCCATCAACTGTTCCTGGTACACGCAGATTCCAAGCGTATTGCCCATGACCTCTTTAAGCTCCGGAAACGGATAGGTGACCTGGCGCCGGCCGTGACGTCGCTCGATGAAATCGTCGATCCATCCGCTGTCGATTGGTCCCGGCCGGTAAAGCGCGTTCAACGCCGAGAGGTCTTCCAGCCCGGTTGGCTTCAGGCGGCGGCAAAGGTCTTTCATGCCTTCGGATTCAAACTGGAAGATCGCTTCGGTCTTTCCCTCCACGAACAATTGAAGCGTATCGCGGTCGTCGAGCGGAACCGCGGTCAGGTCGATGCTGGTCCCGGTCTCGCGCTCGATCGACTTCAGGCAGTCGGCGATGATGGTGAGAGTTGTCAGCCCAAGAAAGTCCATCTTGAGCATTCCGGTCTTCTCCAGATCGTTCATCGAATACTGCGTCGTTATTTCATCGCGCGACGTCTTCGAGATCGGCACCAGCTCATGGATCGGTTTTGGGGAGATGACGACGCCCGCCGCATGAACCGAAGCGTGACGAGAACAGCCTTCCAGTCGTTTTGCGATTTCGATCAGGTCGTTGACTCGCGGGTCGGTGGCGATGGCCTTTCTCAGATCGGGGCTCTGCTTGATGGCTTCATCGATTACTACGTTGCGGCCGCGAACCGGCGGCGGGATCATCTTGGCGATCTTCTCGACATCGGCGAACGGCATCTCGAGCGCGCGGCCCACGTCCTTTATCGCCGCTCTCGAAGCCATCGTTCCAAACGTGCTGATCTGAGCCACGTGATCGCGCCCGTAATAGTTCGCCACGTAGTCGATGACTTTCTGACGGCCGCGAACGCAGAAGTCGATGTCGATGTCGGGCATGTTCACCCGCTCGGGATTCAGGAACCGCTCGAAAACCAGGTCGTACTGCAGCGGGTCGAGGTCGGTGATCTTCATCGAATAAGCGACCAGCGATCCGGCAGCCGAGCCGCGCCCGGGACCTACCGGTATTCCATCGCGCTTGGCGTAGTTGATGAAGTCCCAGACGATCAGGAAGTATCCGGCATATCCCATCCGGTTAACGACTTCAATCTCGAGCTCGAGGCGCGCCTTGTAGTCGTCGATGTCGCACTTTCGGTCCGCTCGAGTCTTGATCGCTTGCCATCTTTCTTCGAGTCCCGCGCGCGCGATCCTGGCGAAGTAGCTCTCGGCTGTCTCACCTGCAGGCACACGGTATTCGGGCAAGTGGTTCTGGCCAAGCGGCAAGTCAAGCTCGCACATCTCGGCTATGCGGACGGTGTTAAGAAGGGCTTCGGGAAGAACGTCGCCGAATAGTTGCCACATCTCGTTGGCGTCCCGGAAGTAGAACTCGCCTTCTTTGTATTTGAGCCGCTTCTGCTCATTGACCGTTTTGCCCGCTCCGATGCAGACCAGCACATCGTGCGCGCGCCAGTCTGTTTGCATCAGGTAGTGGCAGTCGTTGGTGGCGGCCAGCGGGATCCCAGTCTTCTTTGACAGCTCGATCATACCGGGGATGACGGTTGAGACCTCTTCTTCGAGACCGTGATTTTGAACTTCGAGAAAGTAGTTGCCCCTGCCGAGGATGTCTTCGAATTCGCCCGCTTGTTTTACGGCTTGATCGAATTTGTCGGTTAGTAGAAGTGAAGCCGGCACTCCGGAAAGGCACGCGGACAACCCCACCAGTCCTTCGCTATGCTTAGCCAGCAGCTCCTTGTCGATTCGCGGCTTATAGTAGAACCCATCGGTGTACGAGATAGAGGAGAGCGTCGCGAGATTGTGATAACCCTGAAGGTTTTTGGCGAGCAGAATGATGTGATTGGTCCCGCGCTCCGTTGCGTCGTCTTTGCGATCAGTGTGTTTGCCTCGAGCGATGTAGGCTTCGATTCCGATGATGGGCTTGATACCGCTGCCCTTCATGTTGTTGTAAAACGATAAGGCGCCGTAGAGGTTGCCGTGGTCGGTGACGGCGACGGCTCGCGCTCCGGTTTCGGAGGCTCGCTTTGCAAGCGGCTTGATCTGAATTGCGCCGTCGAGGAGGCTGAAATCAGTGTGAAGATGGAGGTGGACAAAGTCTTTTTCGTTCATGATGGGCTCTTGAGGAGCTACGGGTATCGATCGAGAGTATGTTGCCGCTGGTCTGAGGGTCTTATCAAGTTCAGTCTCAGTCGCGCGGGCCGATTGTACACTACGGCCCTCGGGGTGTACACCGCAACTTGTGGGACGGCAAAACGGACCGTCTATATATTGGGCCGGTTGTATGGGGACGGACATTTTCCCCGAAGGGTATCCGTCTTCCAGCCCAGGGTTGCCGTACTCGGCTACCCTGGGAAAGACGGGCGGCGAATTTTCCAACCCCGAATGGGGTTGTGCCCACGTTCCCGCGTACCCAATCTCGAAATTGAGTTCGTGGCGATCTTACGTGACGCACTGCCGGTAGTGGTGCAATAGCGTGTTGAGAAGAGTCTCGCCACTAAGTCACCAAGGACACGAAGGTCCACAAAGGTTTTTTGTGCGGCTTTGGGTCTTAGTGTCTTCGTGGCAGGAGAGGCGGCACCAAATGAACACATTATTACCCCACTACCCACTGCCGCAACCCCCTCGGGGTTGTGGCCATCATCGCTCGCATTCCCCAAGGTAGCGGAGTACAGCAACCTTGGGCTTTGAGCCCCAACCGTTGCAGGCTACCAAGAGATGTCCTGGCTAGACCCCTGTCGGGGCCGCTGGTATTCTAGGGACGCCAAACTCAGCACCTCATTCGAGGAGTATTCGTTATGCCATCAAGCTATGAACATCTGCTTGTCGAATCCCAGGCCTCAATTGCGGTAGTCACACTCAACCGATCCGAGCGACGAAACGCATTATCACTCGATCTGATGCGCGAGATGATCGGCTGTCTGCGCGAGATCGGAGAGTCCGCCGATATCCGAGCCGTGATACTGGCCGCGGTGGGGCCGGCGTTTTCAGCCGGACACGACTTGAGCGAGCTGCGCGACGGGAACCTCGGCCAGTACCGCCACGTGTTCGATGTCTGCGCCGAGCTGATGACGCTTATCCAGTCGATCCCGCAGCCGGTGATCGCCGAAGTGCAAGGTATTGCCACCGCCGCTGGGTGCCAGTTAGTTGCGACTTGCGATCTGGCCATCGCGTCCGAGGAAGCTCGCTTCGCCACACCGGGCGTTCGGATCGGTTTGTTCTGCACAACGCCGATGGTAGCGCTGACGCGCTCCATCGGACGCAAGCGCGCGCTTGAAATGCTCGTGACCGGTGAGCCGATCGATGCGCCGACGGCCTCGGAGTGGGGCTTGATCAACCGCGTCGTGCCGGCCTCGCGATTACGCGAAGAGACTCGCGCGCTCGCTGGGCGGATCGCCGAGGCCAGTCCGCTGACGATGTCGATCGGAAAGCAGGCCTTCTATGCTCAGATCGATCTGGATCAGCCCAAGGCATACGCGTACGCCAAAGAGGTGATGAGCATGAATGCGATGGCCGAGGACGCTCAGGAAGGTATGGGAGCGTTTCTGGAGAAGCGCGCGCCGGCCTGGCGCGGGCGATAGGGAGGCAAGATAGTGAACAGATCACGCTATCAGGGCGCGAGGCCCCTGCTGGCAGTTGCCGCGCTGCTGGCCCTTTGCGTTGGGGCAACCGCTCAGACCGGGCCAGTCAGCTATACCGCAACGCTGGACAAGCGCCCAGCCTCCCATTTCGTTCACGTGGCGTTGACGGTAAACGCCGCGGGCGCGGCTTCGATCGATGTGGCGATGCCGGCCTGGTCGCCGGGTGCTTATGGGATTCACAACGCCTGGCGAAACGTGCAGGAGTTTTCCGCAAGCGACGAGACCGGCGCGCTGCTGAAGTTCGAGAAGACGGATAAGCAGACCTGGCGCATCTACAGGGCAACCGGCCGAACGATCACTGCGCGCTACAAGCTCTACTTGCGCGACTACAACGATGAGAGTTGTTATCTGCGCGGCCCCAGCGTGTTTATGTACGTGCTCGGCAAGCGGCCGTACCCGCTTGAAAGCGCGGTGAAGCTCAGGCTCGACGCACCTCCTTCGTGGCGGGTTCAGACCGGCTTGGACGCCGGCTCGGAGCCTAATACGTTTGTCTGCGACAACTACGACACGTTTATCGACTCCTCAATCGTGCTTGGCCCTGATTGGGAACAGGCTCAGTTTGAGTATCAAGGTGTGCCCTACTATCTGGTTTTTCTCGGGAAGGGTAACTACGACAAAGAGAAGATGACGCGGGATACGAAGACCTTTGTCAGTTACTTCGTGGACCTGATGGGCGGCGCTCCCTATAAGAAGTACGTGTTCTTTTTGCGGGCGCGACCGGGCACGCGCTCGGGTGGACTCGAGCACCTGAACTCGACCGACATGAGCTTCTCTGCGTGGGACAATCACTCGACGTGGGAGGTCTACAGCAGGTTTCTGTTTGTAGCCGCTCACGAGTTCTTTCACCTTTGGAACGTCAAGCTGATCCGCCCGGCGATCCTTGGGCCGTTCGACTACTCCCACGAGCAGAACACTCGAAACCTCTACGTCTCCGAGGGCATGACGAGTTACTGGGCGGCGATCGGCTTGAAGCGCAGCGGGCTCTGGTCCCGCAAAGATTACTTCGAGAATCTTGCAAAGCAGATTTCTACGCTTCGGTCGGCGCCCGGGCGCAGGATCATGAGCGTCGAGCTGTCAAGTTGGGACACCTGGAATCAAGGCGACAACGCAGCGAACAATCGCATCGACTACTACAACAAAGGCGAACTGATCGGTAACTTGCTCGACTTGGAAATTCGTCATCGCACCGGGAACGAGCGTTCGCTGACCGACGTGTTTCTCTACTTGCTCAAGAATCACGGACTGCCCAGGCCTGGATTCGAGGAGGTACGCGGCTTTCGCGACGCCGTCGAGCTGATCACCCGGCAAGCAGCGCCGGCTAAGTCCGACTTTGGAGACTTCTTTGCGAAATACGTTTCCGGAGTCGAGGAGATCCCGTGGAATGATTTTCTTGGCCACGTTGGGTTGATGCTGGAAGAGAAGAAGAGCCCGGCGATGCCTTACATAGGAATCTCGACCGGCACCGCGATTTCTGGAGGAGGCGGAATGTTCGGACCGCAGACGACGCCGGTTCCTGAAGGCCAGATAGCGATCACCAACGTCGGGCCCGACTCGCCCGCTGCCGAAGCCGGTCTGGATGTTGGCGACGTTCTGGTTGCGATCGATGGTGATCGAATCGATCCCGACGCGTTCGAGAAGCGACTCAAAGAAAGAAAGATCGGCTCGACTATTGCGCTGACCGTGATGCGGCGGGACAGGCTGAAAACGATCGACGTTGTTGTCGGCAGCCTCGAGGAGACTACTTATTCGATCAAAGAGAAACCGGATGCGTCGGAGCTGCAGAAGAGGGTTTTTACCTCCTGGCTGGCCGAAAAGAAGTTCGAGCCATGAATAGACGAGAATTCTGTTGGATTACCGCGGCTTCGTTTGGCGGCATCACTGTGGGTATCACTCTTGGGCAAACGCCCAAGCCATCGCCCGTTCCTGAAATTGATCTATTTGAAGCAAAGACTTTCAAGAGCGCAGGCGGAGTGACACTGCCCTATCGTCTTTTTGTTCCCAAAAACTACAACGCGAAAAAGGGTTACCCACTCGTCCTCTGGCTCCACGGCTTTGGAGGGCGCGGCACGGACAATCTAATGCAAATGTCCTACAACAACGGGTCTGGTGCGGCGGCTTGGGTCAAAGCGGAGATCCAGGCGAAGAATCCCTGCATTGTCATCGCGCCGCAAGGCCCAGGCTTGTGGAGCGCCCTATGGTTGTCGGGGGTCTATGAACTAATTGAGTCCCTGCAGAAGACGTTTAGCATTGAGGCCAACCGGCTCTATGTAGCCGGATGGTCAGCAGGCGGGATGGGCACTTGGGCACTGGTTGCCGAACATCCGGACAACTTCGCCGCGGCTGTGCCGTTATCCAGTAGCGGCGATGTCAGGAATGCGCCGAAGTTGACGAAGCTCCCCATCTGGGCTTTTCATGGAGACAAAGACCCGGAGGTGAATGTCGCCGGGTCGCGCCGGATGGTTGAGGCGATCAAACAGGCCGGCGGACACCCGAAATACACCGAGTATGCGGGCGCCGGTCACACTATCGTGCAGCAAGTCTTCAGCGAGCCGGACTTGATGCCCTGGGTCTTTGCCCAAAGGAGAGCAGTGAGATGACTTCGATCAGAACCTTGAAGTCATTCGCTGTGAACTGCCGTCGCCTCTTCCCATACTCGATACAGTGTTTCGAGTTGGCTCGAGATCGCCGCGTGCCGGTTGCCAATCTCGGTGTAGTGCTCGGGTCCCCAATCCGAAGCGGGACTTGCGAGCGCCTCAGACAACTCAGCAAGCTCTTGCTCCAGAACGTGGATCTCGCGTTCGACCTCTTCGGGGGACTGCTTACGCAGCTTCGATTGAGGATTGACCCGCGGCTTCGATTTGCGTTGGACTGCCGCCCGGCGGATTGGGGGTGCCGTTTCGGTCTCTGCCGGCTTGCGATGCCGAAGCTCGTAGTAATCCGAGTAGCTGCCGTTGTGATAGGTCGCAGTCCCGTTTTCGAAGTGGAGTATCTCGGTGGATATCTTGTCGAGAAAGTACCGATCGTGGGACACGGTGATGATCGTGCCGGGGTACTCGGCCAGCGCCTGCTCCAGCGCTTCACGCGAAGGGATGTCGAGATGATTTGTCGGCTCGTCCAGCGCCAGCACGTTCGCGCGGCTGTAGATCAGCTTCGCCAGCGCCAGACGGCTCCGCTCGCCTCCCGATAAGGCGGCTACCGGCTTGAGTATGTCGTCGCCGGGGAAAAGGAACTTGCCCAGATAGCTGCGCAGTTCGGCCGGTGAAGCGCGCGGCGCCGCTGCAGCTATCTCTTCTATGACCGTCGATGTGAGATCGAGATTCGACAGTTCCTGATCGAAGTACTCGAGGTTTACATTAGCACCCCAGGTGAGACCTCCCTCGAGAGGCTTAAGCCCGCCGATGATGGTCTTCAAAAACGTAGTCTTGCCCGATCCGTTTGGTCCGATGATCCCAAGACGTTCGCCCCGCCTCACCAAAAATGACATGCCTCGCGCGAGGCTAGCAGAGCCTCGGCCGATCGCCAGGTCCGAAACCGACAGCACGTTGTCGCCCGCGCGAGCGACGGCTTGCAAGCGAAAATCGCCAACGCGATTGTCGCGGACGGCTTCGACGCGCTCCAGCTTTTCGAGCATCTTGCGGCGGGACTTGGCCTGTTTGGTCTTCTGCCCGGCGATGTTGCGGCGGATAAAGTCTTCGGTGCGCGTGATCATCTCCTGCTGCTGTTCGTACTCGCGCATCTGGGTAAGCCGCCGCTCGTCGCGTTGTTTGACATAGGCCGTGTAGTTGCCCGGGTAGACGGTCGCGCGGCCCCCGTCTATTTCGATTATTTTGGAAGCTGTTCGGTCGAGCAGAAAGCGGTCGTGTGAAACGATCAGGAACGCTGATTTGTACTCGGACAGAAAGTCTTCGAGCCACTCGATCGCGCTGACGTCCAGGTGATTGGTGGGCTCGTCGAGCAGCAGGACATCCGGTTCTGCTAGAAGCAGCTTCGCAAGCGCGAGCCTCGCCTTCTGCCCTCCGCTGAGCTGATCGGCCGGGCGAGACAATTCATCCGGTCCGAAGCTGAGGCCGACCAGCACCGCTTCAGCGCGGGCTTGATAAGTGAACCCGCCGCTGAGCTCGTGACGATGCCGCAGGTCGCTGTAGGCGTGCATCGCATCGGCAAGCGCCTCGCCTGCGGCTTCCGCCATCAGGTGTTCAAGGCGAGTGATCTCGGCCTCGATCTGGTGCAGCTCCTTAAAGACCGAGATTGCCTCGTCGCGAACGCTCTTGTCCCCGGTGAATGTGGGTTGTTGTTCGAGCAGCCCGACGCGAAGGCCTCTCAGCAGCACGACTTCTCCGCGATCCGCTTCTTCACGCCCGGTGACGAGTCGAAAGATGGTAGTCTTGCCCGCGCCGTTGCGGCCTACCAGGCCAACGCGCTCGGCGGGGTTGACCTGAAACGTCGCGCCCCGCAAAACACTTTGCGCGCCGTAGGATTTGTGCACGTCTTCCAAGCGGAAAAGCATTTGAAGCAGTGGTCAGTGGTTAGTGGTGGTTAGTGGTCAGTGGTTGGTGGTTGGTGGTTGGTGAATACGGTTAGCGAACAGTGGTCATGAGTCAAATTGTACTCTGAAGGCCGCGAAACGCCAGAGCACCGCCACTAACCACCACACTTGCCACGGGCCACTAACCACTGACCACTAACCACTGTTCTACCGGTTCGCATTGGCGGCAGCCGAAGAAGCCGGACGATTCGCGCTTTCAGCCGCTTGATTCTGATTCTCGATTCGCGGTTGTGCTTGCTGCTGGTTCCGGCTTGATTCCAGCAACTGTGACGGTCGCATATCGACGATGCTCTGCGGGTTTTGCACGATCCGTTCGGCGAGCAGGTTCTTGGTAGTCGTCTCCGCCATCGTGGTCATCACAAGCGCTTGAAGCAGGATCTGCTGACGCTGCTGGGTGATCGTGTTTATGATGTCCGGACGCACATCGGCGAGGGTGAGGTCTCGCGGCTGCTCCTGCTTTCGGTTGAGCTTGAATATGTACCAGTTGCCCGCCAGGTTGTCCTTGATCGGTTCTGTGAACTGACCGTCCTTCATAGACATCAACATCCCCGGAATATCGGGCCGGCTGGGAAAGGTTTGTCTCAAGCCTGCCTCGGACGCGAAGCCAAGTTGTCCGCCGCGCAACGCCGACGCCTGGTCCTCGGACTTCTGCGCTGCCACGGTTGCGAAGTCGATATTCCCGCTTCGAAGCTGTTCAAAAATCGTCTTGATCTTCTGCTCGGCTCCGGCAACACCGGCGTTGTTTGCCGGCGTGACGACTATCATTGAGATGTCGGCGCCACGCTCGGCCACGAACTGCGTCTTGTTATCGGCGTAATACTTGTTGATCTCGGCATCGGTTGGCGCGCTTACCCGGGTGCGCTCGCGTTCGCGAAGCGCATTGATCGCGAGTTCTCTTCGAATCTTATCGCGCAGTTCCTCTTCGGTCAGACCGGCCTGGGTGAGCTGTTCCCGATATTGCTCTTCGGTGACCTGGGCGGTCTGCTTTCTCTTCTGGACTTCCTGATTCAATTTGTTGTCGTCCGGGACAAGGCCTTCCTTCTGGGACTTCTGAAACATCGCTTCTTCCTGGATCAGGCTGTCGAGAACCGTGAGACGAGCAGCTACCAGCTCAGCCGGGCTGAGTGTCTTGCCGCCGCCGCTCTGATCGAGTTGTTGCTTGATGAGGCTATCGACCTGGCGCAGGGTGATCTCGCGTGAGCCGACGCGGGCCGCGACTTCGCTGCCGGCGCTTTTTGTAGCGTCGTCTTTGCAGGAAGTCAACAGCAGGGCAGAGAGAAGAACCAGTGAGGCTGGAATGACAGACTTTGATAAACGAAACACAGCTTTGCTCCTTGGTGAATTTGTCCGACAAACTTCAGTTCGTCGTTGATTGTCGAGAGCGTTCGATTTCTGAGCTCGCGACCAGCCGTAGTTTGCCGGACAAAAGGGTTTGACGGCACGGTCGCCGCTCGTGCTAAACTCTCGTTTTGCTTTCATCGCAATAATCGCAACAGAGGAGTAGAACAATGGCAAAACGATGCGAAGTCTGTGACAAAGGACCTCAGTTTGGTCACACCGTAAGCCACGCTAACAACCGAACGAATCGCCGCTTCAATCCAAATCTTCAACCCGTGCGCGCGCTTGTAAACGGCCGTCCGCAACGCATCCGCGTTTGCACTCGCTGCCTGAAAGCCGGAAAAGTCGTTAAAGCCGCTTAGCATTCTTGTATTAGATTTGGATTGCCGCTTTGTGCCGCCAATCCAAAGTCTAAAGTCCGCAATCCCCAACTCGCAATCCGCCCGTCTTGCTCGCAATACGAACTCCGCAATCCGCAATCAGTCGGCCAGCGCAATCACGTCTATCTCCACCCGAACACCCCGAGGCAACCGCGAAACCTCCACGGTGGATCGAGCCGGCGGCACCGCGCCAAAGAACCGGCCGTAGACGTTGTTCATCTCCGCGAAGTCATCCATGTCGATCAGAAAGACGGTCGTTTTAACGACGCGGTCAAACGAGCTGCCCGCGGCTTCCAGCACCGCCTTCAGGTTGTTCATCACGCGCTCGGTCTGCTCGCCGATGCCGCCTTCGACGATCTGCATTGACTTCGGGTCCAGCGCTATCTGCCCCGAGGCGAACACAAGGCCGTTAGCCGTTATCGCTTGTGAGTAAGGTCCGATCGCTTTGGGCGCGTGGTCGGTCTGAATTCGGTCTTTCATTGTCGGATCACTCTCACAGACAAGAATAAACTGCCTTGCTGAAATTGCAGATTATCTCAGATGGTCGAGGATGTTGTCTACCAACAACAAAGGGGAAGGCTTCGCGGCGGCGAAACACCAATCCACGAGGCGGAACTCGAACAGGCCATCATAACAAAACCTCCAGGCGAACTGGGCAAGGGCTTCGCGTTTGTTGCCCGCCAGCAGCGGATCAGCGCCGAGACGCCGCCTCTCCTGCCACGAAGACACTAAGAAACAAAGCCGCACAAAGAAAAGCTTTGTGGAGCTTCGTGTCGTTGGTGACTTAGTGGCGAGACTCTTCTCAACACGCTATTGCACCACTACCAGAATCAAAAACTTCTTGACACGCTTTAGTAGATGTAGTAAAAACGACGCTCCGTCGTGGGTCTCGGAACGAGAAACCCGCGGCGGTTTTCTTGCCAGGGGTTGAGGAATCACACCCAACTGTAGCAGGCCTCAACGTCAACAGAGCCTCATCTGTCGGGTTTCCGTCGAGAACACCAGGTCAGTCAAGAGAGAGTAACCGGCTCTCAAGAGCTGAGCGCTTCGTAGCGCCAGCTTGTCGACCAGGTGTGGTTAGGAGCCCCGACGATGCCTACGCGACGCCTCAGACTCGTTCTAGTGTTACTGGCTTGCTTTGCGGTTTTTTTGTGTAGACTCACGGCAGCTGAACCCGAACGCGGCCACATAGATCGGGTTAGCAAAGTTCCTGTGCCCGGTGAACCGTTTGGGCCCTCCAATGCCCGCACAGAGAGCGGCGGGTTCATACCGGCGGAACAGTTCTTCCGGGCGGCTCGATGCCTCGCCTGCCATCAGGACACTCACGCGGCCTGGGCGCAGTCCCTTCACAGGAACGCCGCTCGCGAACCGTTCTACCGCGAAAGCGCGGACATCCTTCTGCGGACGCGGGGAATCGAGTTCACCCGTCACTGCGAGTCGTGCCATACGCCCGTCGCTCTTTTCTCAGGCGCGCTCACCAGGAACTCGGGGAAAAAGGAAGCGCCCTTCACCGCTTTGGACGACGAGGGCGTTACCTGCTCGGTTTGTCACTCGATAACGGAAGCGCGTTTGGACGGCACAGGCAGCTTCACTATTCGCCGGCCCGCCCTCGTTGCTCGCGAAGACGGCACACCGGTCTTCGATGACTTCACCGATAAGCAGATCCTCGACGACGTTCCCGGACATAAACGCGCGGTGATGAGGCCACTGTTGCGCAGCCCGGAGTTTTGCGCGACCTGTCACAAGGTCGTTTCGCCGCCCGACTTGAACGGCTACAAGAACATCAAAGGCTTTTCAGCCTACGACGAGTGGCAACAGTCGGGCGCGTCTCACGAATCAATCCAGCCGTTTTACTGGCGCGAGGCGCGCGCGGACTGCCGAGCATGCCACATGCCCAGGATCGCAAGCCGCAATGACCGGGCGGCCAAAAAGGGGATGATTGCTTCTCACCGCTGGCCCGGGGCCAACACCGCTGCGCCGCTTTTCTACGGTCAAGACGAACAAGTCGAGGTCATTCGAAACTTCCTCTCCTCGAACGTGATTGCTGTCGACATCTTCGCGCTCCGACTGGAGGCGACCAACGAGGTGATCGCGCCGCTCGAGTCGGAAGTAGATAACCGGATTGCGCTCAAGCCGGACGAACAGGTCGTAGTCGAAGTGGTGCTGGCGAATCGCAACGCGGCGCACTCGTTCCCACCCGAAGTGCGTGACCTCTACGAAGCCTGGGTTGAATTGGAAGCAATCGATGAATCAGGCAAGACGATCTTCCTCAGCGGCTACTTGAAATCGGATGGAATGCTTGACGAGAGCGCGCACGTCTACAAGGCGATTCTGCTGGACGAATCCGCTCGCGTTATCACTCGTCACCAGATCTGGACCACAAACATAAAGGCGTACGACAACGCGATTCAGGCGGGACGAAGCGATGTAGCTCGATTCCGCTTCCGCATTCCCGAAAGCCCGACGCGCGGCCCAGTAAGCATCAAGCTTCGTGCTCGAGTCAACTATCGCCGATTTAATCAGGAATACACGAACTACGTGCTGATGATGCGCCAGGCGCGACTGGCGGTTCCCGTCGTTCGGATGGCCGAGGCGACAGTAGAACTGACGACGGGGAGACCCGGCGACTCGGCGATGCGGAAACAGCGCAGCGGCTCTGCATCAGCTCAGTCCTCAGTCCTGAGTCCTCAGTCCTTGCTTGCCCGTCGTTGGAACGACTACGGCATCGGGTTACTGGAACAGGCTCAGTACGGCCCCGCCAGCGACGCGTTCCGCCGTGCCTGCGAAAGCGATCCATCCGACCCGAACCTGTTGGTTAATGCTGCCATAGCGGAGTTGAGAACCGAACGCTACGGCCCAGAACGTGAGCAGTTGCGAAAGGCCGTGGCGTTAATCGATCGCGCCTTGAAGCTCGACCCGGCAAGAGCGCGGTCGCGTTTCTGGCGCGCGATCGTCTTGCGCGGCGAAGGCAAACTGGCTGAAGCAGCGGAAATGCTTTCGGCGCTGGCGAAGGAGTACCCGAAAGATCGCGAGGTCCAGCGGCAGCTCGGACAAACGCTCTATTCACTGGGGAGGCTCGATCGTGCGCGAGCTGCGCTTGAGGCGGTGATCGCTATCGAGCCTCAAGACGCGGGCGCATATCAATTGCTCGCGTCGATCTACGCCAGCCAGGGGCGAACGACTGACACCCAGAGAGCAGGCTCCCTCTACCTTCAATGGCGAGACGATCCGATGGCGAACCCGATCGCCGTGCGGTTTTTTGCCGCCCATCCGGAATGGGCTGACGAACGCATAACGTCTCATACGCATGGGAATGATTCGGCTCGGCGTACGACTCTGACCGGAGCGCTCGCCACGCCCGTGAGATAGCGTACAGGCCGACACAACGTTCACCGAACCGACCGAGAGGCAGACCAACGTGAGGAACCGAATCTTCGGCGCAATCACCGCTCTGACATTAGTCCTGGTCCTGACACCGACGCGCGCCCCGGCTCAGCAGGGAGGAACTACCCGGTTCGTGTACGACGATAACGGACGCCTGACCGCAGCGATAGCGGCAAACGGCGAGGCGGCACTCTACGACTACGACCCGGCCGGCAACTCTACTGGTATCCGAAGAATCGGCGCCGACACGCTTATGTTGCTCGCCTTCTTTCCGCACGAAGGCGGCGCCGGCGACGAGGTCACGTTTGTCGGAACGGGGTTCAACGCCGGCGTTACCTCGGTCTCCTTCAACGGTGTTGCGGCCCAGATCGCAAGCGTAACTCCTTCGGCTGTTTTTGCTGTAGTCCCCGATGCGGCTACGACCGGTCCGGTCACCATCGTGACGCCGCGCGGCACGCTGGTCACCCCAGTCGCTTTCGCGATAGTAACGCGCGTTCGGGTCTTTCCATCAACGGCGATCTTGCTGCCGGGCGAGTCTGTCGCGCTTACGGGGGTTGTTGGTGGAGGCGGAGATCAAAGCGTTGTTTGGGCAGTCAACGGGATCAATGGCGGGAACGACACGGTCGGCACAATCTCTCCGGCCGGGTTTTACACCGCTCCGTCTACTCTGACTGGCAACGCAAGCCTCTCGGTCGCCGTGCGAGCCACCAGCGTTACCCAGCCCGCTCTGTTTGGCGAAGCCCATGTAAGGGTGCTCAATCCCAACGCCGTGGGGACCACGTTTGCTCACTCGGTCTCGGTGAGGCGAGGCGATCCGGCTGGAATACGTGCGGCCCGCGCGCCTTTGGTATCGGTTCGGCGCGGCGTGGTGATCAGCACGGCCGTGCCTTTCCTCAGCCCGATGCTATCGGTTCGATTCGGATTTGCACCGGGAACCGCGCCAGGCATCTTCAGCCAGTTTGTCTCTGTCACTACCGGGCCGTCGATCGCGAGCATGTCGCCGTCTGCGGTTGCGCGAGGCGCCAGCGTTACGTTGATGATTAACGGCGCTAACCTGGGCGGCGCGTCGGCAATCAGGTTCATTACTTCGAGCGGCGCGATTGACGCGGCGATCACTGCTTCGAATCTGTCCGTGAGCGCGGATGGGACGGAGCTCACCGCTACGGTGACTGTTTCATCAGGAGCGGCGACCGGTACTCGAGTGGTTGTTGTGACTGCGGCCTCGGGCTCTACGCAGGCGGTGCCCGCCGGGGCTAACGCTTTAACGATTCAGTAGAGGAGGGACGCGACGAAGACGGGTTACTTGCGCCGCGAGCTCCAACGCTCGACCGAAAGGAGAACGAAAGCAATGGTTTCAAGATTGATCTTGAAGCGCGTGCTGGTAGCAGTGCTGAGTTTTTCTCTGAGCATGGCCTGGATGCCCGCCGCCCCGCGTGCCCAACTCAACACTTTCAGCAGCGGATCGACGGGCGCCGACGGAGCATTCGCGCCAACGACAAGCCAAACGATCCAGGTGCCGGAGAGCGGCGTGTTTAACTTCACAACGATCAGCATTCCGTCAGGCGTAGCAATCACCTACACGCGGAACTCGAAGAACACGCCCGTCACGATTCTCGCAAGCGGGGATATCGCTATTGCCGGCACGATCAATGTTGAAGGTAAGCCCGGCAACACCAATGGGGGCGGTGGGCTTGGGGGGCCCGGCGGATTCAACGGTGGCGCGGCCGGATTTGGCTTCGATACTTTTCTTGGAGCTACGGGAGACGGACCAGGCGGTGGCGGCGGTGGCGGAAGCTTGGACGGCGCGAACCTGGGCGGCGGCGGCGGGGGAGGGTATGCAGGAGCCGGAGCAAATGGCGGTACCGCGAACGCGAATGCGGTGGCTGGGCAAGGTGGTCAGCGCTATGGCTCAAGTACGGTTCTGCCGCTCATCGGAGGATCAGGCGGAGGTGGCGGCGGCTCCGCAGCCGGGTCACACGCAGGGGCGGGCGGGGGCGGCGGCGGCGCGGTATTGATCGCGAGTTCCGGTTCTATCAGCTTCACCGGAGCTGTCTTGGCGCGAGGCGGAAACGGGGCCATCCAGTTGGCCGGCACGAGCAGCGGAGGAGGGGGATCCGGTGGAGCGATCAGGCTGGTCGCAAATCACATCACCGGGTCCGGATCTTTAGATGTGAGTGGTGGGGCAGGCCCGAACACTACAGTTCGCGGCGGCAACGGCGGCCCCGGCTTTGTGCGCGTCGAGGCGTTTGACTTCAACAGCTTTACTCCCAGCGTGCCTACTAACTCGGTGACGTTCGCGCTTCCCAACCCGGTCGTCATACCAAATGCGCCCGCTTTGCGAATCGCGTCGATAGCCGGCGTCAGCGCTCCCGTGGCACCACTCGGTTCGCTGTCCGGCGTGCCGGACGTCGTTGTTCCCTCAACGACAGCCAACCCTGTGACGGTAGCCATTGAGGCAGCCAATATACCCGTTGGGACCGTTGTACAGGTGACTCTGACACCGCTCAACGGTCCGCGGACCAATGTCCAGACGGGGCCGCTTGCCGGCTCTCAGACGGCTTCTACAGCCTCGGCAAGCCTCTCTCTGGTCTCTGGGATGAGCGTGCTCACCGCTTCCGCCGTCCTGGACGTGTCTCAACAGGCGATCGTTATTGACGGCGAACGGATCAATCGGATCGAGGTCACAGCCAGGTATGGCGGACCCTCGGAATTGACTTACGTTACGCGATCCGGCAGGCGTATCAACGCCGCTCACTGATGGGGTGGCTGTTGAGTCGCAGGCTGACAGACAGGCAGGTTGGCTCCGAATACCTGCCTTCGCTGTTATTCAAGAGGATTGACGGATGAGAACCACGAAAGGCAGCACGAGCGCTCTTCAAATCGACGATCGAAGACAGACCAACGAATCGCGGCCGAACCCCACGAGGCGCTGCAACAACTCATCCCGCCGATGTTCGTTGCGAGGCTTTCGCGGGATCTCGCGCTTCAAGATCCCTTTCATCGGTGCTCTTGTACTGATGCTGGCGCTAGCCTCGCAGGCTGCCCTCGCGCCGCTTGTGGAGGCCTCCAGCTCAACGCGAAAGTACTCGACGAGCTTGCGATCGAGACGGATTGCTCCACCGCTCGACACCTTGACCATCTACGGTCCGCGCCAATTCGACCGCACCGCCGGTCCTCCGGCAACCGTCTCCGATCCGTTTCTGCTGCCATCCGACGCAGTCCCGCCCTTCACGATTCTGGTTCAGAACGGCGATAGCGACGGCTCGAACCGCGTCGGCAACGCGACCATCACGCTGAACGGTACAGATCTCTTCATCCAGCGCGACTTCAATCAGAACGTCGCCACGCTCACCAGGCCGGTCTCGCTCATCGCCTCCAACACGATTGCGGTGACTCTGGCGAGCGCGCCCGGATCGTTCCTCACCATAACGATAAATTCGGCGCGCTCGTCGCTCGCCTCGATCTCGCCGGCCGCCGGCACTCAAGGGCAGACCCTCTCTGTCGCGCTTCACGGCAACAACACCAGATGGGCGGCCGGCCACACGCACGCGACATTCGGGGCCGAGATCTCGGTAGGTGTCGCGGCCGCGGGTGGGCTGGGCCCGATAACGGTTATCGACTCGGTGACCGCGACTGCTCAGATAGCGATCCATCCGACAGCGTCGCTGGCACCGCGAACCGTTCGCGTGTCCACCACGATCGCCGGCGAGACGCGAGAAGAGATAGAACTGCTGATCGACGGGTTCAGAGTTGTGCCCGTTATTCCTCCAGGCTCCGCTTCGACAACGGTTTCCACTCTGGCGGGATTGGAGGGTTCTCCGGGATTCGCCGACGGCCCTTCCACCCAGGCCAGGTTTCGGGACCCCGCGGGCATAGCCGTAGCTCCTGATGATTCCGTCTATGTCGCTGACGCGGGCAACAACCGGATTCGTCGAGTCGCTCCCGACGGCGCGGTGACTACACTGGCCGGCGACGGAACAGCCGGTTTCGCGGATGGACCTGGCGCTTCGGCCCGCTTCGACAACCCGCAAGCCGTGGCCGTCGATTCGGCGGGGATGATTTACGTAGCCGACACCGGCAACAATCGAATAAGACGAATCGCGGTCGATGGAACGGTAGCGACCCTGGCGGGCGACAGCGCTTCGGGACTCCAGGACGGCGCGGGCGGGCAAGCTCGGTTCAACGCGCCTCGCGGGCTTGCCGTCGATGACCAGGGCAACCTGTACGTGGCTGACACAGGCAACTCAGCGGTTCGCGCTGTTGCTCCCTCCGGCAACGTCTCTACCGTAGCGGGCGACGGCACCATCGGTTCTTCCGATTCACCGACGCGTTTTGACGGATTGGTCGGAATAGCGGTCGATGGCGCTACATTGTTCGTCTACGTCGCCGACACCGGCAATCATCGGATTCGGAGGCTCACCCCGGCCGGCGCAACGATCACCATCGCCGGCGCCGAAAGAGGCTTCGCCGACGGCCCTGCTTCACAGGCGAGGTTTGCCGAGCCTTCAGGGATCGCGGTTGACGCGGCAGGCAAGCTGATCGTCGCCGACGCGACAAACTCGCTTTTGCGTTTTGTCGATCCGAACCTCGCGACAAGCGGCACGCCGGAGGCGGTATCGACGCTCGCCGGGACCGGTGACCGTGGCCTCACCAACGGAGCCGGAAACGTCGCAAGGTTTTTCATTCCTGGCGGCGTTGCCGTTTCTCAATCGAGCGCCGTCATAGTCGCGGACACCGGCAATAGCGTCTTGCGACGAGTCCTTCTGCCGCCCGCGATCACCTCTTTCACACCCACGCGTGGCATCGCAAGAACCCTCGTGACGATCAGCGGCGAGCGATTCGACGGCCGCTCTCCCGCGCACAACAACGTCCGATTCGCCCGCATCGGCGGCGGGACGACTGACGCACCAGTCTCGTTCGCAAGCCGCACCCGGTTGATAGTCAGCGTTCCAGCGGACGCGGCGACGGGGCCGATTGCGGTTCAGACCGAGGCCGGCTCCGCTGCCAGTGCGACCAACTTCGAAGTCATCGCTGATACGCCGGTCATCACCGGCTTCACGCCCGGGAACGGGACCGTCGGCTCCGAAGTCGCGCTGACAGGCACGGCGCTCAAGGCCGACACCGGTCCGACCGTCGTTACCTTCGCCGGCGGCAACGACGCTCGACTGCCGGCGCTGGTGACATTTGTCAGTGCGAACTCGGTGCGAGCATTAGTACCCAACGGGGCGGTCACCGGCGTGATCGACTTGACCAACAACTTCGGGCGCGCTGCCACGGCTACGGCGTTTGTTGTCGATCCGGGCCAGAACGATTATCGACTCACGATTGCACCAGCAACTACGACCGCGGTTCAAGCCGGCACTGCGACCTTCCTGGTCTTCTTGACCAGCCCCTCTCCTACTCTCACTCAGCTCGTCAGCCTGAGCGCGACCGGGCTGCCACAGGGCGCCTCCGCCGAGTTCAATCCGCCACAGATCACCGCCGGTGCGCTCTCGACCTTGAGCGTGAGTGTGTCGGGAACAAACCCCGGACCGGGCAGCTACTCATTCACGATACGCGGTAGCGGTCTTGTTGAGGGCAGCGACCTTGTCCGGACCGCGAATGCTTCTTTTACAGTGTTAGCGGCGGGACAGACGACGCTCTCGGGGAGGGTGCTCTCGACTGACGACGAGCCGATTATGGGTGCGACGGCTTCGCTCGACGGCAAGACCGCGACAACCGACGCGGCGGGAGCATTCTTGCTTTCAGGAGTAACCGCCGGAGTAGATCGCCCGTTGATGGTGGATGGGCGTACGGCGAGCGCGCCCAATCGCACATATCCGCTGATCATCGAGCCCGCCACGATCGTTGCGGGCGAGGCCAACACTGTTCCCTATACCTTTTACTTACCTGCGATCGACACTCAGTTCGAAGCAGACGTGGTGCCGGGACAGACGACCGTGGCTACCAATCCGCGAGTGCCAGGGTTGCAGATGACGATTCCGCCTGACGCGCGGTTGAGGAATCGAGACGGCTCACCGGTCGCGCGAGCTTCGATCACGCCGCTGGCGATAGACCGAACTCCCGCGCCTTTGCCTGCGAGTGTTGGCACAAACCTTGTGTACACGAGCCAGCCGGGCGGCGCGATATCAGACGTCCCGATGCCGGTGGTGTATCCGAATCTTGCTGGAGCCGACCCAGGTACACGGATCGCGTTGTACGCCTTTGATCACGACACGGTGCGGTGGTACGTGTACGGGTTTGGCAGGGTGAACTCGGACGGCCGGCGGATCGAGCCCGAGATTGATCCAGCGACCGGGAGGCCGTACGGCTTGCCCGATTTCTCGTGGCATTTCCCTAACGCTACCCCAGGGGGCAATCCGTCGCCGCCGGATTCTTGTCCGGTTCCCCGCACGTCAAACACGGTCGATCTCGCTACCGGGGTAAAGATCGAAGGCATCACGGACATATCTTTTGGGGGTGCGCGAGGAGGTATAGCTCTGACCAGAGTCTACACAACCGCGCTCGCGCAGAACTGCGACACCTGTTCATTTGGCCGCGGGTGGACCCACAATTATGCAGTACGCCTGACCGGATCATTCCAACAGGACGGCGCAGGACGAGTCGTGCTACCGGAACAGGTCACAGGACGCCTGTTCAACTACGTGCGTACGGATGCAGACGGAGCGCTGGTCTTCTCGACCACTGCGACCACCGGACAGCTTGGCGATGTGGTCAGAAAGCTGACAAACGGGACGTTCGAATACCGCTACGCGGGTGGAAACTTGATGCGGTTTGATACAGGCGGCAGGCTGACGGCATTAGTTGATCGAAATGGAAACATTACGATCCTAACTTACACCGGCCAGAACCTGACTCGAATAACGGATCCGGTGGGCCGGTCGGTGACGCTTGATTACGACTCGTCGAATCGAATCATCAGAGCTGTCGATCCAATCGGGCGGACGTGGACTTACACCTACGAAGGAACTCCGGGTTTGCCGGCTCCTAATGGCTTAACCACGGTGACTGATCCATTGACTCGCGTTGTGCGCTACGAATACGTGATTGGCGGGAGGTTAAGCAAGGTGACCGATAAGCGCGGGATCGTAGCCAAGCAAATCAGCTACGACATTAACGGGCGGGTCATCGAGCAGAAGTACGCAGACGGGGCGGTCGAGCGATACACTTACACGCTTGCGGGTCGGGTTGTGACGTCGGCGACGAGGTCCGATCCGCTTTCTCGCACAACGAGCATGCGCTTTAATGCGAGCGGGTACGTCATTGGGACGGCCGATGAACTCGGACAGCGTTCGCAAACTGAGCGGGACCTGGCGACCAGCCTCCCTACCAGCGTCACGGGTCCGTGCGGATGTGCTGAGGTGCGTCGTCAATTCGATGAACGTGGCAACGTGACTGCGAGCACGGATCGTTTGGAGCAGACCGAGCGATTCGATTACGGGCCAGTGTTCAACAAGCTCACGCGGCTGACCGACAAGTCGGGCCGGGCGACGACCTATGGTTATGACTTGCGGGGGAATCTCACTTCGGTTACGGATACGCTGAATCAGAGTATGAGCTTCAGTTATGATCAGTCTGGCGAGTTGATCGGCGTGACTGATCCGCTCGGGCACACCTCTCGGGTGGAATACAACGCTAACGGCGATCTGGCGGCCGCCATTGATGCGCTGGGGAACCGGACTACCTTTGACTACGATGCGATCGGAAGGGCTACTGGTTCTACAGGTCCGCTTAGCCGGCGCGCCACCCTGAACTATGACTCGCTTGACCGGGTAATCGCCTCGACAAACGCCGCTGGTGCTACCACCCGATTTGGTTACGACGAGAATGGAAACCTGACGAGCGTGACTGATCCATTGGGGAGGCGCTGGGTTACGGTTTACGATGCCAGGAACCGGCCGATCTCGGCCACCGACCCGCTCGGCCGCGTTTCAAGGTCTGAATACAACGCGAAGGATCAGTTGATAGCTACGATCTCACCTTCAGGGCGGACGGTGCGGTACAGTCTTGATCAGAGAGGTCAGGTTATATCGCTCGCGGATCCCCTTGGGGGAGTTGTGCGACTGACCTATGACAATCGGCAAAACCTGATTGCTATCAGCGACCAGCGAGGCAATACAACGACTCTCATCTACGACGAGTTGTCCCGTCCCATCAGTGAACGTGATCCACTCGGACGATCGTCGAGGATCGCGTATGATGCGAATGACAATATGGTTGAAACAACAGACCGGCTCGGTCGAAGAGTTGGGTTCAATTATGACGCGCTTGATCGCATGACTCGGGCGAGCTACGTCGATGCTGTAGTCGACTACGTTTATGACGCGGGGTCGAAGTTGGTGCGCATCGACGACACGCAGGGCGGCCAGATCAGTTGGTCTTATGATGACGCGAGCCGTGTGACAAGCGAGACAACTTCGGCGGGAGTTGTGAGCTACAGCTATAACGCGGCGAGTCAGAGGGCTTCGATGACGGCAGCGGGGCGCACACCGGTGAGTTACGGCTTCGATCTCGCCGGTCGAGTGAGGAGTATTATTCAAAGCCAGGAGACATTCAGATATGACTATGACGTCTTGTCGCGTCGGACTTCGTTGGAGCGACCGAACGGCGTGACGACCGCTTACAGCTACGACGAGGTAAACAGGCTAGCCCGGTTATCCCATGCGCCGGATGGCAATCCGCCGATTGAAGCATACGAGTACACGTACAGCGTGGACGACGAGATCGCATCTATAACGTCGATTGCGTCGGCTCCGATATTGCCGGGTGCGAAGAGCGCGAGCCCAGCAGACAGCTCGAACCGTATCGCAGAGCTAGGCAGTGCGGCTTACGCGTTTGACTTGGAGGGGCAGACTATCGCAAAGACGGACGCTCAGGGCGTTACGGCCTACCGGTGGGATGCTCGTGGGAGGTTGATTGGCGCTACTCTTCCGGACAGCCGATCGATCAGCTACGGCTATGACGCGTTGGGTCGCCGGTCTACGAGAACTGAGGGAGCCGTAACAACGACTTTTCTTTACGATGGCGATGATGTAGTGCTGGATCGCCGAAGCGATCTCAGCACAGTGGACTACATCAACGGTTCGAGGATCGATGAGAAGCTTCGGCAGTCGGGTTCAACGGGTTCACTCTATTTTCTTCATGACCACCTGGGCAGCACGGCGGCGCTGGTGGAAACGAATGGCGACGTTGCAGAACGGAGCCGTTACGAACCATTCGGTCTGAGCCCCAACAGCACTTTGACGAGGTACGGCTTCACTGGCCGCGAGCGAGACTCAGCGACGGGGTTGATGTACTACCGCGCCCGATGGTACGACGCAGAACAGGGCCGGTTCACCAGCGAAGACCCCATCGGGTTTCAAGCCGGCCTGAATCTGTATGCGTATGGAATGAATGATCCAGTGGCAAACCGGGATCCCAGCGGCCTGCTTACTATCGTAATTCCTGGTACGGACTATAAACCGGACGAATGGTACAAACCAGGAGTACTCAACCGCGTGGAGAATACCTTTTGCGAACATGCGCACTTGTGGACTAAGGGTTGGTCAGGTGGAAACACCTGGCAGGACCGCAAGAAAGCTGCGAAAGCCCTCGCGGAATTCATCAACAGCTATACATTCGCTCCCGGCGAAACACTCAACATAGTTGCACACAGCCATGGTGGTAACATAGCCTTTGAAGCGTCGTGGCTCCTGAATCGGCCAATAGACAACCTGGTTACGCTTGGGACGCCGATTCGAAGCGACTATGCGCTGAACCCGAACCGGGTAGGCAGACACTTTCACGGGTATAGTGACAACGACGAGGTGCAAGTCAGGGGTGGATATGGAGCGGGGTACTTCGGAGGGGACTCACCAGGCACACGCATCCCTATCCTCCCCCCGCCCGGAGAACAGGGTCCAGCCGGGCGGCGTTACGACAGCAAGAAAACCACGAACTTGAACCTAACGTATCTCGTGAGCGACGGGCCGCTTCAATCTCATACGGACCTCTGGGAGAAAGAGGCACCGTGGGAGAAACAAATACGGCCAGCCCTTGATTTGCCGGAATGTAAATGCAAAAAGTGAGTTGGTCTGAGGGGTCGCTAGAAGACGGGTGAGCGATGAGTGCTTTGGGACACAATGGATTTCAGGCTCCCAATCGGTGGAGTCTGCTGAAAGGGTTCTCGGCGGCTCTCTTGTACTGGCTGGTCTGCTTCGCGGTTCTCTGCTTGGTATATCCCATTGGGGACAGGATAGGGTGGTCTACATCCTCGCTCTCCGAAGTCCTGCCAGAGTACGCGCTCATGAGCTTTCTCGTAATGTGTGTTGTCGTGTGGGTCGCCCCGTTACTGACTTGGTGGTGCAAGCGACTCGTAATTTGGATGAGCGTGATAATTCGAACCGTGGCCACGTTCGTAATGCTGTTTCTTCTTGCCGGTTATGTTAGCAACTCGGATGATTTAGAACAACTCTGGCCCGCTAGCCAAATACAGAGTTTCTTCAGCGAGTTGCGAGTCTTTACCTTTGCGCTGGCATATGCGCCAATAGTTTCAGTGCTCGCCGGTGTCTACTACTGGTGGATCGGGCGGCGCAACGCGGTCCCTCCCCCGAGCCCTGAAAGATACGCAACAAGGGGCTGAGCGCGCGAACGATAGTCGAAGTCGCCGAAGGCACTCGCCGAAGACACTCAAAGACAACCCGCAAACTTGAACAGCTCAAGAGAAAAACTGGGTGTGCGTAGATTTTCGCATATGGTATTCCGGCGAGTTGACCAGGCCGCGTGGCGGCCTCCTATCGATAGAACGAGACATTGCGCCTTAGCGTGGCCGCATAGCGGCTACCTGAATCGCTAATAGCCTGGCGCGCGCGGAGTTCTATCCATCGAGAGGTAGCCGCTACGTGCGGCTGTTCGAAGACACGGTGAAAGGCAAGGACGACAATCCCACCGTTGGTCCGATCCTCTGCACCGACAAGGGTCACACGGTGGTCAAGTACTCAGTGCTGAACGAAAGCCGCCAACTCTTCGCTTCCAAATACCGGTTGTATCTGCCGACCGAAGAAGAACTGCGCATGGAGAGCGAACGGGAGCGGGCATTAGCGGTGTGTGAGCAGCAGGCGATGTATATGAGGTGATGGGAAGATGAATCGCTTATCGGTGCATGTTCAGGTTCCCAGTAGCGAATCTACTGGCTGGTTCGGCTATGATCATACCGAGCTACCGCTTCCGAACAGCTAGCATTTCGTGGTAAAAACGTGACTAGCGGAGGACCTAGACCATGTCGAGTCAAGCATTAGAGCGGATCATCGAAGAAGTGAACACTCTGACGCCTGAGGAGCGGCGGCAACTCCTCGCACACCTCGAGAGAGACGAGCGTACGGCTGACCTCAGACGCATTCAGGGCAAGTATGCAGGAATGAAGACAAGCAGCCATGCTTTCGCTGCGCGCAAGGCTGAGGAGATTGAGTTGGAAGGTCGACGGCGCCGATGATCTACGTCCTCGATGCGTGTGCGATGATCGCGCTTCCACTCGGCGAGCCGGGCGAGGAAGTGGTTTGGGTCCACCTTCTGGAGAAGGACGCGAGTTGCGTCGCGCATTCGGTAAACCTTTGCGAGGTTTTCTATGACTTCTATCGCGACCTTGGCGAGGGGCTGCTGCCAGTGAAGCGATTGAAGACCTTAGGTGGCTCGGGGTGATTGAGCGAAACGATCTCGATGAGACGTTCTGGCGGGAAGCTGGCACCCTCAAAGGTACGCACCGGCGGATTTCGCTAGCCGATTGCTGCGCGATTGCACTGACCAAACGCGTCGGCGGAACGCTGCTGTCCTCGGACCATCACGAACTTGATCCACTCGCCGCGCTCGGCATCTGCCCGATTACTTTCATTCGATAACGAAGGAGTGATTGTAGGGATTCTCGGTTCGGAATTGCAATATTGCAGGCCCGGCCCCAGATCTCCCTTCGACGGTGAAAGGCAAGGACGACAATCCCACCGTGGTCTGATCCTCTGCACCGACAAGGATCATACGGTGGTCAAGTACTCGGTGCTGAATGAAAGCCGCCAACTCTTCGCTTCCGAATACCGGCTGTATCTGCCGCCCGATGAAGAGCTGCGCATAGAGATCGAACTGGAACGGGCATTGGCGGTGAGTGAGCAGCGGGCGCTGTACGAAGTGACCGAAGATAAAGCGCTCTACGACAGGTCTTAGAGGCTCTAGATCCAATTGAAACCGGAGCACTACCCACCAACGGGACTCTGCTTGGAAAGAACCACGGGCAAGTGTAGACTAAACCACCCGAACGATTGCACGGCCAATGTATCCGACGCACCATTCTCCGAGGTGATTCTTGCCGAAAGTGAAGAAGAACAATTCACGGTCCGCCAACAACACGGCGGCTAATCTTGGCTTCGAAGCAAAGCTCTGGCAAGCCGCCGACGCGCTGCGCAACAACATGGACGCCGCCGAGTATAAGCACGTCGTACTCGGTCTGATTTTTCTCAAGTACATCTCCGACGCGTTCGAAGCCAAGCACGCTGAGCTCGAATCACAGAAGGCGCAAGGCGCGGACGCTGAAGACCCGGACGAGTACCGCGCCGTCAGCATCTTCTGGGTGCCGAAGGAGGCGCGCTGGTCCCACCTCAAAGCCAGCGCCCCGCAGCCCACAATCGGCACGCTGGTGGACGATGCGATGAGCGCCATCGAGCGCGATAACCCATCGCTCAAGGGCGTGCTGCCCAAGGATTTCGCGCGACCCGGTCTCGACAAGCAGCGGCTCGGTCAGCTCATCAACTTGGTCAGCGACATTGCGTTGGGCGCGCCGGCGGATCGCGCCAAGGACACGCTCGGCCGCGTCTACGAATACTTCCTTTCGCAGTTCGCCAGCGCCGAGGGCAAGAAGGGCGGTCAGTTCTATACGCCGTCAAGCGTGGTGCGTGTGCTGGTCGAGATGCTCGCTCCCTACAAGGGCCGCGTCTACGATCCGTGCTGCGGATCGGGCGGCATGTTCGTTTCGAGCGAGAAGTTCATCGAGGCGCATGGCGGCAAGCTCGGTGACATCTCCATCTACGGTCAGGAGTCGAACTACACCACCTGGCGTCTGGCTAAGATGAACCTGGCGATCCGCGGGATCGACGCGCAGATCGGTCACGGCGACACGTTCCACAACGACCGGAATCCCGACCTCAAGGCCGACTACGTGCTGGCTAATCCGCCCTTCAACGACAGCGACTGGCGCGGCGAATTGCTCAAGGACGACAAGCGCTGGGTCTACGGCAAGCCGCCTGCAGGCAACGCGAACTTCGCCTGGGTGCAGCACTTCATCCATCACCTCGCGCCCACTGGGCTCGCCGGCTTCGTGCTTGCCAATGGCTCGATGTCGTCCAACCAGTCGGGGGAAGGCGAGATCCGCAAGGCGATCATCGAAGCAGACCTGGCTGACTGCATGGTGGCGCTGCCGGGTCAGCTCTTCTACTCGACGCAGATCCCGGTTTGCCTGTGGTTCCTCGCACGCAACAAAAGGAACGGCCGCTTCCGCGACCGTCGCGGCGAGACCGTTTTCATCGACGCCCGCAAGATGGGCGTCATGGCGGACCGCACGCACCGCGAGTTGACCAATGAGGACATTGCCAAGATCGCCGCCACATACCACGCTTGGCGCGGTGACAAGGACGGAGAAGAGTACGCCGACGTCCCCGGTTTCTGCAAGGCCGCGAAGCTCGAAGACACCCGCAAGCACGGTTATGTGCTCACGCCAGGACGCTACGTAGGCGCGGGGGCAGCCGAGGACGACGGCGAGCTGTTCGAAGAAAAGATGAAGCGGCTCACGTCGACGCTTCGTCAGCAGGAGGAATCTAACAAGCTCGACGCCACAATAGGCGCAAATCTGAAGGAGCTTGGGTATGGCGAGTGAATGGCAGCAAACACAGTTTGGCAACCTCCTTGCGGGGCCAGTTCGCAACGGAGTCTACAAGCCCAAGGAGTACCACGGGCGAGGGTCGAAGGTTGTGAACATGGGGGAGCTCTTCGCTTGCCCTAGGCTTCGCTCCATTCCCATGAAGCGCGTGCAGTTGTCCGCAGTAGAAGCCGAGCGATTTGACGTTCGGAAAGGCGATCTCCTGTTCGCTCGCCGTTCACTAGTGGCGGAGGGTGCGGGCAAATGCAGCGTCGTCCTCGATACAGACGAGCCTACCACGTTCGAATCGTCGATCATTCGCGCGAGGCCGGATCCATCGAAGGCCGATTCGCTCTTCCTGTTCTACTTTTTCAACTCAATTGCTGGGCTGCATGCGCTCGACACCATCCGACGCCATGTGGCTGTCGCCGGCATTACAGGAAGCGATCTGGTTCGACTCGAAGTTCCGGTTCCTCGGATCGACGAACAACGGGCGATCGTCCACATCCTCGGCACACTGGACGACAAGATCGATCTGAACGGGCGGATGAACGAGACGCTGGACGCGATGGCGCGGGCACTCTTCAAGTCGTGGTTCGTGGACTTCGACCTCGTGCGCGTCAAAACCGATGGTCGCGAGCCCGGCCTACCCAAGCCCTTGGCCGACCTGTTCCCGGATTCCTTCGAAGACTCGGAACTCGGGGAAATTCCGAAGGGCTGGCGGGTTAGCACTCTCGGTGAGGTTGCCGAACACGCGCGCCGCGGGGTTCAACCCTCCGAGATCGAAGCGACTACGCCCTACATCGCGCTTGAGCATATGCCGAGACGCTCCATCGCGCTCTCGGAGTGGAGCGTTGCCGATGGATTGGAAAGCAACAAGTTCATGTTCATGGAAGTTGAAATCCTGTTCGGAAAGCTGCGTCCCTATTTCCACAAGGTCGGCATCGCTCCGGTGGACGGGGTGTGTTCGACGGACATCGTCGTTGTGGCTCCGCGAACCGAGAAGTGGTTCGGCTTCGTCCTCGGGCACGTCTCTAGCACAGCTCTCGTGGAGTACACGAACGCACGCTCGACTGGTACGAAGATGCCCCGAACCAGTTGGGGTGAGATGGCAGGCTATCCGGTCGTGACACCTCCCGAAGGAGTCGCAGAAGCATTCACCAAGGCAAGTCGTGTAGCGGTTGACCGCATAGCTGCCTCGATCCATGAATCGCGCACCCTTGCGGAACTACGCGACGCATTGTTGCCCAAGCTCATCTCCGGAGAACTACGAGTGAAGGACGCGGAGAAATTCATCCGGAGCGCGAGCTGATGGCAAAGAAGCACCCGTCTCCGTTCGATCCGCGCCGGATGATGGAGAAGGCCGTCGAGGTGATGCGGCAGTCGGTACCCGAGCATCGCGCCGACGGCTCACCGAGTCCGTCGGTTGGCTCGGTGCTGGTGCGGCCGGACGGTTCCATGGAAACCGCGGCACGTGGCGAGTTGCGCGACGGCAACCACGCCGAGTTCATCCTGCTCGAGCGCAAGTGCCCCGGCGAACGGCTGGACGGCAGCATTCTCTTTACCACGCTGGAGCCGTGTCTGAACCGCAATCATCCGAAGAGCGGCTGCGCCCGTCACATCCTCAGCGCCCGGATCAAGGAGGTGTATGTCGGGCTCCAGGACGACAACCCTACCGTGGCGGGCAAAGGGATCGAGCACCTGCGGCAGCAGGGCGTCACCATACGCATGTTCGATCGCGATCTGCAGGAGACGATCTTCAATGAAAACAAGGCGTTCTTCGAGTGGGCACGGAAGCAAACTGCGAAGCCCGTAGAGAAACCGATCAAGCTCTCGAAGTACGAGGATGGCGTGGAGGCCGTCGAATTCGAAGACCTGTCCCCGGAAGCACTCGATCGCTATCGAGAAAAGGCGGGTATCGCTCCAGAGGTTGGATCTGCCGAGTTTCGCCGGCTACTGCGGCAGCAGGGCCTCCTTGTGGCTGAAGGCGAATCGCTGGCGCCAAGCGGGTTCGGACTGCTTCTGTTCGGCAAGCGGCCGCGCAACGCCGTTCCGCAAGCGGGGCTGCTTGCGCGGGCGGATCTGCCGGACGGTAAGTCGGCGCGCAGAGAATTCGGCGAGGCGCTGGTACTGATTCCGGGTTTGCTCGAGGAATGGCTGAACACGGTCCTCCCGAGCACTATCGATCGCAGCGGAATGGAGCGGAGAGAGCAGGTGGACCTGCCATTCGAGATGATCCGTGAAGCCGTGGTGAACGCGCTGATTCACCGCGACTACGACATTGCCGAGCAGAAGTGTCAACTCGAGATAAACGCGAACACGATTACGGTGAAGAGTCCTGGCGGGCCGATTCCACCAGTGACGCTGCAGCAACTACAGTCGTTTCGGGCGCCGATGAAGAGCCGGAACCCAGTCCTGCATTATGTCTTTGCCCGGATGGGAATGGCGGAGGAACAGGGTTTCGGGCTGGAGAAGAGCCTGAAGCGCCAGGCTCAGAGGCTCGGGCTGCCGTTGCCGGCCTTTGCCGTGGAGGGCGACTACCTTGTTCTGACGATGTACCGGCATACGAAGGCCGCCGTTTCAACCCTTCCGGACAAATTGCGCGGGCGACTGAGCAAGGCTGAGCTGGCAGGCTGGGAATGGTTGGCCCAGCAACAGTCGGCGACTTCCGCGGACTATTCAGCGGCGATGTCTCTCCCAGCACGCACGGCGTTGAACCATCTCAAGAGGTTCGTTGAACTGGGGTTGGTTCGTAAGCACGGGTCGGCGCGGGCCACTCGTTATGAGGTGCGGAGGTCATGATGTCTAGTCGTCTGGCGAATAGAACCGCGCCATCCCTGCGGCTATCACGGCGGGATACTGCCTTGAATGTCCGCTCATTGCTGGAATCCCGCCATTCATCCCGCCAGCTTGGCGCGATACCGCTACACCGGTCGCGACATCGTGTTGCGATAGCACAGGCCGTCGGGCAAGCTCCGATAGGGAACCCGCTTCGCCCAATGTGGCCAAGGACAGCTCATTCCTACTCTGTCCCGCGAGTTCCGGCCTATTATCGGCTTATTGCCGGCCCATTCCTCGTGCTGGGGTGCACGCCGGTATGAGCATCTTCACCGAATCCATCGTCGAAAAAGCCGCCCTCGCCTGGCTTGAAGGCGTCGGCTGGCAGATCAGAAACGGCGCCGAGATCGCACCCGGCGAACCTGCCGCGGAGCGCGACGACTACGGGCAGGTCGTGCTGGCCCAGCGGCTGCGCGATGCGCTGGCGCGGCTTAACCCGGCATTGCCCGCCGAGGCGCTCGAAGACGCATTCCGCAAACTGACGCGCACCGATGCGCCGGCGCTGCTAGAGCGCAACCGCGCCGTTCATCGCATGTTGGTGGATGGCGTGACGGTGGAGTATCGGCGGGCGGACGGTTCGATCGGCGGTGCACAAGCGCGCGTGTTCGACTTCGATGAGCCCGACAACAACGACTGGCTCGCCGTCAACCAGTTCACCGTCGCCGAAGGGCAGCACACCCGCCGCCCCGACGTAGTGCTCTTCGTAAACGGCCTGCCGCTCGCAGTGATTGAGCTCAAGAATCCGGCCGACGAGAACGCTACAGTTTGGAGCGCATACCTGCAGCTTCAGACCTACCAGGCGCAGATTCCTACGGTCTTCGCTACTAACGCGGCCCTTGTCGTTTCTGACGGCGTGCAGGCACGCATTGGCTCAATCGGCGCGGGAAAGGAATGGTTCAAACCCTGGCGCACTATTACGGGGCGCGAGGATGCCGCAGCCAAGATGGCCGAGTTGCAGGTCGTACTGGAAGGCGTGTTCGAGCAGCGCCGGTTCCTCGATCTCGTGCGCCACTTTATCGTCTTCGAGGACGCGGGTGGCGGGAAGCTCAGCAAGAAGATGGCGGGCTACCACCAGTTCCACGCAGTGAATGTCGCTATTGAGGAGACGCTAAGAGCGGCTCGAGCCTCGGCCATTCAGGTTGTGGAGCCGCCGGGTCGATACGAGGCCGGAGCTAAACCCGGCGGCGATCCCGGCGATCGACGCATCGGAGTGGTGTGGCACACGCAGGGCTCGGGCAAGAGCTTGACGATGGCGTTCTACGCAGGACGCGTGATCCTGCATTCCGCGATGGAGAACCCTACCATCGTTGTGCTAACCGACCGCAACGACCTCGACGATCAGCTCTTCGGCACCTTCGCCCGTTGCAAAGATCTATTGCGTCAGCCGCCGGTGCAGGCGGCGGACCGTGCGGACCTTCGGGAGAAGCTGAAGGTCGCCTCCGGCGGCGTTGTCTTCAGCACCATCCAGAAGTTCTTTCCGGAAGAGAAGGGAGATCGCCATCCGGTTCTTTCGGCGCGACGCAACATCGTAGTGATCGCCGACGAGGCGCACCGCAGCCAGTACGACTTCATCGACGGCTTCGCCCGGCACATGCGAGACGCCCTGCCCAACGCTTCGTTCATCGGCTTCACCGGCACGCCCATCGAGAAGACCGATGCCAACACGCGCGCGGTGTTCGGCGATTACATCAGCGTCTACGACATCCAGCGAGCGGTCATCGACGGGGCCACGGTTCCCATCTACTACGAGAGCCGGCTCGCCAAGCTGGAGCTGAAGGAATCCGAACGTCCGAAGATCGATCCCGAGTTCGAGGAGGCTACCGAAGGGGAAGAGGTCGAGCGAAAGGAAAAGCTCAAGAGCCGCTGGGCGCAACTCGAGGCGGTGGTCGGGTCGGAGAACCGGATCAAGTTGATCGCGCGCGATTTGGTGGATCACTTTGAAAACCGCCTCGCGGTGATGGACGGCAAGGCGATGGTTGTGTGCATGAGCCGGCGCATCTGCGTCGAGTTGTACCGCGAGATCGCGTTGCTGCGTCCGGAATGGCGCCACGAGAACGACGACGAGGGCGCGCTCAAGGTGGTGATGACCGGCGCAGCCTCTGATTTGCTCGACTGGCAGCCTCACATCCGCAACAAGCCGCGCCGCGAGGCACTCGCACAGCGCTTCCGCGACCCGGCGGACCCGTTCAAGATCGTCATCGTTCGCGACATGTGGCTCACCGGTTTCGACGCGCCGAGCCTCCACACGATGTACGTGGACAAGCCGATGCGCGGGCACGGACTGATGCAAGCCATCGCGCGGGTGAACCGGGTGTTCAAGGATAAGCCGGGCGGATTGGTGGTGGACTACCTGGGGCTCGCCGACGAACTCAAGAAGGCGTTGGCCACTTACACGGAAAGCGGGGGCACGGGCAAGACGGCGATTAATCAGGCCGAGGCGGTGGCCGTGATGCTGGAGAAATATGAGATCTGCCGCGGCCTCTTCCACGGCTTCGACTGGTCGCTGTGGATCACGGGCAAACCACAGGATCGCCTCTCGCTGCTGCCCGCCGCACAGGAACACATTCTCGCGCTTGAGGATGGAAAGGCCCGGCTGCTGCGCGCGGTCACGGAACTCTCGCAGGCTTTCGCCCTCGCTGTCCCGCACGAAGAGGCGATACGCATCCGCGATGACGTCGGCTTCTTCCAGGCGGTGCGGGCAGTGTTGGCGAAGAGCACGCCCGGCGAGCACAAGACTGACGAAGAGCTGGATCACGCGATCCGGCAGATCATCTCGAAGGCGATGGTGTCCGACGAAGTCGTGGACATTTTTGCTGCGGCCGGATTGAAGAAGCCGGACATCTCGATTCTCTCCGACGAATTCCTTGCCGAGGTGCGTGACATGCCACAGCGGAACCTGGCTGTTGAACTGTTGCGCAAGCTTCTCGCTGGCGAGATCAAGATGCGCTCGCGGCGCAACATCGTGCAAGCGCGCTCGTTCGCCGAGTTGCTCGAGCAATCCGTGCGGAAGTACCAGAACCGAGCGATCGAGGCATCTCTCGTGATCGAGGAAATGATCGCGCTCGCAAAACAGATGCGCGAGGCTAACGCGCGCGGTGAGGCGCTCGACTTGAGCGAAGACGAGCTTGTCTTCTACGACGCGCTGGAAGTCAACGACAGCGCCGTCAAGGTGCTGGGCGAGCCGACGCTGGTCAAGATCGCTCGCGAGCTCGTTGAAACGGTAAAGAGGAACGTCACCATCGACTGGACCGTGCGCGAGAACGTTCGCGCCCAACTGCGGGTCATCGTGAAGCGCATCTTGCGCAAGTACGGCTACCCACCAGACAAACAGGAGAAGGCTACGCAGACGGTGCTCGAACAAGCGGAGGTGCTGTCAGAGTTATGGGCAGTTGCGTAGATGCACAGCTTCGGGATCTATTTCACGGCGCGGGCAATGCGATGAAATAGGAGCAATCGGTGATGTGGCGAGGGCACTCTACGTCGCCGACTCTTGCTCGATCATCTGCCTTACTAAAACTGACAGTCCTGGGACTTTGGCGGTTATCGCGTCCCAAACAATGTCGTAGTCAACACCAAGGTAATCGTGAACCAGGCGATCCCTCATCCCTGCTATCGCTCGCCACTCGACGGCGCTGTGCCGATTTCTGAAATCATCAGGCAGTTTCTTCACCGCCTCGCCAATGATTTCGAGGCTTCGAACGGCGGCCCGCTTCAATGTTTCGTCCGTCAGGAAATCCTCTTTGCTAACTCCCCGAAAGCGGTTTGTGAGGAAATCGGTCTCGTCGAGGATGTGGCGCAGGTACTCAACCGGTGAGACTGACATACTCGACCTCGCTGACTATGTGTGGACGGAGATACGGACTGAGCGATTCGGTGGTAACTAAATCAACGCGGCGATCGCAAAGGTCTTCGAGCAGCAGCGACACCTTCATGAAGTTGTCGAAGGTCTTCAGCAAGGGATCGAATTCAACAAGCACGTCCAGATCGCTTTCCGGCGTCTGTTCGTTGCGGGCGAAGGACCCGAACAGCCCCAGGCTTCGAACGCCAGC
>JBASRN010000205.1:0-48143 GCA_049273855.1 Blastocatellia bacterium
GGTCGGACGCGGGAATCGCGTAGGGTGTCGTACCAGATGCGCCCCGCTTTCTCCCAAGAATATCCCCCGAGCTTTGAGGCGACTTGGAAAAAGGCATGGTTGGGGATGCCGGAGTTGATATGGACGCCCCCGTTGTCATCGAAGGTGTTGACGAAATCGTTCATGTGCTTGGGTTGCGGGTCGCTGCCCAGGAGCGGGTCGTTGAACGCCGAGCCTGGGTCCTTCATCGAGCGCAAGGCGACGCCATTGACGCCGGGGGCCAGGAGTCCCGCGCCGATCAGCCAGTCGGCTTGGCTGGCCGTCTGGTTGTTGACGAACTGCTTGATCAGAGAGCCGAACACGTCGGACATCGACTCATTAAGCGCCCCAGACTGATTGAAGTACTGCAACTGCGACTCGTCCTCGGTGACGCCGTGGGCAAGTTCGTGGCCGATAATGTCGAGTGCGATCGTGAAGCGGTTGAAGATCACGCCGTCGCCATCGCCGAAGACCATTTGGACCGAGTTCCAAAAGGCGTTGTTGTAGTCGTTGCCGAAATGGACCGTGGCGTCCAGTGGCATCCCGTCATCGTCGATTGAGTTCCGGCCGAAGACTTGCTCAAAGAAGTCGAAGGTGGCGCCGAGCCCTTCGTGGGCCTCATCCACGACCGCGTCACCAGTCGCGCCCTGGCCCTCGGCGCGGACGACTGTCCCGGGTAGGCTCTGCGTGTTGCTGGCCGTGTAGATTGTCCGCTGCTTTTGCGGGATCGCTAACGGAGCCGGCGCGGCATTCTGCTGCGGGGCGAACCGCGCGGCCTGGGTGGCGATCCTGAGGGAGCGGAACGTGTTATCGACGGACTTGGTCTGCAAGGCTGCAGCTCGCTGTTTTGGTGTTCCGTTCGTGGCGATCGAGTCGAGAACATATGGCGGAACGACGCAAAAAATCGGATTCCGATGGCACGCTCTTCGAGACATAGCAATTACCTCCCAATTAGGTTGAATCCCCTAGCCCACTATGATAGGGGGGCTACTTCCCTGTCGCAACGCATTAGACAGCAAATGCTCATGATCACCAAGACAAGGGTGATTGCCGCCCAACCGAGCTAACCAGGCGCCGCAGGCTCGAGCGCTAGCGAGAGCCCGAGGATGCGTCGGGTTGAGCGAGTACCGTCCAACTACCCTTCTCATGATACAGACGTAAATTCCGGCGATACCTATGCAAAATTCGTCCGAGGCAGGTTTTTAACTATCGCAAGCGTCTAACGCCTTGCCGATCAGAGGCGGCGCGGAGCGCCGTCCGTCTGGATCGGCTTGTTAGGCCGCATCCAGCCTCGCAGATGAATCGACACCGGGCGTAATGATTTTCGAGCTCAGCCTTATGCATCTCTCGCAGGAAGTTAAGGATGCTGTTGAGATCGCGGCACATCGGCTTGGCCATCCGAGTCAGTTGGTTCTCCACCTCGCTGTCGAGGGCTCCGCCCGTCTCCAAGCCCTTTTCGGACCGCTCTCCAACGCATGTATTGAAGGAATCCGGTTCAAATCTGTTTGTGGAAGGACCTTAAATCACGCTGAGAGACTCGGCGGAGTGCGCGTCGCTGAATGTTGGATTTGCGAGCTACAACTTGTTCTCACCCTTTGCATAATACTTAAAAGCCATCTTCGCAAGCTTCCACACCTTCGCCCATTCGATATTGCCGGTCTCCCCGTTGACTATCCGATCTACGATCAAGGTTCGCAGATATCGCCCCTCGCGTCTGAACATGAACCGCTTTGCGTAAGGCCTGGCGACTTCGAAAAAGTTGAAGTTCGGATCGACCTGCGTTCCGATCCCTTCAAGCGTCATCATCGCCCGAACAATATAAGTAAAGCTCGCCGGGATGCGGAACGGGAACTCGTAGATCACGTGCGCAAGATCGAAGATCAGCTCCTTGAACTTCACGTCTCCCAGCCGCAGGCTCAAGTAGCGGTCAAAAAGCGATTCGATGATCGGCTTGAAGCGAACCTCTTCGTCTGCCGACAGTTCGATAAACCCGAGCCTGACCATGTCGTCCACCAACCCGTGGACGTCGCGTTCGACGATGTGAAAGAACGCGTTGATCAAGTTCGACTGAAGGTCCATCGACAACCGGCCCACCATCCCGAAGTCGAAGAACGCCAGCCGCCCGTCCGCCATCACTCGCAGATTGCCCGGATGAGGGTCGGCGTGAAAGAACCCGTCCTCGAGAAGCTGCTTCAGATAAGTTCGCGCCAACAGCTTGACCACTTCGTGCGGGTTCTGGCCGACGGCCGAAAGTTGATCGGTGTCCGTGACCTTCAACCCGTCGATGAACTCCATCACGATTACTCGCCGCGTCGAAAATATCTGATAGATGCGCGGCACATACACTTCTTTCCACTTTGCGAAATTCTCGCGAAAGATTTCCGCGTTGCGCGCTTCCTGCTCGTAGTCCATCTCCTCGTGAATCGTCCGGTGGAACTCATCGAGCGTGCCCTGCCAGTCCGCGCCGCGTATCAGATTGGGATAGCGCTCGAGCCGGCGAGCTATGCGCCGCAAAACGCCGATGTCAGAGTCGATCTGGCCCGAAATATTCGGGCGCTGAATCTTGACCGCTACTACTTGTCCGGTTCGAAGCACCGCACGATGCACTTGCCCGAGGCTGGCCGCCGCGATTGGCGCGTCGTCAAAGCTCTTGAAAATGTCGTCGATCTTTGCGTGAAGCTCGTCTTCGAGGATGGCGCGCGCTTCGGCGGCAGGGAAGGGCGGAACTTCGTCCTGGAGCTTCGACAGTTCCTGTATGTACTCGACCGGCAGAACGTCCGCCCGAGTCGCCAACGTCTGTCCTGTTTTTATAAACGTCGGTCCGAGCGCGAGCAACTTCTCGCGAAGCGCTTCGCCCTCGCGATGTCGAAGCTCGGTCCGCGGAGTCTTGCTCTTAAGCCAGCCTCGCGAGTTGAGGAACACTCGAAGCGCGAACAGCGAGAAAGAAAGGACCACTCTCCACAGCCGCAAGTAGCCGCGAAACCCGATTCGAGCCAGCTCTGGTTTGGGTTCTTCCGGCTCGGATCGAGAGGGTTCGGGATGGGTTGGGTGAAGCGGGACCAGCGCCTGGTCTGGTTGGTTTATCTGTGGGGCTTCGACGAGCTTGAGGGTTGGCTTGTCCATCAGTCGGATGTACGAATCTTCGTCGTGCTACGTTGCCAGTCAGATTCTAGCATGGGCTCAGGTGTGGCGATGTGCTGAGAGCCGGTCGTGACCCACTAACTGAGGGCGCCAGGTTCATTTGACGCAGGGACGCAGGGATCTCTGCGCAACATCTCGGCGTCTCAGCGGCTCTGCGGTTAGACAGCGCCTCGCATTCAAACCCTATCTCCGTAGAGGATCGTCAGCATTGAATTCAGCTCACCTCGCCGTTATGATCCCAGCGGTCATGAAACAACCGCCGCCACCCCAAATCCTCGTCGGCACTTCGGGGTTCGCTTACAAGGAATGGAAGGGAAGTTTTTATCCCGAAGACCTGCCCGCAAAGCAGTACCTCTCTTTCTACGCCCAGCATTTCTCTACCACCGAGATCAACAACACGTTTTACCGAATGCCGACTTTGAAGCTTGTCGAAGGCTGGTACGCCGAAGTTCCCGACGGCTTCTCGTTTACATTGAAACTCAGCCAGCGAATCACTCATTTCAAGCGGTTAAAAAATGTTGACGACGAAATGAGTTTCTTTCTAACCAGCGCCGCGGGTTTGAAAGAGAAGCTCGGGCCGATACTCGTGCAGCTTCCGCCAAACTTCAAGAAGGACATCGCGGTGTTGGAAGATTTCCTTGTGAAGTTCGGATCCCGAGCCCGGCTTGCATTCGAGTTCCGGCACGACTCGTGGTTCGACGACGAGTTGTTCGAGTTGTTGCGCAGGCACAACGCCGCGTTTGGTGTCGTCGAGAAAGGAGACGAAGACAAAGGAATGGATTCGCCTCGCCAGGTAACGGGTCCGTTTGTTTATATGCGGCTCCGCAAGGGAGAGTACTCAGCAGAAGAGATGATCGAGTGGGCTCGCTGGATGAGAAGCCAGATAGTGCCGGTCTACTGTTACCTCAAGCACGACGACCGCGCACCGGTGCTGGCGAATGAATTCCTCAAAGCGCTCGCAGGTTGACAAAAAAACCAATCCTTCGCCACCAAGACACGAGGACACAAAGGAACACAACGCCCGGGAATTCACCGACTTGGTGCAGCTTCCTGTCTTGGTGTCTTGGTGGCGAACTTCCTTTTTCTAGAAGCTCGGACTTCGGTGAAGCGAATCAAATCTAGGTTAGTCCTTTCCTCGACCGACGACATAGAACACCGTATCGAGGCCGTTGATCGTTTCGCGCCGATTGAACACCATCCCGGCTTTCTCCAGTACTCGAAGGGAAGCGGCATTCGGGGCGTCGGCACGCGCCACAATCCGATCGAAGCCGAGCTGCTCAAACCCAAACTCGATCATCGCGCGGGCGGCTTCCGTCGCAAGCCCCTTTGACCAGTATGCCGGCAGCAACCCGTATAGAAGCTGAAGCTCGGGCGGCTCGAAGAACGGCCTGAATCCGCAGAAACCGATCAAAGTTTTATCTTCCTTTAAGAAGACGCAAAACAAGCCCGCGCTCCCCTTTTCAAATCGCGCGGTGCTGGCGGCGATTTCTTCTTCGACCCATTCGCGAGAAACAATCTGATCGTCAAGCAGGAATCGCCTGACGCCAGGATCGACGAAGACGCGGCGAAGCTCGTCCACATCGCCCGCCTCGAAGGGGCGCATGCGGAGACGCGCGGTTTCGATCGACAGGGTGTCCATTTAATTGACCGTTAGTGGGTTTCTCGCAAAGCCGCAAAGAACCGCAAAGCCGCCAATTTCAACGCGTCTTTGCGTTCCTTTGCGGCTTTGCGAGAAACTGCGTCACTCGAAGAACACCCGCAAGAACTTGCGCTTGCCGACCTGGATTAACAGCTCCCCGGGTTGGAGTCCAAGGCGATGGGCGACATTGGTCACCACCTCGCCGTTTACTCTTACACCCCTGTCCCTGATCTTCCGCTGTGCGTCGGAAATCGATTCGGCTAGGTGATTCTCAAACAGGACAGTTGTCAGGCGCGTGTCGCCGAGAGGCAGTTTGACCACAGGCACATTCTCGGGCGTCTGGTGCTCCTTGAACATCCGGTCGAACTCGTCGCTTGCTTCGTCAGCTTCGGCTTGTGAGTGGAAGTCGGCGACTATGCGGCGGCCAAGCTCGGCTTTCAAGTCGCGCGGATGACGCTCGCCGTGCGCGGCGGCTTGCTTGATCTGCTCGATCTCGGCGGGCGCCAGGTCCGTCAGCAGCTCGTAGTAACGCCACATCAAGTCGTCGCTTATTGACATCACCTTGCCGAAGATATCGCGCGGCGATTCGGTGATCCCGATGTAGTTGCTCAGACTCTTGCTCATCTTCTGAGCGCCGTCGAGCCCTTCAAGCAACGGCGTAGTCATTATTAGTTGCGGCTCCTTCACTCCGTAGGCCTGTTGTACGTGGCGAGCCATCAACAGGTTGAACTTCTGATCGGTGCCGCCAAGTTCGATGTCCGCTTCGAGCGCCACCGAGTCGAAGCCCTGAGCAAGCGCGTAGAGCAGCTCGTGCAGGCCGATCGGCGTTTGAGACTGAAACCGTTTCTTGAAGTCGTCGCGCTCCAGCAACTGCGCGACAGTCGCTTTTCCGGCGAGCCGCACGAAATCATACGCGTCGAACTTTGAAAACCATTCGTCGTTGAATCTGATCTCGGTGCGCTCCCGGTCGAGCAACTTGAAGATCTGTTGTTTGTAGGTCTCGGCGTTTTCGTCTATCTGTTTGCGAGTGAGGGCGGGTCTTGTCGCGGATCGGCCGGATGGGTCGCCGATCATCCCGGTGAACGAGCCGATCAAAAAGATGACTTGATGGCCGAGCTGCTGAAAGTGGCGCATCTTTCGAATGAGCACCGTATGGCCGAGGTGAATATCAGGCGCGGTCGGATCGAACCCGGCTTTCACTCGAAGCGGCTTGCCTGTCTTCGAAGAGCGCTCGATCTTACGGCGAAGCTCATCTTCGGGGATGCAATCCACTGTTCCTTTCCGAAGTAAGCTTATCTGTTCGTCGATTATCATCGTTGAGGCCTACAAGGCATTTGGTGTGAGGCCCGTGCGCTTCGCGATACGGGCGAGCATTCGTGGCCCAATTTCTTCGTTGTCGCCGAAAGAAAAAAGAAAGTCGGGCCAGCCGGGCCGCGACAATGTGCGATGTGAGTCAGACTGGCGCTTGAAAGCCCAACCGATGCGTTCAAGCGCAGCAAGCACTCGCCTGCCTTTGTGGAGGACCATTGACTCATGCGGCGGCAAAGGACACGCTCACCAGGTCGCCTGTGATTTCTCCGTGTTCAAGCCGGTCTGCGACAACGCGCAATGCCAGAGCCTCTGCTCGCGCCATCGCTCCTTCTTGTGTTTTACCGTAGGCCATAGCTCCAGGAATCTCGACGACCTCCGCAATCCAGCGTCCGTCTTCTTCTTGTTCCAACGCGACGATGAAATTCATTGACTCCTCCTCAACCTGCGCACCCTTGATAGCGGCGATCAGTTTCTTCCGGCGACTAGGCAATGCCTTCATTCGCTTTAGAGCAGTCTCCCTATCCACGGTTTTCCTCCGGGGACGCTTTATCTTTGTTTCTCGCTTTACTTGCTCCACGACTGTCCCTCCGCAGATTGTCCCTAGTCCCTAGCTTCGGGGCAAGCTTTCTGCTGCGCGCCTCCCAACTAAGGTTTCGTTGAACGTGATGTTCGAAAGTGTTGCTTGAATATGCCTAATACCCAACCGGAACTCCTCCCAATCTCGGATCAGAAGCCCCGAGTCGCATTCCGGTCTTTGCTTCAATCATCACGCCTTGCGCGTCGCCGATGTAGCCGGGCTTCTCCGCAAACACCTGCCCGCGCTTTTCGAGCGCCGCTCGCGTATCCTTGTTCAACCCATAAGGCTCCCACTGAATCCGGTCCGGCATCCACTGATGATGCACGCGGGGGAAGTCGATGGCTTGCTGGATGTTCATCCCGAAATCGATCACGTTCACCACTACTTGAAGCACAGTATTGATGATCGTAGGCCCACCGGGGCTTCCGATAGCCAAGACAACGTTGCCGTCTTTCAAGACGATCGTCGGAGTCATCGCGGAGAGCGGCCGCTTGCGAGGCGCAATCGCGTTGTTCTCACTTTGAAGCAGGCCGTACGCGTTTGGCACGCCCGATTTGGATGTGAAATCGTCCATCTCGTTGTTGAGCAGCACTCCGGTCCCGCGCGCCGTGGCGCCTGAACCATAACCACCGTTTAAGGTGTAGGTGTTGGTGACGACGTTGCCTTCACGGTCGATCACCGCGAAGTGCGTAGTCTCGGTCGATTCATAGCTGGCTGGCTTGCCCGCGCGGAGCTGCGCGCTCGGCGTCGCGCGCTCGAGGTCGATCCCTTTCGCGAGTTCAGCCGCGTACTTCTTCGAGATAAGACCCTCGACCGGGACCTTTACAAAGTCGGCGTCGCCGAGGAATTCAGCTCGGTCGGCGAACGCCCGGCGCTGAGCTTCCACCAACAGGTGAGCCGCGTCCGAAGACCCCGGTGTCAACTCTGACAGCTGATAGTGTTCGAGAACATTGAGCATCTCGAGCAACGCGACACCTCCCGAAGAAGGCGGCGGCATCGTCACGATCTCGTAGCCGCGATAGGTGCCCTTCAGCGGCTTGCGAATCGTCGGTTCGTACTCTTTCAAGTCGCGGGCGGTGATGAGCCCGCCGTTGGCTCTCATATCGTCTACGATCAACTTCGCGGTTCTGCCTTCGTAGAACTCGCGCGCCCCGCGACTCTTGATGCGCTCCAGCGTCGCGGCAAGCTCGGGCTGCGCGAATCGCTCGCCTTCCTTGAAGAGGTCACCCTGGCGCAGAAAGATCCGTTTGCTGTCGTCGAACTGTGAAAGAAGCTTCTCGGCATAGCTCAGGCTTCGAGCGGTGTGATAGTTCAGCACGAAGCCCTCGGCAGCCAGTCCTCGCGCGGGCTCGACTACTTCGGCCCACTTCAACTTGCCATGACGTTCAAGCGCAAGCGACAGGCCCGCGACGGTTCCAGGCACGCCCACTGCCTTGTAGCCGACGGTCGATGCTCCCTTGATGACGTTTCCGTCCTTGTCGAGGTACATCTCGCGCGTCGCCGCCAGCGGGGCGCGTTCGCGGTAGTCGATGACTTCGGTATCCCCGTTTGCGCGCCGAATCATCATGAAGCCGCCCCCTCCCAGGTTCCCCGCCGAAGGCCAGGTCACCGCAAGGGCCAACCCCACGGCAACGGCAGCGTCAATCGCGTTGCCGCCGCGTTTCATGATGTCGGCGCCGACTCGTGACGCAATCTCGCTGGTCGAGGCTACTATCCCGTGCTGAGCGCGAACGGGCTCGCGCGATGCCGCGCGCGGCGCGACAGGAAAGAGACCCGTCGCCAGAAGAATGAATGCGGCGATTGCGGAGAGTCGTTTTGTCATGGCTTTACCTGTACACTCCTGCGTACCACTCGATAAACGCGGGTCCGATAAAAAGGGCGATGGTCGCAGCGGGTCCGAGAAACACGCCAAACGGAATTGCCATACGCATATTACCACCGCGCAGCGCTATCATAAGCACACCGATTATCGAGCCAAGCACCGATCCGAGAAAGATCGTAAGCAATGTCAGTTGCCAACCGAGAAATGCTCCAGCCATCAGCATCATTTTCACATCGCCAAGCCCCATGCCTTCAACTTTGCGAAGCCGAAAATAAACCTCGCGCACAAGCCATAAGCTTCCAGCGCCGACTGCGGCGCCTAACACGGCTCCCAACAAAGCGACTGCCCAGTCCGGTCCTCGCTCGAGTCCAAACCACCTTGGGGCGTGCGCAAGAATCCACGGGTCAGGCGCCAACAGGCGGAGCACCAGCAGCAAGACGAAGCCCGGATAGGTGATCAGGTTTGGCAGGAGTTTGTGGTGGAAGTCTATAAACACGAGCGGAACGATCAACGACACGAACACCAGGTCAGCCACCAGGATTAAAGTAAGGCCGTCACGCAAGAAACACAACAGGTATAACAATCCGACCAGTAGTTCGACGGTCGGGTAGACCGGTGAGATTCGAACCGAGCAGTTTCTGCAGCGCCCTCTGAGTATTGCGTAACTCAGGACAGGGATGTTGTCGTAGGGTTTGATCTCTGCGTTGCAAGCGGGACAATGCGAACCGGGAAACACGATCGACTCGCGCAGCGGCAGCCGGTAGATGACCACGTTCAAGAAGCTTCCGATAACCAGGCCGAATAAGAAAAGAGCCCCGCCGAAAAAGTAGCCCGGGAGATGTTCCATTAACACCTTTCTTGTTGCCTGCGGCCTTTGATGTAAGTCGAGGGCTGAAACGAGGTGGTTTGCCAATCCACCTCTCTTGGGATGATCCGCGTAATCGGAGGATAACCGGGTTCGATCATCTGGATCAAAGCAGCATTGTCTCTCGTTGGGCGTTCGTCATTCAAGTCGCTGCTATGAATAACAACCAGCTACTAAGATTGAAATAGATCGCTATCCCCGATGATCGGCTCCATGGCATCTCGATCATCTAAAGAGCGTCACCGCTGCCAGCTTTATCCAGCTCTCTGCGAGCCTTTCCACAACGGGTCCCGAAGCGCTCGGCGAAGTACTTTTCCTACGGCGCTCTTTGGGATTTGCTCGATGAAATGCACTGACTTCGGAACCTTGTAGCTCGCAAGCCGGGAGCGGGCGAATTCAATCAACTCATCCTGGGAAGCCGCGCAGCCCGACCGCAACACGACAAACGCGGTCACCGCTTCAACCCATTTCTCGTGAGGCGCGCCGACTACCGCGCATTCCAGCACCGCCGAGTGAGCCAACAACGCATCTTCGACTTCGCGGGGGTACACGTTGTAGCCGCCGGTAATGATCATATCCGACGTGCGATCTATCAGATAGAGATAGCCGTCCTCATCGAACCGTCCGACGTCGCGGGTACGCAGCCATCCGCCTTCGAGAAACATCGCGGCGTTCAGATCGGGCGCGTTGAGGTAGCCCGCCATCGCGAACGGCGCTCGCAACGCTATCTCGCCTTGCTCACCTGGCGCGGCGTCATTGCCATTGTCGTCGATCAACCGGATTTCGCAATCGACCGAGGGCCGCCCGCAAGCAAGTAGCCGTCGTTCGGGTCCCGCGTGATCTTGCATGCCGAGTTTAGTGATAAATAACGGCGCTTCTGTCTGGCCGTAGTACTGAACGAATCGGGGGCCCCAAACCTCGAGCGCTCGCTTTATCACTGGCAGCGGCATCGGAGACGCGCCGTACAGTATCGTTCGAACCGACGACAGATCCGCCTTCTCGATATCCGGTTGAGCCAGCAGCATCGCGAGCATCGTCGGCACCACGTGAATTGAAGTAGCTCGCCAGCGGACGATCGCATTCAAAAACTCCGCGGGCTCAAATCGCGCGAGCACCGCGCTGCACGCGCCCTTCATCCAGTAAGGCAACAGGAAACAACCGCTCGCGTGAAACAGCGACGCCGCATGTAGCATCACATCATCCGGTCCGACATCTGGCAGATTGATCGAAGTGTTATTGCACACGGCTGCGTAGGTCGCTTGCGTGTGCTCGGCCGCTTTCAATCGCCCGGTTGTGCCCGATGTGAAAACCGTCAGTATCACGTCGCCGGGATCGGCCGGTGTCAGCGGGTCATCGGATGAAGTGGACGATGCTTCGACCAGCAAGTCAGCTCCGCAGCGGTCGGAACCCAGGCCGAGCAGCGTGACCCCGGCAACTCGACCACCGAGAGCCTCAGCCCGCTCAGCCAGCTCGGCGTCGTAGATCACCAAACGCGCGCCGGTCTCGCGCAGCATGTGTTCGTGCTCGTCAATCGAGAGCCGTGCATTCAATGGCGTCCGAGCAGCGCCGGTCTTCACGCACGCGAAATCGACCGGCATGCTGTACAGGCTGTTGTTGGCGAGAATCGCGAGCCGGGAGCCACGGCTGATGCCGTTACTCGCCATAACGTTCGCGAAACGATTAGAAAGCTCGTTGACCTCGGCGAACGTCAACGATTTGTCTTCGAACAACACGGCGGTGCGCTCGGCAAAGTAACGCGCTCCGCGTCGAATCAGTTCAACAGTCAGCATAGTTCCTCCGGCCGGTTCCTCTTTAGGGAATGCCAGTATCCCCACGGGCGATAGTCTCGCCGATCTGGATTAAGTCGCCGCGTCCGAGTATTGTCAAGCTTCGTCATCGTTGAGGAAAGCAAGCCCTGGAAAGCACAGTCTTTTGGGAATTCTGCCTCGCAGTGATCCCAAATGTCGCCCGATGAAGATTCTGCAGATATGCTCGGCTGGCGAGATGGGTGGCGGAGAGGTCCATGTTGGCGACCTGGTACGCGCACTCGCCAGCCGCGGGCACGCAATCCATCTCGCGGTGCGGCCCGAAAGTCCGCTGCGTGAGCCGCTCGAAGGCGTGATCGCTTCGTGGCACGAGATGCCGCTCAGGAATTCGCTCGACGTGCAGTCGGCTCGTGCGATGGCAGAGGTGATCAAGCGGCACGACATCGATATCGTTCACGCTCACGTCGGCAGAGACTATCTTCTAGCCGCGCTCGCCGTCAGGCGCGCCGCAAAAGCAAAGCTGGTGCTTACGCGCCATCACTATCTTCCCCTGAATCGAGGTGCGATCTATCGATGGATGCTCCGCGACGTTGCCGCGGTCATCGCAGTATCCGATAGCGTGCGCGCTTCTGTGCTTGAACGGCTCCACCTTCCGCTTGATCGGGTTCGGACGATTCCCAACTGGATAGACCCGGCGCGCTTTCAAGCTGTCGAGCGCGACGCCGCGCGCGCGATGTTCCGCTTGCGGGGCAACGTCGTGGTCGCGTGTATCGGCCAGCTTACGCCGGCGAAAGGTCAGGAAGAGTTTGTTCGCGCGGCCGCGCGAGTGATGCCGATGCGACCGGACGTCGAGTTCTTGCTGGCGGGTGAAGAGACCGAAGACGGGAGGCCGTTTACCAGCCAACTCACCAGGCTCGCGGAGTCATTGGGGCTTGGCAACAAGCTGAAGTTTATGGGACAAGTTCGAAGCATCCCGGACCTGCTGGCCGCGGTTGACGTGGTGGTCATACCGTCTTGGGACGAGGGGTTCTCGCTTGTGGCGATCGAGGCGCTTGCCGCTCGGCGTGCTGTGCTTGCCTCGAACGTGGGAGGCGTCGGGGGGATAATCAGAGACAATCAGAACGGCCTGTTGTTCACGCCGCGCGACGTTCACGCGTTGACCGACAAGCTTCTGTGGCTGGTGTCGGATGCGCCGCTGCGCGAACGACTGGCGGTTCAGGGTCAGCGAGATGTGTATTCACGTTTCGGGCGAGAGCAGGTGATTGATCAGATCGAGGCTTTGTATCGTGAGGTGCTCGGACAAAACAGCTAATCCGGCCCTGCGTCTTTGCGGTTCATTTCCCGAAGCTTCAGATTCTTGAGAAAGGCGTAATGCGCCGCGAAGCGCGCTATGATGAAGCCTTGAACTCCATCAAGAAACCCCAGTTTCAAGATGTAAGACCGAATGAACGCGGCGATCGGTGAAAGAACCACCGACGCGATCGATGCCCGTTTCGCGTTAACGTGCGCTTGCTCGGCTGCGAGCGTGGTGTAGCGATCCAGCCGGGTGTGATGTTCGGACGCATCTCGAACCGTGAAATGCAGAATGTCTCCGTTGAGTCGCTTGACAGGTCCATCGACTTCGAGGGCTTCGTGAACATAGTCGCCCCGCCAGCGGCCCCGCCGGCGATCGTACAGACGCAGCTTGCGATCAGGGTACCAACCCGAGTGTTTGATCCATCGCCCGAGATAGAACGTGAGTCTCGGCATTTCGAAGCCCGCGACGTCCGGTTCGGGTTGCTGTTTGAGGCGCGCGATTTTCGCCGCCAGCGCCGGCGAGACGCGCTCGTCGGCATCGAGGCTGAAGATCCAATCGTTCTTAGCTTGAAATGCGGCGAAGTTTTTCTGAGCAGAGTAGCCTTGCCACTCGCGAAGAAAGACTCGATCAGTGAATTGGCGGGCAATCTCGACCGTGCGGTCGGAACTCTCCCGATCGACAACGATGATCTCATCCGCCCATGCGAGCGACTCAAGCGCTTCGGCGATGTTGTGCTCTTCGTTGAAGGTGATGACGGTGGCGCTGATCTTCATTGTGACAAGGCGGGATTCTACCCCACCTCCCGGCGCTAACATAGAGCGGCTGAGCAAATCATTTTGAGGTGAACCGTGAAGCGCTCGATGGGTCAGAATCGTTTAGCTGGGCCAGGCAAGGTCGGGTATAATCCTTCGAACGGACATTGTGGGTGCATAGTGCGATGAGAGGTAAGATATGAACGACAACTCGACGGACACCTTCAATGGCTCGCGCGACCAGAAACTTGATCAGATATTAGCCGCCCTACAAAAGCTCGACGCTCGAGTCGAACAAGTTGAAACAAAGGTTGACGAGCGACTCCGCGAGACTCGTCCGATCTGGGAAGCTGTCCACCTACAACTGACGGAAATCAAAAAGTCAGTACAAGCCGAGACACAATCGAGGCAAGCACAGATTTCGGAGGTGAAGGAATCGGTGCAGGCGCAAATTGGCGAGCTCAAGGAGTCTCAGCAAAGCCTCCGCGCTGAGATGGAAAAAAGCTTTCGGCTTCTGGACCGAAGGATGGAAATGTACGCCGACATGGTTGCTCGCGTCCACGCTTACGAACGAGATCTCGAAGACCGCGTTGATGAAATCGCGAAGCGACTGGCTTAATGATTTCGCGCGGAGTCTGCTCGACTGATAACCACACATCACATCAACCGCTGCTTCAGCCTGCGCATCACCTCAAGCGCCTCCTCGGGAGTGAGCGCTTCGGCGTCGAGATTCCGAAGCTCGTCCACAACCGAGTCGTTCGCAGCTTCAAACAGAGTGGGCTGAGGCGCGTTCTTTCGTGACGGAAGATGGCGCGCGAGCTTGGGCCGGCCGGTCACGTCCAGTTCATTAGCCTCGAGATTCAGTAATATCTCTCTCGCACGGTCGGTGACGGGACGCGGCAAACCGGCAAGCTTTCCGACCTCTATTCCATAAGACTTCGACGCCGAGCCTTCAACAACGCGCCTCAGAAAGACAATCGTGCCTCCGGCTTCCTTCGCGGCCATCTGGTAGTTGCGCACTCCGGGCAGCAGCTTCGCAAGCTCGGTCATCTCGTGATAGTGCGTAGCGAACAACGTCTTAGCCGCGTGGTCCGCGTTATCGTGCAGGTACTCGGCGATCGCCCAAGCAAGCGACAATCCGTCAAAGGTCGAAGTGCCTCGGCCCACTTCGTCCAGAAGCACCAGGCTGCGCGGCGTGGCGGTGTTCAGGATATTCGCGGTCTCGGTCATCTCGACCATGAAAGTCGAGCGGCCGCGCGCGAGGCTGTCCGAAGCGCCGACTCTTGTGAAGATTCGATCTAAAATTGCCAGTCGTGCTTCGTCGGCGGGAACAAACGAGCCGATTTGAGCGAGGATCGAGATGAGCGCAACCTGGCGAAGGTAGACGGACTTGCCGCCCATGTTCGGTCCGGTGATGATCAGCAGCCGATCGGTCGAATTGTTGAGATACGCATCGTTTGGTATGAACCGCTCCCCGGTCGCTTCGATCACAGGATGACGGCCGGTGCGGATGTATATCTCATCCTCCTGGGTCAGCAGCGGGCGGCAGTAGTTGCGGCGCGCGGCGAGTTCGGCCAGCGATAGCAACACATCAAGCGTCGAAAGCGCCTGGGCTGTGGCTTGCACTCGGCGGGTTTCGACGGCGACCGCCTGACGAATCTCAGCGAACAAGTCTTGTTCGAGCTCGCCGATTCGCTCTTCTGCTCCAAGCACCTTTGCTTCGTACTCCTTCAACTCGGGGGTCGTGTATCGCTCGGCGTTGGTGAGAGTCTGGCGCCGTTCGTAGTCGCCCGGCACGTTCTTCGTGTTCGCCTTGCTCACCTCGATGAAGTAACCGAACACATTGTTGAACTTCACCTTGAGCGATGTGATGCCGGTGCGAGCGCGTTCGCGGGTTTCGATTCGCGCGATAACGCTCTTGCTCGTTGTTGCAAGCTCGCGCAGTTCATCAAGGTCTGCGTTGTAGCCCGCGCGAATGTATCCGCCGTCCGCGGTTGTTGCGGGAGGCTCATCGGCGATGCTGCGTCCGATCAACTCGCGAAGGTCTGCAAGTTCGTCGAGGCTGTCAGCGAGGACTTCCAGCAGCGACGAGGTCGCGTCGCCAATCAAATCCTTTATGTGCGGGATCGCATCCGCTGAAGTCTTGAGCGAGACCAGGTCGCGGGGCGTCGCTCGGCCAAGGCTTATGCGAGCCATCAGCCGGTCGAGGTCGGCTACCTGCTTCAACTCTGTACGGAGCCGGTCACGCAGGATCAAAGCCGCTCGAAGCTCTTCCACCGAGTCGAGCCTTGCGTTCAACTCGGCGATCTTCATCGACGGTCGCAGCAACCACTGCTTCAAAAGCCGCGAGCCCATCCCGGTCACCGTCTCGTCGATCACTCCCAGCAGCGTGCGTGAGCGGGAGCCGTCGAGCGCTTCGACAAGCTCGAGGTTCCGCACTGTCGGAGAATCCAGAATCAGATAGTCGCTCGGCTCGAAGAAGGAAAGGCCGCTTATGTGAGTCGCTTCCTGTTTCTGAGTCTCGCGCGCGTAGTGAAGCGCGGCCCCGGCTGCCGCCACTGCGAGGTCGCGGCGGGCTAACCCAAAGCCCTCAAGCGAAGCTACGGCGAAGTGGGTCTGCAGCAACTCACCTGCGCGATCGATCTGAAACGACCAGTCGTCGAGCGGGGTGAGCGCCGGCTGCTGTCCTGAAACAATAAAAGAAGATGTCGGTGACCCATTGACTTGATCGGTCGCCGGCGCCTTGAAGAGAGGCGCAAGCGACTTAGGGAAGATGATCTCGCGCGGCCCGAAACAGTCGAGTTGTTCGAGCAATCGCTCCCACGCCGAATCGCCAGCGAACTCTGTTGCAAGAAACTCGCCGGTTGAAAGATCCAGAAAAGCCGCCGCCATACCAGCGCCCGTCCCGAACACTGAAGCGAGGTAGTTGTTTTCGCGCGCGTCAAGCAGTTGAGCGTCGATTGCGGTTCCGGGTGTGACTATACGGACGACTTCGCGGCGCACGAGCGTTGTGGCTTTCTTCGCATTCTCGGTTTGTTCGCATATCGCAACGCGGTAACCCTTGCGGACCAGCTTCGCGATGTAGCCGCTCGCCGCGTGATACGGCACTCCGCACATCGGCACTGGGTTTCCGCGTTCGCGATGACGCGCGGTCAATGTTATCTCAAGCTCCTTTGCGCCGATCACCGCGTCGTCGAAAAACAACTCGTAAAAATCGCCGAGCCGAAAGAACAGCAGCGTGCCGGGATGCTGGAGCTTGATCTCCTGGTATTGCCTGAGCATTGGCGTGGGTTGTTGCATACGATAAACGGCGAACGAACGTCGCTCTTTCGTTGTCGGAGACGAGCGTGCGCCGGGACTTCAGCGCGTGTGAACTCGGCTTTTTCCCGTTGAGGTTGTTCGAGCCGTATGCAGAATATATAATCCGCGATCGAGAGGTCAAACTTGGTTAGCAGCTCTTTCGCAGATCTCCAAGTTTGACTCGCGTAACAAACTTACTGATGCCAGCACCATTGAATCATCGCCCCACATCAGCGCCTGTCATCCTCGCTATGGACACCTCATCAAGAATGACGGGCTTATGTGTGTTGCGAAACGGCGAGGTCGTGAAGCGGCTAAATGAACCCTTCGATGAGAAGCGCTCGGAGAAGTTGTGGATCGCGATGGAGGGGCTGCTTTGCGATGTGGGGCTCACGCTTCGCGACGTCGATCTATTTGCGGTGTGTGTGGGACCTGGCGGATTTACCGGGCTTCGGGTGGGAGTGGCTGCGGCGAAAGGCCTGGCTGTAGCGGCGGGCAAACCGATGGTCGGCGTCACGTCGCTTGAAGCAGCGGCTGCAAGTGGCGCGGGCGATCTTCCTGTCGTTGCGCTGGTGAATGCCTACAAGAGGGAAGTCTACTCACAGTTGTTTTCATTCGACGGCGAGGGCGCGCTCGTTGCCGAGAACGAGCCGCTTGTGTCAACATTCCGGGTCGCGCTGGATCGAGTCAAGCATGTGAAGAAGTTAATGTTCGTGGGAGACGCGGCGATCGAAAACGATAAGGAGATCAGACGGCTAGCCCGCGAGATCGGTGACGATGGCAACTCTCAGTTTCGAGCTTGGGCGACTAAAGGTTCAGACTCTTCGTCCGTGGAAGCAATAGCGCGACTGGCCCTCTCGAGATATCTCAAAGGCGGCGCTCGACCTCCGGAGCATATTGCAGCTTGCTACGTGCGGCCCGCCGAGGCCGAGATTAAGCTTGCGCAGGGGTTGCTCGGCTCGAAGATCGAGCGGTCGCGCCGCAAAAGCTGAGCCGTTGCCGCTTATCATTCGAAGTGGTAACGATTCTATCGGAGAGATGACATTGTCATTGGGCGACATAACTCAGGAGCAGTATTCGGCGGTGTTCCGGTCTTATCTTGTCGAGGCGATGCGTGAGCAAGATTTGATCGAAGTTGTTGAGATAGAAGAGATGAGCGGCCTGAACCGATGGGGATACGATGCGTATCGGCGCGAGCTGTTCACGAATCCCAACTCGGTGATGATGGTGGCGCGCAACCTTCACCCAGGTCCGATGATTGCGGGGTTCTTTGCGGGCTGGATTGTCGAAGACGAGATGCATATCAACAACGTGGCTTCGCGTCCTGCCTTTCGCAGAATCGGCGTGGCCAGGAGCCTGCTTGAGGCGGCGATGGACGAGTCGAGATACCGGGGTGTTAGGTTCGTAATACTCGAAGTTAGGGCGTCGAATGAAGCAGCGCAGGCCTTATACAAAAAGCTGGGCTTCAAACTCATCGGGCGTCGCAGGGACTACTATCGCGGCCCGGTTGAAGACGCACTGGTGATGAGGAAGGAACTGGCTTAACCGGGAGGCGACTCGAGAGCATCGGCGAGGGTTCGGGGCCGGCGCGTCAGATTGCGTGCTTGACACTGTTTGCCTCCCGCATTAGGATGCAGGCCAGGAGCCTCCACCGGATGGTGATCGCTATAGCCAATCAAAAAGGCGGGGTCGGAAAGACGACCACTGCGATCAACCTGTCCGCTGCGCTGGCGTTCTCCGGCCTAAAAGTACTGCTGATCGACCTCGACCCTCAAGCTAATAGCAGCCTGACGTTTCTTGAGCACGCTGCAATAGATCGCTCCATTTATGAGCTGCTGACCGACCCTCACGCCAACGGTCTTGAGGTTACAAGGCCAACTTCAGTCCCTGGTTTAGACGTTCTGCCGTCAACGATCAGCCTTGCAAAGCTCGAAAGTAAACTACTCGGAGAGTTCGACGCCCCGTTTAGGCTCAAAGACAGACTTGATCAGATAGCAAAGGCGTATGATTACGTTATTATCGACACGCCTCCGACGCTGGGGCTGATTACGGTCAATGCCCTGGTTGCTTCGGACTATCTCATCGTTCCGATTCAGCCGTCATATTTTGCTTTGGAGGGAACCGACGACCTCCTTGAAACCGTGGAAAAAGTGAGGGCTAGACCTAATCCGAACCTTCAAGTGCTGGGCGTACTGATAACGCTGTTAGACAAACGGACCACCTTGGCTAAAGACATTCAGGATCAGATCCGAGAAGTTTTCGGGGAGAAGGTGTTTCGGACGGTGATCAGCAAGTCAGTTCGTTTAGAGGAGAGCCCCGCGTACAAGGAATGTATCTTCACGTTCGCGCCCAGTTCAAGTGGCGCCTCAGAGTACTCCAGTTTGTGTCAAGAGGTGATAAGCCGTGTCTAAAAGGGGTCTTCCAGACAATTTTCGTCTGCGTCACGATACGCATTACGTCGAGCTGTTGACCGGCAGCAGCACGGGTGGAGCGCCCGTGGGGCGAATGATTCCAATCGATAAGCTCGCTCCGAATCCGGGACAGCCCAGGGTCGAAATAGGCGATCTGACGGAATTGATTGCGTCTATCAAAGAGAAGGGAGTTCTAGAGCCGCTGCTGGTTCGGCCGAGCGACGTCGGCGGCAGGTTCATGATTATCAGCGGTGAGCGAAGATATCGCGCAAGCCTGGAACTCGGTCTTTCCGAATTGCCGTGCATCGAGATGGATGTGGATGACCAGGGTGTCGCTGAGATAGCGCTGATCGAGAACCTCCAAAGAAAAGATCTGACCGCCTTTGAGGAGGCAGATGGCTTACGAGCTCTCGCGGTACGATTTGGTTACACGCACGAAGAGATCGCGGTAAAGGTCGGTAAGTCAAGAACCTCGATCACCGAGGCATTCTCGATAGCAGGCCTGCCACCTGATGTGAGAGAAGCATGTCGGCGTGCCGACATCTCATCTAAATCGTTATTGTTACAGATAGCTCGTCAACCAACGGACGATGAGATGAGGCAATTCGTTGAACAGATCAAATCGCCGGGAGCGGCGCGCGACGAAGCTCGTCGGGTGCGTAAGGCTGATCCCCGCACGGGGTCCAACTACATTTTCCGCTATAAACCGGACGCGGACGATTGGAGACTGACGCTTCAGTTTTCCAGGGCTGAGGTAACTACTGAGAACCTACGGGAGGCACTGCTCGCGACGATCGCGAGTCTTGAATCGTAGAGCTATCGCTGTCTCGAGTTCGCGCTGCTTCTCTGAAGCTCCTCCTTATATTTCCGTGCCAGTTTCTTTGCGATTTTGTCCAGGTAGGGCTTGAACGGCTTTAAGAGTTTTACTCTCAACCCGCCCTCGGTTTCCCTCCACCGTTCAAAGTGCTTCTCCACGTATGCTCGGCACGCAGGCTCTAACTGATTTTTTTTGACCGCCTTGGCCAATGTCAAGTAGTAGTGCTGAGCCATCAGAGAGAGGATTACCTGCGCGAGGTTCGATTTGAGAGCCAATCGCGTAATGAGGTTTTGGGGAAACTTCTTCTTGGGCGCGACTACTGACATTGCCACCTCTCCCCATGCTGCTGATTGCCCGCCCATCCTTGGATGATACAGGGCCGGCAGGCTAACGCGCTGCAACGGCGAAATCCTCGGTTCGTTTACCACGTCTACGAACATGATCTTATCGAATCCTCGTAGATGCTCGACCGGAACACAGTTCAGAACCTTCGCAGCAATTTCGCGGAGATTGCTTGGCGGGTTCGCGCATACCACCTCGATCTTTATGTTCATATTATGTTCGTTTGTTTCAATTGAACAACTGAATCCCGGAAGTCATGGCGCCTCAAGCAGGCTTATCCGGCGTTCGAGGTCGCGCACGGTTTTCTGTATCTTGGGCAGCTTCGCGAAAGCTGCGGTGGATCGCAACCAGTCCTTATTGTCGATTGCCGGCGAGCCTGAAACTATCTTTCCGGGTTCAACCGAGCCGGGAATTCCGCTCTGCGCGGTAACCATAGCTCCGTCCCCAATGGTAAGATGTCCCACTACTCCGACCTGTCCCGCAAGGACGACGTTTGTTCCGGTTCTGCTGGATCCCGCAAGACCCACTTGAGCACAGATTAGATTATGACCACCAATGGCGGACCCATGCCCTATCTGGACGAGATTGTCTACCTTCGTCCCTTTCCCAATCCTCGTTTCCCCGAGGGCCGCCCGGTCTATGGTCGTACAGGCCCCAATTTCAATATCGTCTTCAAGGATAACCGTACCCGTCTGAAGGATTTTATACCATGAGCCGTCGTCTTCACGGGCAAAGCCGAAACCATCTGAGCCGATTACTGAATTGCTATGGAGTATGCATCGCTTTCCGATGATTACGTTTTCCCCGACGACGCAACCGGCGTGAATCACCGAGCCTTCACCTACCTGCGACCCAGGGTATAGCGCGCACCCTGACCCAATAATCACACCGTCTTCGACAACTACATCGTCCCCAACGAACGAGTGAGCGCCGATGGCGACCAGTTTCCCCAATTGGGCGGAGTCCGATATCCACGCAGTAGGATGAATTCCGGATCGAGGTGTTTCAGGCGCAAAGAATATCTCTACGGCCTTTGCAAAGATCAGATACGGATTCTTGTGTCTTATCACAGAAAAGCCTAGCGACGGACAGTCCAGGCCGACGATTAGCGCGGCAGCTCTGGTTCTCTTGGCATCGTTGGAATACTTTGCATTCGTGAAGAAGCTCAGATCGCGTTGGGCAGCAAGTTCCAAAGTTGCTACGCCCGTTATCTCGATGTCCCCGTCTCCATCCAGTTCACAACCGAGACGCCTGGCTATCTCTGAGAGGTTCATCAATTGTTTTTCCGTTCAAGTCAATACTGGCGAGCCTCGGACCGACTCGCGTTCAAATCCAGTAGGAGCAACGCGATGGTGCCTTGCCTTTTCAACGGCAGCGCATTAGGCTGACGGCGAAGGCGAAGAAGTGATTCCAAGAACCCAACAGCGGCAAAGCAAGCGCATGACCGACAATCAATATGTCAAAGAGATCGTCATAGAGTCAACCGCCCGTTGCGAAGTGATCGCGTCCCGATGACAGTGCCGAAAAACATTGAAGCGAGCTTCCTTCAATATCTGAGCGTTGAAAAGGGTGTCTCGCCTAATACGCTCGCGGCATACCGAAGCGATTTCAGGAAGCTTTTGCGCTTCGCTGATCTCAAAGGAAAATCGGTTCTCGCGCTTGGACGATTGGACCTTATCGAGTTTGTGAGTCATTTGCGTCAACACAGCCTCGGGTCGAGAAGCGTGGCGAGGGTGCTTGTAACGGTGCGAAGTTTTTACCATTATCTGGTATGGGACGGGCACCTTGTTCGCGACCCAAGTGCCAACCTCGAGACGCCGCGGTCCGCTAGACGTTTGCCGCAGTTCCTATCGGGAGACGAGGTTCAGAGGCTGCTTGAAAGCCCCGATCTAACAACGGAATCTGGGATCAGGGATAGGACGTTGCTGGAAGTACTGTACGCGACTGGCCTGCGCGTATCGGAACTCCTGTCGTTGAGACTAACCGATGTGAACCTCGACCTGGGGTTTGTCACCGCGTTTGGAAAGGGAAGTAAGGAACGAACGGTTCCACTGGGGCGCCCCGCTATTCATTGGTTGAGCCAATACTTGATCGTTCGCAACAACCTCCTGAGTGGTAAAACCAGCACGCTGCTGTTTATCAGCGACAAAGGAGCGGGAATAACAAGGCAGTCCTTTTGGAAGCGGATCGTCTTTTTTGGCCATCGGGCCAGGCTTGGCCAGGTGACCCCTCATCTGATTCGACACAGCTTTGCCACGCACTTGTTGGAGAATTCGGCGGATTTGCGCTCTGTTCAAATGATGCTCGGTCACAGCGACATCTCCACCACTGAGATCTACACTCACGTCACAAATGAGAGGCTGCGTGAGATCTATCGCAAGTATCATCCGCGCGCGTAGCTTGCAATCTAGCTATGCAGTGTCAGTACTCCTTGATATGCGGGCTCCGCGTGAACATTTCAACCAGGTAGTCGTGGAGATAGTTGTAAAGCTGTCTCTGGAAGTCCCACTGAAAGGCCGCAGCGTCTATCTCTCTAGCAATCAGATAGAACCGGTATGGTTCGTCGTGGATGCCTTGAGCTCTCAGTCTAACTGTGACTTCAATCCCGCGAGTGGAGGCCGCCGCCGCCCAATCGAATAGCGGATGTTCGTAACGCGTAAGTTCCGCTCGTACCTTTTCGAGATGTTCCGACTCCTTTTCAGCCACTCGTTCTCCAGTTAACCGGCGGGGGATGGATGCGGCCTTTTATACAGCATGCGGCCGGCCCCGACATAACTAAGCAAATCCGAGAGACGCAAAACGCTCGGTGCTCGAAGGGTAGGCCGCTCAGCGACAAAACCCGATCTATTTTAGCTCAGTCATCGGGGAACGGAAACAAGACTCGCGGGCAGGTAGTGGGTAATGTTGACTTCCAACCTGTCGTTAGTTTGCTTTTCTAACGCTGGGGTGGAGTAATTGCAGCAGTGCGAGACTACTGTTTGACAACGTTGAGGGCACTCTCTAGTATGACACACTAAAGAGTCAAGCAAACTCAAGAATCGGTAGTGGTGCAATAGCGTGTTGAGAAGAATCTCGCCACTAAGTCACCAAGGACACGAAGGTCCACAAAGCTTTCTTTGTGCGGCTTTGTAGCCTAGTGACTTCGTGGCAAGAGAGAGGCCGCCACAGGCATCAACACATTGTTACCCCACTACCCAAGAATCGGCCTGCTGATTGATTTGAAAGAAAGCTTCCGGTTTGAAGCCTGATCACGCGGTCTGATCGCACGTGGAGGTTGTCCTTCCCGTAAGCATGAAAGATTGGTAGAGGAGCAAGTCGTTCTGATGGAAATGAACAAGGAGTCGGTGCTGGCAGCGCTAAGCACGGTTAAGGACCCGGCGACCGGCCTTGATCTCGTGAGCCTCAACTTTGTCCGCAACCTGGCGATCGATCGGGGAAGGGTAGGGCTTACTCTGGTGATCAATACACCTGCATTTCCGTCCAAGCTTTTGCTGGAAGACGCCGCGCGTAGCGTGCTGAGGGGCATGCCCGGCGTTGAGCGAGTTGATATCCAACTCGAAGTGGCGATTCCCAGGGCGAGCGGGGCGGAAGGCAAACAGAGCGTTCCAGGCGTTGGAAATATCATCGCTGTGAGTTCCGGCAAAGGTGGAGTAGGGAAGTCGACGGTAGCCGTCAATATCGCTGTTGCGCTCGCGAGTTTCGGCGCGCGCGTCGGACTGCTGGATACCGATGTGTATGGTCCGAATGTGCCGATCATGGTGGGCCTTAGCCAGGAGCCAATCGTCAAGGCGCAAAAGCTGCTTCCGCTGGAAGCCTACGGTGTGAAGGTGATGTCGCTGGGGTTTCTCAATCCGGGAGACAAGCCAGTCGTGTGGCGCGGGCCTATGCTACACACCGCTGTGCGGCAGTTTCTCTACGACGTCGAGTGGGGAGAACTCGACTACCTGATAGTTGATATGCCTCCAGGCACCGGCGACGCGCAGCTCAGCCTTGCTCAACTCGTCCCGGTTCAAGGCGCCGTACTGGTTACAACTCCTCAAGCAGTGGCGCTCGCCGATGTCCGCAAGGCATTTCGTATGTTTGAACAGGTTCACGTCCCTATTCTTGGAATAGTGGAGAACATGAGTTACTTCATATGCCCGAACTGTTCGGAGAGGCATGAGATATTCGGATCGAGGGGAGGAGAGGAACTCGCGAAAAGCTTCAACTCGACGCTGCTTGGGCGGATACCATTCTCCATAAACATCCGAGAAGGCGGGGACGGAGGGGTGCCTATTGTTGCCGGTGCGCCCGAGGGTCCTCAAGCTCTTTGCTTTTTGCAGATTGCTGACAACGTTGCTTCACAGCTTGGTCTTTTGGCGCTAACGGGAAGCCCTCTGCCAATTATGGATATGAGCGATAACCGCGGCGATCGATTCGTTGTTTGACGGAGTGCGTGTTGATAACTAAGAGCGGGTTGCCTATAATCTAATCTTGTTAGAGTCAGCGAACTCTAATTGGAGTCGGCGAAGGAATTCGAAAAGGAGAGATAGGAGATGTTGATGCTTACTGAGACAGCTGCTAGCGAAGTCAGGAAGTTTATGGAAGCTGAGAGCACGGGCCCGGAGGCTGGGCTTCGAATCAGGGTTGTGCCCGGCGGATGCAGTGGGTTTTCGTACTCGATGCAGATCGAAGACGCCCCTCGTCAGGGGGATGAAGTCCTGGACTCTGGTGGCTTGAGGGTGTTTGTGGATTTATTCTCGAAGCAGTACCTCGAAGGCGTTCAAGTGGATTATGTGAACTCCGTAATGGGCTCTGGATTCACATTTAGCAATCCAAACGCAACGGGTAGCTGTGGATGCGGCAGTTCGTTCTCAGTGTAGAGAGCATGTCGCTGTCTTGTCTCGCTTTGGTCTCTGTGCGCACCTGCCTAGGAATGGGTTTGGTCGAAGAATCGGGGGACTGGGAGATCCTGTAGTGTATTTCAACGCTTCTGGCTTAACTCTCCCAGTCCTGCTCAGCGACGCAACCCGACCCGTAGCAGTTTCACAACCGATAGGCATTGTCTCGCGGACTGATGGTCACAGCCGCGATGACGGTTCGGGAGATGATTTCGTTCTGCTCTTTTCTTGTTGACACGACATCTGCTGGTCTTTATATTGATCGCTCGTTTGACACGTCGGCACCTGGCTTTGGCTAATCGCATTGCTGCCAATCTAACAAAGATGCCTGTCGGATAGGAGGACGTATGCCAGCAGCTTCGATCTTTGACCTATCAATCTTCTTCAGTAGCATAGAGCCGGCGTTCCTGCTCAGTCCAATATTTCATCCGCCATCGGATCCCGCCGAATACGTTATGCTGCTGCTGCGGTGGTTTCATTTTGTGGCGGGCATCATTTGGATAGGTCACCTCTACTTCTTTAACCTTGTTAATGTGAACCTGATGAAGGCTCTCGACGGTCCGACAAAAGGCAAAGTCATTCCTCAATTGATGCCGCGAGCGCTTTGGTGGTTTCGCTGGGGCGCCGTGATCACCGTTTTGGTTGGGCTGACCTATTATGCAATGTACATGCTCAAGCCCGACTCCAGCAACGCCGGCAAGAATGTTTGGGTCATCCTGCTTGTGTGGTTGTTGATTCTGATTGGAACCTTTGCGGTCCAGTTCTTTGCAGTAAGAAAAGTCGACAACGGATGGCTGCTCGCTGTCATCGTAGCCGTGCTCATGATGGTAATGTCGATTCTCGTCGTGATCTGGTTAAGGTCACAACTGGGAGATAACGGAAGCAGTCCAACCTATTCAATCGGTCTTGGCGGCGGGCTCGGCTTTATCATGATGCTCAACGTCTGGGGTATCATTTGGCCGAATCAAAAGCGCATCATTTCGTGGACCGCCGATAACGCTGAGAATGGCACCGCGGTCCCGCCGGAATCTGCCAAGCTTGCGCGCGTGGCCTTTCTGGCATCCCGTGCCAACGCCTGGCTCTCTTTGCCGATGTTGTTGCTAATGGCTGCCTCGAAGCACTTCACCGGGTGGCTAGGGGTGTAAACCTGGGGTCTCGAGGTGGGCAGGCCTTTCTCCAGCCATCAGAACAAGCTTGAACCTCGAGACCGCGACCTCAGAAACCACTTCATATAACCTCTAGTGGCCGGGCGTGAAACTACGCATCTACCCTCACTACTCTCATCAGGTGTTGGGCGATCGACCTTTCGAGCTTGATCTCAACTCCTATGTATCTTCCCCTGGGGTTGTCCAGGTCGCGCGATGCCAGGCGATAGCGCTGTGCGTCGCTCGTGATGCATAATGGATCTGTCCGCCGAAGTATCGGTTGAATAGATCCGCAAGTCCTGCTGGATCATTGTGTCGAGTATGAGGGTGAATATGGAAACGCAAGGTGTAAGGTCGGAGGATGGCGTCACAAGGAGCTTGCCTCTTTCGGAGCGCCATAAGAATCTCGGAGCCCATTTTGGCCGTCTTGATGGATGGAGTGTAGTCCTGTCCTATGGAACACCAAGCGACGAGTATTCGCAGGTTAGAAATCACGTGGGGCTTACCGACCTCTCGCATTGCGGAATCATCACGGTATCCGGCGGCGAAGCGGAGCGGTTTCTGAATGGCCTGGTTACAAATGACGTAAAAACTCTTAGCAAAGGGCGGGGGATGCAAGCAGCCTTTCTAACCGGACACGGCAAGGTTAGGGCGTTGTGCCGCATCCTCGGTCTGGGTGACTCCTATCTGATAATCAACGATCCACAAACGCACGACAAGGTCTACAAGTACGTTTTTCCATTCTCCTATGCGGGCGACTTCAAGGTTGAGGATGTGACGGCTCAATACGGGATTCTCTCGATTCAGGGTCCCAAGTCCCTTCTCGTTATGAAGGAGGTATGCTTCGAGCCCGTCCCCTCTATGGATGAGCACCAATGGCGCGAGGCAGTAATCGCCGGCCATAGCGTAACGGTCGTCAGGGCAACACACAGCCCGGAAGCCGGTTACGACATTCTAATTCCGGTTGAGGGTGTGGCCGACGTCTGGGACTTCATACTCTTGAAGGGCGGCTTTCACGGGATAAGGCCTTTCGGTCTGGAGGCGCTCGACATCCTACGGGTCGAAGCCGGCATACCGGTGTACGGCATTGACGTCGACGAAAGCAACATGATGCTCGAGACGGGTTTGAGCGACGCGGTGAGTTTCACAAAGGGCTGCTACACCGGCCAGGAGGCGGTTGCGATGGCGACCTACCGCGGCCATGTCTCCAAGAAGCTTTCCGGGCTCCTCATTGAAGGCGACGTTGTGCCATCACGCGGCGACCGGGTGCTGAGCCAGGATCGCGACGTTGGATCAGTGACGAGCGCGATACGATCCGCCGCCCTCGGGAGGGTGATCGCGATGGCGTATATCAAATATGGCTTCTTTAGTCCCGGATCTGCAGTTGAAGTTCGGACTGAGCAGAGCACGCTCAAGGCATCCATATCTGAGATGCCTTTTGGCCAAGGCTCAAGTGAAATCTTAGAACGATTGTCTTAGCTAAAACCCGGTTGCCGGGCGTTGAAAATCAAAGGGCCGAGATCTCTAGACGGGTTCAAGCGCCGTGTGGAGTCGCCCAGTAGCGGTTTTCGTAGTAGTTTCTCAACCCCTTGACACCGTCCTGGAGCAGATTCGCCAGCTCTTTCTCATCCTGGCTTGACCCTTGTACCAGTAGGCTGCCTTCCCCATTTTGCTTGATGGAAACCGCCCCCTTTGGCGTGGAGAGCTCGATTAGACCGCGCCAGGTTGTCTCGTCAAAGACGAGCACAAAACCGTCGCCACCATAGGCGTAGACCTTGTCGTCGCCAGCCTTGACGAATGACTTGTCGTGCTTAGCCTCGAGCCACTCTATTAGATCCGCGAGTTCGACCAAGGGCCTCTCGTACGGACCTTTGAAATCAACGTCTGTAGATTTGCTGGTCATAGGCTTCGTATCGGCGCCGAGCGACCGCTCGGCCTCAGTGCACGCTTCAGCCGCGCCCCTCCCATCCGATTTGTTTGAGTTTGCCGTCTTCTACAATGACCGGCACCGTTGGGTCACCGGCGGTCAGCGCCAGCATCTCGTCGCGATATTTTAAGTTGTCCTGCGCATTGAGGTCTTCGAAAGGCGTTCCCTGTTGGGTATAGAACTCGCGCGCCTTCTCGCAGTAGGGACACCCGGGTTTCGTATAAATCCTGACGTTCAACTCTAATGCTCCCGACGGTTGAAGATAAACTGATTGCGGACATCAGTGTATCAAAGCGGCATCGCACCGCCAAGCAGCGATCGAGGCTGGCAGTGGGGTAATAATGTGTTGATGCCTGTGGCGGCTCTCCTGCCACGAAGTCACTAAGGTACAAAGCCGCACAAAGAAAGCTTGGGGTGCCTTCGTGTCCTTGGTGACTTAGTGGCGAGACTCTTCTCAACACGCTATTGCACCACTACCTCGAGGCTGGCAGGCTTCCACCGGCAAAAAGACAGGCCAAAATTGTTGCTTACCGGTTGCGGCGATGTTAGGCTTTGCGCTCTCGTGAAACAATGCCGAAACCCAGGACGTGGTGCTAGAGGAAATGGACAACGATCCGAGGAGTGGTGCAAAGAGACGCGCGGCCGAATACGCCGTTAGTCTCGTGCGTGATGGGCAGGTGTTGGGGCTTGGAACCGGCTCAACAGCGAAGTACGCCATAGAAGCACTCGCAGTGATGGTTCGCCATGGCCTCAAGGTCACAGGGGTGGCTACCTCAAACGCGACCGCGCTCATGGCACGGGGTCTCGGAATACCTCTTGTCGAGTTGAACGACACGAAGAGGATAGACCTTACTATCGACGGCGCGGACGAAGTCGATCCTGATTTCAACATGATTAAGGGCGGCGGAGGCGCGCTGACCAGGGAGAAGCTTGTTGCCATCGCATCGAACCAGAGAGTCATGCTGGTTGATGAAAGCAAGCTAGTAGATGTTCTCGGCCGGACGCGGCCATTGCCCGTTGAGGTCTTATCCTTCTGTTGGGCGATGAGTTCTAGACGCTTGCATGAGTTGGGTTGTACTCCCGAGCTCCGCCTGACGGCGGGGAAGCCCTTTCTTACCGACAACGGGAATTACATCCTAGACTGTGCCTTCCCTCCGATTGCGAACCCGGCCGAACTGGAGAAGACCATCAAGCTGTTACCGGGCGTCGTTGAGAGCGGCTTATTTGTCGGACTGGCCGATGCGGTCGTTATCGGATATGAGGATCGAACCGAGATGAAAGAGCGTCCGGCGTGAAGTGACTATTGCGAGGTTGCTCTTTTGAGGGAGCGGACGCTGCTGTACAATACGGCTCAAGCCCCACACCTTTACATCTTTGCTATGCGAGGCGACGCACGTGGTCAATTTGCCATTGCGAGAAGGACTCTTCGAAGAGTTCACACAGCTTGTTGAGATCGAGATCTGCCGGAGCCGAGCAATGGTTCCCGAGAACAACAAGCTGCTTCGCTGTTTTCAGTACATCGAGATGGATGCGGTTTCGCTCGGCGACTATTGCTGGAACGGGGACTGCTCGAATTGTCAGGTCTGGTACGAAACCGGAACGGGTGAGACCAAATCGGCTCTAGCGTGCCGCATGTACGTGAGCCCGGGCCTGGTCATTACCGGTTTGAGCGCAAGTCTCAAGAGTGATCTTGCGGTGGATGAAGTTCCTGCGAGTTAGGCTTGAACACGAATCGGTAAATCATCTCGGTGAGCGCGTCAACGGCTCGATCCTGATCAAACTCACAATTGCCTATGACGTAGTCCTGCGACAGGTCGAAGACCACCCGTTGCACCACAAACGACGCGGCCTCGGCATCTATGTCCCAGGTCAGACCGGCTTTGCTGGCAAGCGCAATCAGTTCCTGCAGCTTTGCAACTGAGCGATCCATCACAGCCTTGCGCCGCTCGGCGAACTCGGCATCCTTGAGCACAAGCTCGCTGATGACCCTGTGCAGTCCGGCGTGCTTTTGCTTATCGATGATCGTATTCGCGACCGCCTGTCTGATCCTCGGTCTTAGTTCGGCATCGAACAGGTGCTCGGCTTTCAGGCCGTCGAAGATGTTCTTGTATAGCTCGTCCGCCAGGCGATCAAAAATGCTCAGCAACAACTGACGCTTGTCCGTGAAGTAGACGTAAAAAGAACCGACGCTGACGCCCGCCTCGGCAGCGATGTCATTCGACGTGGTTCTCTCGTAGCCGCGCGCCTCGAACAACAGAATCGCCGCCTGGACTATCTTCTCCTTAGTTTGCTTGCTGCGCGCCTGCTTTGGATCTGTCGGGACGCTCAGACCAAATGACTCACCCATCACACCTCCGCACGTCTGAAATCTTTCTTTAAAGGACCCGGATTATACCATTGTCTGAAGTCTTACTCAAAATAGTGCCCAAGACTTGAGAGCCGGTTCTTGGTTGGAGCCGGCCTATGAACTCGTCAAGAGTGATTGGTTGTGGGTGGCGGATCAGTCCGAGTTCAGAGTACAAGCTTAGCTTGCTCTTTCGGCCGCACGAACGTGAAGCAAGCTAACGCTTCTCCTCTTAACTCAAAATGATCGAATACTGGTTGTTCGGCTGGAACCCGCTGTTGTTTCCTGGCGACGAATCCTCATCCTCGAGCGGGGCTTCGCTCTTCGTCTTTCGGTGGAGACTCCACGATTGGAAGCGAAGCGTGACTTCCGCGCGCCCGCTCCGAACCAGCCACGTCGCACATTGGGTTGTACAGCGTATCGCGCTCGACGGGTATCCGGCCTGCGCCACTGATCAGTTCTTCGATCTCGGCCTTGGTCAACTGGTTGTCGTGACCTTCCGCCAGGTACGACTCCATTAGCGATCCGCCTTTACTGATCGTTCCATCCAGGTCGTCGGCGCCGAACCGCAGCGCAACTTGCGCTATGTTCTTGCCGAGCATCACCCAATACGCCTTTATATGCGGTACGTTGTCGAGCATAAGCCGCGACACAGCGATCGTTCTCAAGCTGTCGATGGCGCTTGGTCCCGGCAAGTGTGCGAGATCGGTTCCCTGTGGATGAAACGCGAGAGGAATAAAACAGAGAAACCCGGATGTCTGGTCCTGGAGTTCTCTTAGCTTGACGAGGTGGTCCACCCGGTCTTCGTGAGACTCGATGTGACCATAGAGCATAGTCGCATTCGTGTGAATGCCGCGTTCGTGAACTTTTTTCGCGAGTTCCAACCAGCGCTCGCCCGAGGTTTTATGCGCGCAGATTTGACTTCGCGTGGGGTCGCGAAATATCTCTGCGCCGCCTCCTGGACAGCTGTCAAGTCCCGCGGCAATCAGGCCATCGATCACCTGCTCGTCGGTCATCCGGCACGTTCGCGCCAGGTGGTCCAGCTCGACCATAGTGAAAGCCTTGAGGTGCATACCCGGAAAGTTACGCTTGAGCTCGCTGAGAAGGGAAGTGTAGTAGTCGAACTGCAGCCGAGGGTGCAATCCGCCGACGATGTGGAGCTCGCGCGCGCCTTCATCGTAAGCCGTTCGAGCTATCTCTACACACTCCTGCACCGACCAATCATATGCTTCGGGATCACGGACGCGACGGTAGAAACTGCAGAATGCGCAATCCGAAACGCACACGTTGGTGTAGTTCATGTGGCGATTGACGTTGTAGTAAGTCTTGTCGCCATTGAGCCGCTCTCGCACGGCGTTGGCGAGCGCACCGATGGTCAGCAGGTCGTCGCTCTCGAAAAGCGCCATTCCATCTTCGAACGACAACCGTTCTCGATCCTCGACCTTTTCTCCGATCTCACTCAGTTTCTTCGGTAGTGTGCGCGCGTTCATTCAGCCTCTCCGTTTACCGCACCAGTTTACGTCCTTACTTTGAATAATCAGCTAGATTATACAGGGAAGGCATCTTGTCACAAGGTCGCGGAGGAACCGCGCGGGAACCGCCAGACAATTCATCAAGCGCAAAAGGAAACAGGCGCGCCGTGAAGCGCGCCCATCAAACCCGGCCTGCGACATGCAGATACGCGGAAATCGGGAGTCGACTTAGGGGTTCTTCTGCTCGTTTACGATGCTCTTCAGCTCGGATTGCAGTCGCTCGATCTCGGTTATCCTCTCCGATATGCGCGCGAAGAGCGGCTCCTGGGCTCTTATACCCTCGCTGATCAGAAACGCCGCCGCCTCTGAGCGGCTCTTGAATATGCCGGATTGAACCAGTGCGTCGAGCCGTTTCAGAGAATCATCATTCACCCGGACCATCACGACATGGTCTCTGGCGGAAAGCGCCGACTCGATAGCCTTGCCGATCGATTCGGTGGCACGGTTGAGAACCTCGCCGGTCTTCTGCGCGACCTCCTTGACCGACGACGCAATATCGTCAAAGCCCGAGGGTTGCTTCGCTTCGTCATTCGACATCGTTTTCACGACGATATCGTCGCGGGTTGGATCTTTCTCCTCAATAGTAACGTCCCCGGGGAAGTCCTTTTCTTCTTTCATACATCTAGTCTCCTTCCTCTGAATCTCCGTAAGGGAATTACGACTTGCAGCATCAAAAGTTTCGTTGTGTTGCGTTCACGGAAAGCGACAACGAACCCGGCAAGCCGATTTGCGCCGCCCTCAATTACGTTGCGGCGCGCGGGCTGAAGAAATAAGATGAATCGGCTTGCGAAGAGAAGCGCGTTCAGCATGCGCTACTCGACAAAGTTGGAGTATCTTGGCGCGGCGAGCACGCGGTTCCTCGAGCCTGAGTCATGATGGAAACAGGAAACAGAATAACGAACTCAGCCATAACGGTGAGAGTCGTTCGCCGATTACTCCATCGCGGTGTACGCGGGCGGCTCGGGCGTCTCCTGACCAGGGCCTATCCTGTAGAAGTAGCGCGGTTGCTTTCGACGCTAAGAGGGTCGGAGCGCGCTCAGGCGTTTTCGATCTTGCTGGATGAATGCGATGCGGCGCACATCGCCAGCGTGCTGAGCGAAATGTCGCCCGACGACAGCATTGCGCTTCTTGAAAGGCTGGACCCAGGCCAGATCGCCCGCTACCTGAGCGAGTTGCCGGCGGATGATGCCACAAATCTCGCGTCGAGGCTGACCGAGGCGTTTGCTGCCCAGGTGCTCGCGTTAATGGAGGCCGAACCTGCCGCCGATGTTCGTGAGCTGCTCGAGCACGAGGAGCGAACAGCCGGTCGCATAATGACGCCCGATTTCTTCGCGGTTGATGAAGAGATGACCATTTCCGAAGCGGTCTCAGCGCTTCAGAAGCGCTCCGAGGACTTCGAGATGGTCTTTTATCTCTACGTCGTTGACAAGCGCGATCATCTGGTCGGAGTGGTCAGCTTGAGAAAACTGCTAACCACTCACCCGTCCACTCAATTGAAGCGGATCATGGTTCCCAAAGTCATCAACGTCAACACCAGCGCTGACCAGGAGGAGGTCGCAAGGCTCGTTGCCGAATACAACCTGCTGGCTATCCCGGTCGTCGACGATGAAGACAGGCTTGTAGGAATCGTGACCGTCGATGACGTGATAGACGTCCTGCAGGACGAAGCTGCTGAAGACCTGTTGGCTCTGGCCGGTGTCACCGCTGAGGAACGAGTGACTACCAGCGCGGCCCGCTCGCTGAGGCTGCGAGCGCCGTGGCTGCTGCTCAACCTTATTACCACCTTCGTCCCGGCTTTTGTGATAGCGCAGTTTGAGTGGGCGATCAGCCGGTACGCGGTGCTGGCGGCGATTGTGACTATGCCGATGGGGATGGGCGGCAATACCGCTACCCAGACATTGACGGTCATTATTCGCGGACTTGCGCTAAATGAGGTATCGAGCGTTCCGCAGATCGCGCTGAAGCAGGCGATCGTCGGCCTGGGGAACGGATTAATCAACGGCGTCATCGGCTCCTGCGTGGTCGCCTTCTTCTTCAGGAGCTTCTATCTGGGAATCGTGCTAGCGTGCTCGATGGTGATCAATATGATGGTTGCGGCCCTCGCCGGTACGCTGATACCCATCGCGCTCAAGAAACTGAAGATCGACCCTGCTGTCGCATCCAGCGTGTTCGTCACTACCTTCACTGACGTCGGGGGCTCGCTGTCGTTTCTCGGAATCGCGTCGCTGCTGATCGACCGGTTTCCAAAAACGTGATTGGTGTGATTCAAGACGGACCGCAGCTTCATCCACATCCTGATTGTTGCGGCCGTCGCTCGCCTGATACTGCAACCGCGTGGACATGTCTACTTCAGCCGCCGGTACAAGTTGAAGCCTATTGAAAACTCGCCTGGAGGCAAAGCACCGTTGCTCGAGTTGTATCGCGCTGTGGTCGTCGCTTGCGTGTTCGAGAAGGTCAGCGAGAACACGTGCCGCCCAATCCGTTTCTCGACCCCGAATCCTATTGCGGCTTCGGAGTCGTTCTGAAAGCCTACCAGCTCTCCCGTGTCCTCATTGACAATTGGAATGACCTGCCCCATCTTGAAGCCGATCCGAGGCGTGTACTCAAACAGCAGCGACACCGTTGGCCGAATCCGTCCATTCAAGCCGAACCCGAACGAGCCAGTGTGCTGCCCGAGCCTCAGTCCAAGGGCTCGAGGATCTGTCGACTCGTCCGGATGGATGTTGAATCGGCCCTGTCCGTTCGAGTTTATGTGGACCGCCGGCGAGAAGAAGAAATCCACGTACTTCGTCAAGCTTCGACCCACCATCGTCTGGATGTTGTAGGTGTATGTCTTCTGAAAGTTGTCATCGCCCTCTATGCTTGCATAAGTCGAAAGCGAGATGGGCGAACGTCCCGCTTCATCGAGCCAGTGATAGCCGAGCCCGATCTCGATCGTTTTGCAGACCCCTTTCCGGCAGAGCGGCGACCGATAGACATTGGCGTAGAGCCTGTCGGTTATCCCAAAGGTGAAACCGAGACCGGAAACCGACGTGCTGTCCAACCCGAACAGGTCTTTCGCGGTTTCGTCGATGGGATGAAACTGCTGCTGGAAGCGGTGAGTGAAATGTACGTTCAAGCTGTGCTTGCGCACGCGCTTCGTCGTCGGCACATTGACGATGTGGTACTCGTAAGGTTCGTAGGCCCTGCTGCTTTCCCGTCCTTTAGTCGCGACGGGGTCGGTTTTTGCCTTTTCTTGTGGCGGGGGCTCCACAGCATCGAGCCGAGCGACCGACTTTGTTGAAGTGTCGATTCGCAACCGTTGGCCCGCGCTCTCGACGATCACAACCCCGGGGACGAGATCGTCGAACGTGACCTTCGCATTGGACGCTTTATCGGTTTCCGCGGCTGTGACAATCAACTCGCCGACCATATCGGGATGACCGTCTCCGCAGAACACGGAACAGGTGACATCAAACCGGCCTGCCTTGTCCGCGTTCAACTCGATCACTTTGGTTTCTTTCGCTTTGACCATCTGATCGACGCCAAACTCGCTGATCGCAATGCCGTGATCGACGTCTTCTGAGGTGACGACGAGTCGCACGCGCTCGCCCTTCTTGACGTTGATGATCTTTGGAACAAACTCAAAACGCCTCGCGATCACTTTGATTTCGCGTTGTGGAGGCTCGGCGGGAACGGCGTCACATACTCCGGCGCAGACAAACAGAGTCAGGAGCGCGGCTATTCCCGCGCGGTTAAGCGTCAGGTTGGTCATTCAGGTTTTCTCCTCTCCAGAATAGTGAGTGGGAGTGGTTCGGGAGCGAACCTGCGAACTCAAGCACCGGGAGTATAAACGACGTGGAGTGAGTTTTCCAACGCATGGCAGTTTAGACAGGCGGTTGATCGCAACCTCGATTATTCAACTACTGTGCCGGCGCGTATAATGGCCAGACACCAGAGAAGGGAGCCCCTAGTGACCTCAAAATCCGAAAGAGATCGTGTGAGACAGACGCCTTCACGACGCGGGCAATCCCGGCTCACGATGATCGGTGGAGTGCTGCTGCTAGCGGCCGGAGTCGCGCTCGCCGGGTGGTGGATGATGCGGGCGAATCACGCGCGGCAATCGGGCGCGACTAGTGCAGTGATGCCGACGACGACCGGGCAACATCCGGCTAAGCAGCTCAGCTACGAGGTCTTGAACAGCTACGCTCACGACCCCGATGCCTATATCCAGGGTCTCGTCTGGTACGACAACGGATTCTATGAGAGCACCGGGTTGTACGGCAGCTCCACCCTGAGACGAGTCGAGTTCCCATCCGGCAAAGTAGTCAAGTCAATTGACCTCGACTCCACGCTTTTCGGCGAAGGCCTCGCGCTGGTCGGCGATTACCTGGTTCAACTCACCTGGCAAGCTCATCGCGGCTTTGTCTATGATCGCGAAACCTTCAAGCTGGTGCGCGAGTTCTCCTATGACACCGAAGGCTGGGGGCTCGCTTACGACGGAAAGAATCTGGTCATGAGCGACGGCAGCAGCACGCTGACTTACCTTGATCCGCAAACCTACCAGCCAGTCCGCAGGCTTCGAGTCACGATGAACGGCCGGCCCATCACTGAACTGAACGAACTCGAGTTCATCGACGGCGAACTTTGGACGAACGTCTGGCAGACGGACTTGATCCTGATGATCGACCCGGCGACCGGACAAGTGAAATCGTTTTTGAACCTGGGAGCGATTCGCGCGCCTTCGGAGCGAAAGGGAACGGATGACGTGCTGAACGGAATAGCTTACGACTCGGAGCAAAAGCGGATCTTCGTGACCGGCAAGCTCTGGCCGCGCCTGTTTGAGATAAGAATCAAGTGATAGCTCCGCAAAAGAGCTGGGGGTTCAAGCTCGAGCCTGGTTTCTCCTCACCGCGCTCTATTGCTGCTTGCCAGGAGTCCGGTTTCATTCTTCAAGCCGTGCCGCTAGCTCTTCAACCGTCGTCGCCGGCGCAAGACAAGTGTAGTTGCGGCAAACATAAACCGTCGCCTTTCCCTCCACCATCGGGCGCGCTGCCAGCAGCTTGATCGCCTCGGCCGACGGCTCGTCTTCAGGTTCCCGCGCAGCTACGACCTTGTTAGGAAGAAAGCGCGAATTAATTTCTTCGACGAACGCTCGGACTTCATGTGAGGCTGGGTTGCCGGCTATCGCGATCTCCTTCGGTTCAGACAGGTAGAAGTCGAGCCCGCGTAGCGCGTACCCGAAAGCGCTCGGGAATTTGGCGACCGCTTGCCGAATCGCGCGCAGGATCGCGACCGCCGATCGTTGGTACTCTTGCTCCTGCGTGAGGTGAAAGAGCTTCAGCAACGCGAGCGCTGCAACCGAATTTCCCGACGGTACAGCGTTGTCGAAGAAGTCCTTAGTGCGCGCGATCAGTTCCTCGTGATCGGCCGAGGTGAAATAGAACCCGCCATCGGCCTCGTCCCGGAACTGAGCGATCATCGTGTCCGCAAGCTCCCGCGCGTGATTGAAGAAGCGCAACTCGAACGTCGCTTCGTATAACGCGAGCAACCCCTCAATCACGTAAGCGTAGTCTTCAAGATAACCGTTCAACTTCGACTGGCCGCTCTTGTAGGTCCGCAGAAGCCGCCCGTCCTTCGTCAGGTGCTTGAGTATGAACTCGGCGTTGCGCACCGCAATCTCGCGGTAATCGTCGCGGCCCAGGATGTTTGCCGCTTCCGCGAACGCCGTCAACATAAGACCGTTCCACGCGGCAAGCGACTTATCGTCGCGCCCCGGTCTGACGCGAGCTTCACGAACGTTAAACAGCCGTTGCCTTGCGGTGTTGATCGTGCGTCTCAGTTCCTCGACGTTTGCGCCCTTCTTCTCGGCGAACTCTTCAAGCGAGAGCGGCATGTTCAAAATCGAGTAGCCGTGCTCGAAGTTGCCAGAGTCGGTGACGTTGAAAAACTCGCAAAAAAGCTCGCCGTCTTCGCCGAGAATGCTCATCACTTCCGTTCTCGTCCAGACATAAAACTTTCCCTCTTCGCCTTCACTGTCAGCGTCTTCCGACGAGTAGAAGGCGCCGGTGCGATCGGTCATATCGCGGACGATGTACTCCAACACTTCTTCCGCGACGCGGCGGTAATTCGAGTTCTTCGTCTGCTGCCAGGCGTACAGGTAAACGCGAGCGAGCAGCGCGTTGTCGTAAAGCATCTTCTCGAAGTGCGGCACCTGCCAGCGCGCGTCAACAGAGTAGCGAGCGAAGCCGCCGCCTAAATGATCGTACACTCCGCCGCGGGACATCTTGTCGAGAGTCAGCGCGACCATCGCGAGCGCCTCGGGTGAGTGTGTGCGCTTGTGATGATGGAGCAGGAACATCAACGTCATCGAAGGCGGGAACTTGGGCGCGCCGCCGAACCCGCCGTTCACCCGATCAAAGTTTCCAGCGAGCCCCGAGAACGCCTGGTTCAAGACTTCGGTCGTCAGCATCTCGCCGGAGGGAGCCAACCGGTTGATATTTTTCAGCTCAGCGGTGATCGCGGTAGCGCTGCTCTGGATGTCATCGCTGCGGTTCTTGTAAGAGTCAGCTATCGTCGTCAGCAACTTGGGGAAACCGGGCAGCCCGTGACGATCGACCGGCGGGTAGTAAGTGCCTCCATAGAACGGCCTCAGGTCGGGAGTGAGGAAGACGGTCATCGGCCAACCGCCGTGTCCGGTCATCATCTGAACCGCGTTCATATAAATCGAGTCGAGGTCGGGCCGTTCTTCGCGGTCGACCTTTATACAGACAAAGTTGTCGTTCATCAGCCGCGCGATCTCTTCATTCTCAAAGGACTCGTGCTCCATCACATGGCACCAGTGGCAAGCGGAGTAGCCGATCGAAAGAAGTATTGGTTTGTCTTCCGAGCGCGCGCGTTCGAGTGCTTCAGGTCCCCACGGGTACCAATCGACCGGATTGTGCGCGTGTTGAAGCAGGTACGGACTAGTCTCGTCAATCAATCGGTTAGTGTGCTGTTCGCTGGCCATTGATGTCCTCTTGCGTGATGAGTCTGCTGGAATCGAACTATAGGGGGTGAAGAATTGTTTTGCCAGTTGAGCTGGGTGGCATCGCTGGTGCACTGCGGAGGGGTGGAACATCAGAGCAAGCGGACTGTGTCGAACCTCGGTGCGTTAACAGGTCGGGAAGGGCAATTTACCCCCGCTGTTTGGCTCTGGCGACAATTGGTACAAGTCGAGCATTGCCTGGTTCGCTGAGAATCGGAGCAGCGGGGGTAAACCGCCCTTCCCGACCTGTAATCGGTTCCAGTAGACGTTGCAACCTGAATCGGCTTCCCCGCAGTCTCTGAAACGGGATGCTGTCAATCAAGATTGACTTTGCTTCAAACCAGTTTCCTTGGCGTTAGAGTCACTCGAAGGGTCTGCTCACCGCGACGCACGGTTAGCTTAAAGGGAACCGCGCGTTCGAACTGTTCGATCAAGTCGGGCAGGGTCAATTCAATAGCCGGGCGCTCGTTGATTCCAACTATGACGTCATTCGCCTGAAGCCCCGCCTCAGTCCCGGGAGAATTCTCAAGCACTTCTTTGATGCGGAACGTTCTGTAATCTTTTCCTTCTCCCAGTATTTTCAGCCCGCTTGAAGCCTGGTCCATCGGCTCCTTAAATCCGGCGTTTGGCTCGAGGATGATTCTACTGCGCTCGTAGTCGAGTAGTATTTTGAACCTGGACATGATCTGCTCGCCTATGTTGCCCTGGATCGCGCCATCGGCAAACGCCCCCCTCGTATCCTGGGAGAACATAGTGACGGGATTCTCGATTGTGAACTTACCGATCTTAAGCGCGGGAATCCTGCCTATGCGTCCAGTGACTTCTCCCCCGGCGCCGCCCCTCCCCATTGCCCTGATCGTCTTTTGGTTTGTCCCAAGGAGTTGGTGCTTTTCTACAAACGGGCTATACAGTGCCAAGGCTCCGCCAGACCCAAGATCTATGACGAACTCTGCTTTGATGTTATCGCGCCCCTGTAGCATTATCTCGCCCTGAATAATCGGGTGACCGCCAGACAGTTTTATCGGAATAATCTCGCCGGGTCCTGAGTAGGAAAACTTCTGGTTATCGTGGAGTCTTAGCAAACGAGCAGGATAGTCGACCTCGACGACAAACTGTTTGATAAACTCGCTGCCTATTATGCCGTCTACATCGTGGCCGAAATTTGGCTTTAGCATGTCCAGAGGAACAGCCAGCGTCACCGGCTGAGTAAATCCTTCAAGACCAGGCACTGTAAAATTGCTGTCGTTAACATAAGCGCCCTTGAGCACCCCGGCACCTGCGCCGCCGACATTGATTTGCCCTTGGAGATTCAATCCGAGCTGTTTTGCACGCTCAAGGTCTATGATTGCGAACTTGTCGCCCGTATCCAATATGAACCAAAGCGGATCGGACTCGTTGACCTTTAGTCTGAGAAAGATATGTCTGCTGACAAGCTTGAACGGAATTACCGTCTCGGTCTTTTGAGCCGGCGATCCGGAAGCGGGCACGTTCGCGCGCGGGGCTGTGGTAACTCCGCAGATGAGAACAAAGATCAGGATCATCAGTCTTCGGCTAAGCATTATTCCTCCTTGCTACATTCAATCAGAATTCCTCAGAGGTACCGGATAGGTTCCAGTATTTTGTGAGTTTCAATGGTTTCTCCGCGTAACCTCCGCGTCTCAGCGGCTCTGCGGTTAGTTGGCGTCGAAATCCTGCTTAACCGCAGAGTCGCCGAGGCGCAGAGACCCCAGAGAATTGAATTAGGACACGAGCTCGCCTATACATCAACTTGCAGAGAAGCTTAGAATAGACTCAGAGCATCGCTTATGACAGAGACAAACACCGCCACGACCACGTCGCAGCCTGTGCTGCTCTACGACGGGCAGTGCGGTTTCTGCAATAAGACTATTCAGCGGATCCTTCGGCACGACAAACGGAAGGCAATGTTCTTTGCGGCCTTGCAGAGCGACTACGGCAAGTCGGTGCTGACTCGACATCCGGAAATAGCGGGCATAGATTCGCTGGTGTACGTGGAACCCCTCGACTTCGCGTATCTGGAGAGAGTGTTCGTGCGATCCGATGCGGCGCTGCGCGTTGCCCGGTATCTGGGCGGGCCGTGGAAGCTGGCGCTTTTTGGATACATCATTCCGCGATCTGTTCGAGATTATCTCTACGATCAATTCGCGAAGCGACGGTACCGCTGGTTCGGAAAGTATGACACCTGTCCGTTGCCGTCACCAGAAGTACGGGCACGTTTCTTGGACTGAACCTGCTCGGGAGATCCTGGCCATTGACCGTTCCGGCATCCTGAGCAATGAGGTTGCATCTCTCCTTAAGGGCCAGACTCAGAGACGGTGCTTTCAGTTCTTAAGCGCTGTTCGGGTCAAGCAACTGTGCGAGCGAGTGGAGTCCGTCGCTGGAAGCCAATATCTGGCTATCCCGCGCGCCCTCGAGCATCCTCTTCATCTCTTCCCGGCGCTCAGCCTCATTGGTGATATCCACAAATCCGGTCACGAAGCGTTCCGCTTCGCCGGATTTCACCGCTAGCCAGATGTCGCCGTCAAGATAGCGGGTGGGACGATTAGCGAGCTTCTGAACTTTGGTGCGTGGCCCGCCGACCTCTAAGGCATAAGCGTCTTGGCATAGGTTATCGATTACGAACTCCGGGAGGATCTTGTCAATACCCTGACGCGAAAGAAAACGCCGAATGTAGTTGTTATCAAGCAGGAACGGCCGGCCAGTCACGATGGCTTCGTAACTTTCGCTGCCACTAGTCTCCTGAAAGGCGGGGACCAGTTCCCGGTCGTAGTAGTCGGGCAGAACAAAAATCGGTATGGCGTTGCGAACGATGCTCTCGTAGAGGCCTACCAGACGCTTCTTGTTTTCTCTACGCATCTCTCGATGCACCATCTGGCCCGCCGAGATCGACATGCACGCATTTATGGTCAGCCGCTTCCGCTCGCCGAACCGCCGGTGTGTTTCGATCGCCTGCCGGAACTCCCGGTGGAGGACTCTCTTGGCGCCTGGCGGTCCCATGAGCATCGGCGCGAATTGGGAAAAGGTACCCTGCACTGCCACTATCTCGGGTCCTCCCACGAGTATTGAACGGTTGCTCCAAAAGGCGCTTACCGAGGGAAACTGGCCGATCGGAACTTGAGGTCGGGTGGACAGTTCGGCCAGCCGAACGTCACCCGAGTAGACCACCTCCTCGACCTCGTTGAGCACCTGCATTGCAGGGCGTTTTCCCTCGATGCACTCCACCTTTAGTCGTATCTGCCTCGCCACATGCTCCCACGCCGATGAACCAAGACGAGATTGCGCAATCGCCTTGCCATTAACCGTGATCGCCTGGAGTTGTCCCAGCCAGTGAGCCCCAAGATCGAAGGAGTCGACGAAAATCGGAACCAGATCGATCTCGCCCCGTCTCTCGCGTTCCCGAGCCAATCGGAGTTCTTTCTCGATGGCGTAGTCGGACGCAACAAAGTTCGCGGTTAGCAACAGCAAGACCAGGTCGGCACTACGCATGGCTTCAAGGATCTGCGGCTCCCACGCCTTGCCCACTTCAAGCTCTCCGTCCCACCAGAAATGCACTCGAGCGTCGCGTGCGAGTCCGGCGAGATGGATGCGCAACTTTTCGAGGTGCTTACGGTCTCGATGCGAGTAGCTGATGAATACCTGAACAGTTTTTCTTGTCGCCGACATTCTTTCTATCCCAAGGCCGCTCAGTAAACTATCGCTCGCAGCCATCGGACAAATTATCTCGGCTGCGCGCATTGCTGTTGGTGAAAAGTTGCGCTCCTCTCACTGTAATGATAAGTGCGAGCTACTTCATATGATAAATGCCGAGATGAGTCAACGGCTTTCAGCATAACCTGACCATGGATCACCGGCGGCGAAGCAAATCGTGTATACGATCCATTATGAGTCCGACCCAAAGTAGACTACCGACGGTATCGATGAGTCCGTGGGCAAGGATGCTAGCCCAGAGATTCCGGCCCGACAGCAGATAGGCTGCGCCCAGAATGAGTCCTGCAACTCCGGAATCCACAACCAGTACCTCATTGGGCACTACGTGAAAGACGTTGTAGCCAATCACAATCAAAGCGCCGAGCAGGAATTCTGCGGCGCTCAGTACCCGCGAATTCGAGAGCTTTTGCCGGCGTTGCCGGGACAAAGTGGGAGTAGCGGTTGCTCTAGTGTTCCGTATTGGGACCGGGTGCGCGCAAAGAATCCTCTTTAGTCATGATTCGCGCACAACAGAACAAGATGGCTGGATACGTTGCTCTTAGTTGCGTTTTCTTGAACGAGCAACCATAACAGCACCCGCCAGGAGTAGCGGCAGAGCTACCCAGAACGTGCCCAGGTTGGCCACTCGCTTCAAATTCAAGATGGAGAGTACTGCTGCTGCTACCAGACAGATTATCCCAACAAGCCGCATAGTCTTTGATGACAAAGGTGAATCTCCTTTTTCTCGAGTGAGGTGCGAGCTAGTTCTACGATAAACCAGGGGATGAGTCAATTCCTCTTCCAGGATATGTGCCCTAGGAGATTCGGGAAGATCCGACGTAGGCTTCTGACATCCCTGAAGGACGTCGAGGGCGAGGTCCTCGTATCTTGCGATTCAGGGTGTTACGTTTGTTCCGAAACTCGCGCGGACAGGCTTGCCGTCGTTATCGGAACCCGTTGTTGTGCAGACGACCCGCCCTTGCCAATCAGCTTGCGAGTGACCGCGCATCTCCACACTTACCGTGAAAGTCAGCGCCCCGCTTGCGCCAAGACGATGCACGAAAGGAATCGCCTGTGAGTGGCTAACGCCGCTCGCCGATCGAGTTGAGATCTGCATCCTCTCCCATTGAGCGTGCCGTCCAGATTCGTCTTGCAGATCGAAGGTCAGGTCATAGCGCACGCCGGAAGCTGTCCTCATCGACCGGACGCGAATCAGTCTGGCGTCGACTCTCCCTTGCTCGACGCGAGCCGAAGGTGATTCTCTGGTGATCGACGTCCGGGTCATTGCCGGTTCGACTGGAGCATCGAAAACTCGGTTCGTTGAAACCGGAGTTGGTCTGACGGCTGCGGGCGCCTTGGCGGTTGCCGCAAGCAAGGCCGTCCTTTCAGCAGCGGGTTTTCTGGTCTGGTCGGGATGCGCGGAATCGAGAATAGCCGCGGAAGCAGGCGCAACGGCGGACTCTTCCTTGTAGTCGAGCGCTTCTGCCGGTGTCGGATTGAAGGGCGGCGGTTCTTCCACCTGTGTTGTCGAGATGGGCTGCGCCGCGCGTGCGACCGTCCGTCTTCGCGCGCCTCCGGAGAAGAAGATGTACACCGCTACAACACAAAACAGCACCAGCGCGACGACAAGAGTGGCAGCTACGATTCGAAAGCTTGGATTGTCAAAACGAGATTCGGGACCAGGCTCGCGGAAGGCGTAGTCCTCGGCACGATAGTCAACCCCCAGGATTGACGGCGACCATGATTTCGCTTCGCGCTTTGGCTCGTCGCCCGGCGCCGCTGCCAATGAGAGGGATGGGCGCCTTCGCTCTTCGGGGACGGCGGTTGCTAGTGCTTCCGGATACGGGGCGGGTTGAGCGGCTCCGCCAGAATTGACGACCGAATAGGGAGCCCCGTCCGCGTGATCGGGATGCTCGCTGCGGTTGCTTTGATCCCCGGCTGCGTCTGACGCCGGCGTGATTGCTAAAGCAGGCGCGGTCGGTTGAATCTTATAGCGCCTCAACACAGCGTGATGAACCGGGCACTCAACGAAGGTCATCGGATACTCAGCCGCGCACTCTCCGCAATACAGAACAACCGCGTCGCCGTGCGCTGCGCCGGCTTCAGCTCTTGCCGCTTGAGCCTGAGCGGGCATGCCCGCTGTGAGCGACGCGGCTGCCGCCTGGGCTTCGACCAGCCTCGATCCGTCGTCGGGGCAAAACAAATAAGAGTCTTCAACGTCGAGTCCGCAAACCGGACAGGTCCTCATAACCACCTCCAGAACTCGTTTGGGCTCGCGCGACATCATCAGTTGATGGCTTAAACAACAGGAACTTCCAGTGGACAGATGCGTTTGCCTCACTCAGGAGTTGCCCCTTGAGCCGGTGTTCGGCGCCACGTTTTCAGCCGGCAATTCTCAGGAGCCGGTTGGTGACCAGGAAGAAGGATTGATACGTCATCGCTGGCAACGGGCCGTCGTTTTCAGTTATCCTTGACCGTGATGCGAACAAGCGTAAACCTCTCGAGCCGCCCATTTACCAATCATCGTCTGTTCTGGATAGTGATAGGCGCCGTGTTCTTTTCAAGCCTATGGTTTTTTCTGTGGGTGGTAGCCGAGCGAAGTCTTGTCATCGCCAAAGCCGATCAGATTAAGGAGCGCATCGAAAGCCAGAAATCCCTTGCGGAGGCGAAGCGAGCGGAACGAGAAAAGAAGGAGCGCGAGCAAGTAAAAATCGTCATCAACGAGCAGGAAGCCTTGGAGCTTGCGTCGGCGCGCCGCCTGATCCTGGAGAAGAGCTTCTCCTGGAATCGGATGATCTCTGAGCTCGAACAGCTCATTCCAAATGACGCTCGCATCACCGCCATCAAGGTCGAAGGAATCTCAGACGCCGAGGTCGTGATGACCAAGGTTCAAGTGAAGGCGCTCGGAACGACCGCCGCGCAGATGACGACGATGATGAGCAATATCGCGAAATCTGGCGGACTGTTTGCGGTTGTTCAAGCCGATCAGGAAGCGATGACCGAGACCGGGGAGACGCCGTTCACCCTGGAACTGGCCTACAATCAGATGCGAGGTGGCGCCCAGTGATGCAAGTGCGAGAACGATTGTCGCGACTTGATGTAGGTTCACCGCGCGTCAAAACGCTGCCTTTCGGCTTGACCGGAGTCGAGATAGTTGCGGCGTTCGTTGCGGTCGCGTGTCTTGCGATTGCGGTGACTTATTACTGGACGTCACTGAGAACCGAGCAGGCGCGTCTGCGTCAGGTTGAGCAACAGCTCGCTGATCAGCAGCGTGACATCGATCCGAGCACCGGCGGTGCTTTGAGCACAACTTCACCGAGCGACGTTGCAAGGGAAGCGCTGGAAAGCCTCGAACTATTCAAGACGGGTCACTTGAAGGCGAGGCGATCCGGCGAGATTGACCTGCTGAACGAACTAAACGCCCTGGCCAAGAAGACCGGCGTTCAGTTGGCAAGCGGCATAGATACGACATCCAAGATGCCGGGGCAAGCCGAGGAAGAAGCCACCACCGAGAAGAAAACCACGAGGATAAGAAAACCGGAAGAAATACTGAATGCGTTTCCGGAGCTTGAGGCTAGATTCAGCGTGGCCGGTGAGTACCCCAACCTGCGCTCTTTCATCAGCGCGTTGGAAGGCAGCAACCAGTTGATCGTGGTCAAGACGATCGGCATCACCAGCCAGGAGGGCAAGGCTCCGGGCCGAAGCTCGCGCGCTCAAGCAGCGGCGGGCGGGCTGGTGCTTTCGATAGAGATGACCGCGTATTTTCGGCCGCAGTAACCGAATGCGCGGCGCTGGGAGTCTAGAAGAGGTCGCATGGCTGGCAAGGGTAAATCACCCGAGCAGATAAAGAAGATCGCAGCACTTGTCGTCACGGCGGTGTTTGTGTTGGTGCTCGTGTACCAATTGTTTTTCAGCGCACCAACTCCAAGGCCCACGCTCGGGTCGCGAAACGCGAACGCGGCTCCCGAAGCAAGGCCGGTTGTGCCATCTTCTCAAGCGAGCGCGCCCGCCGCGCCGCCAAGGGTGACCCCCTCCGGGACTCAAGACGCGTTGCTGCTAGCGTTGCTTTCCGATAGCACTCCGCTAAACATCGCCGTGTTATCGCACTCGGCGGGCAATTCGAAGCCTGGGGCGCGAGGCAATATCTTTGGCTACTACGTGAAGCCTCCAGAGCCGCCGCCGCCGCCCCCGCCGCCGCCGCCTATTGTGCTCACCGGACTCAGCCCTCAGAGCGCCATAGCCAGCGCGCCTCAGAAGGTGACCCTGACGGTGACCGGCAACAAGATTCCTCCGGACGCACGGGTCTATTACGGAGGAACGCCTAAGCCAACCAAGCGCCTCAGCGATTCGCAGCTATCGATCGAGCTCGAACCGGGCGAGTACGGTGCGCCGGGTTCTTTCAATGTCGAAGTCAAATCGGCGGCCGACCCAGGGAAAATGAATTCGAACATCATTCAATTTGTAGCCCAACCGCCTCCCGAGCCCGGCGTCGTATTCAAAGCCCGGCTCGGACCGCTCGGTCAGCCACAGTTGAGCTACGCGGTGTTCGAGGTTCAATCGACCAAAGAGATAAAGCGATTGAGGCGCGGCGAAACGCTGCAGGCCGTTTGGCGCATTGACGCAATAAATGCCGACTCGGTGGATGTCACTCACACGCAGTACGAAATCAAGCGGCGTATAATGCTGCAAGAGAAACCCAAATGATCCCACGAGCAGCTCATGCGGTGAGACTTCGGGTGCGCGCGCTCCGTAAGCCAGTGGAGCGCGCCGTCGCAACAGAAGGCGAGCGCGGCTGGGCGCTGCTCGGTCTGTTGCTGGCGCTTGGAGTAATGAGCATTGTCATGGCTTCCGCGATTGTTCCCAACGTCAAGGTTCAGGTGCAACGCGATAAGGAAGAGGAGCTGCTGTACCGCGGCGACCAGATGGCCCGGGGCATCGCCCGATACTACAACGCCGGAACGCTTGCCGGAATACAGCTTGTGGTGCCGCCGCCTTATGGTTATCTGACCGAACTGAAGAAGCTCCGTGATGGCGTCAGGCTCAACGTCAGAGAGCTGAAGTTCGTGAGGCCGTCGGCGATGGTCGATCCGATGAGCAGCCGCGAATGGGAACCGGTGCGAGCGCGTGACCCCCGCATCATGAAGGTCTTGCAAGCGTTTGCCGCTGAAACCCAGATCCCGATTCCTTTGCAGTACTTGCTGATCGCGGGTCCGCCCCAGCGGCTTGAGAAGGCTAAACCGAGCGAGACGGCCGAGGAGGTCACGCAACCGCCGGGCGTAGTTCCCCCGCGAACGAATCCGCGGCAGCCCGCGCAGGATCCCGACGACGATGATGATGACGACTTCGATGACGATGATGACGACGACGACGACGGGTTGACTCCCAACGATCCGCTGAAGCATCTGTTCGAGGCGGCATCGCCAGGTTCCAACACGATACCTATCGTTGGAGTGGCGCCCCGTGTCAAAGGCAAGGCGATACGCGGGCTGTACGGTTTGGACCGTTACGAAGATTGGGTCTTCATTTTTGTGCCTGACACCACGCAG
>JBASRN010000212.1:0-6825 GCA_049273855.1 Blastocatellia bacterium
TACGGCGATGTGAACAATCGAAGAAAGGTAGTGAAAGCCGGGGGGGTAGTAGATCATCGTTGCAACGCCGTACCCTTTGTTGACATCGGCCATCCATCGTGGATATATGCTGCCCGCCCTTAATCCCTTGTCAAACTCCTTCGAGTAGGCCAGGTGATTATGCATGTCATCGGTTCGAAGCATGCTCACCGGTTCGTTTGTGCCGGGCGCCCGTTGAATACGAGAAAAATAGAAGGGGAAGACTGCCGCGGTACTGACTACTAACACGGCCGCTGAGAGCAACCCGGTGAAGACCGCCCCTCTCGATCCGGATCTCGTCGAGGCGCTTTCGGAAACCGAGTCATTTATTTTAACGTCGCCCTGCATAACATCGTGTTAATGATCTTGATTAGCGAGACCGAGGTTCGTCGAGTTGGGTGAGGCCCCGGACGCCTGAGTCTTCCTTGCGATTGAAACATATCCCAAAGTGAATCTCTTCTCTTTATCGAAGGGCTCCAGCAGCAGCAGCGCCGGGCCAAGCACGTAAGCCAGCAGTATGTGAACCGGTGAAAGCAGCAGCATCATCAGTGTCATCCGTTTCTTGTGTCCGACTACTATCCTAGGAATGGCGTTTGAGATCCGGTCGTACAGATAATAGAAATACCCACCTCTTTCACGCACACTCAACACTTCAAAGCCCGCGTCCCGCAAGACTAGTTCGAGTCCGTACTTGGTGAAATAGAAAAAGTTGTATGGCTCGCCATGGATTCCGTACCCTTGCGGCACAGTCACAAGAAGCTGGCCTGTTTTCCTTAACACGCGGTGCAATTCTTTTAGAGCCGCCAAAGGGTACGGGACGTGTTCCAACACCTGCGTGCATATGATCGCATCGAAGGCGTTATCGGGAACTGGAAGGTTTTCTATCGGGCAAATATAAGTGTGGGTACTCGCGAGATCGTGCCGCCGTCCGTCATCAAGATTGCTGTAAAATCCCTGGCAATCGGCAAAATCACTGGACTCGTAATGGCAATGCTCAAAGAATTGTTGATAGGGCTTCAAACCCGCTGCAACATCCAGGACCTTTGCTGTTGGCGGCACCGTCCGGGCAAACTCCCGCACCGCCTGGCTCAGCGTCTTGTTTTCTATATCGGTCAGAGAGAGGATCCTGTAAGCAAGCTTCTCAAGAAGGTTGAGTTTCCTGCCGGCTAGCATCTACGCTTCCTCAACTTCTTGACTGGCCGTCGCGGCCCAATCATATCGCTTTGCTATCTCGTAGGCGCTCTGGGCGTGTTTGCGAACTCGATCCGGATGCTGAAAGGCCCATCTCAGTTTTTCGGCGAGATCACGGGCGTCTTCCTTTGACGCAAAGGTGGCCGAGTCCATTCCGAGCACGTCGGTGATTGCAGGGATGTCAGTCGCGATAATCGGGAGCTTGCTAGCCATCGCCTCTATCAACGATACGGGTAGACCCTCCCAAATAGAAGGCATGACAAGAAAATCGTAGCGGTGGTAGAGCTTCGGCATTTCGGCGTGACCGACGGGTGCGCGGAACTCAACCATGTCCGCAACTCCAAAGCTCTGTGATATCTCCCTTAGACTGCGCTTTAAGGGTCCGTTTCCAAGTATGTCCAGCTTTGTGCCGGGGTAATCGAGCTTCAAGTATGAAAGCGCCTCGATCACATAACGGTGACCTTTGGTTTCAGCCAGCCGTCCGACGCTCAGCAATCGAATGTTGCGATTATCGTTCGGGCCCGGAGACGCCGGGCTGAACTCATCCAGGTTGACACCGTTCGGAACATAGCAGACTTTGCCGGCAATCGCCGGGGACTCTTTCATCTCGTCCGCAAACCACTTAGCCGCGCAGATGATTCGATCATACTTGAGCACGCCGGACCTTAGCAGTCGGTCCATAACGAAGCCAGCTAAGCCGAAAACAAGCCCATAGTACTTTGCCCAGCCCTTTAGCGTTCGAGATAACATGTGAGCTACCGCAATCCTCCTTCCTGGCAGGTGCGCGAGCGACAACAGGAAAGAGGGTGGAAACGGAGCGAGGTCTTCTCGGATTAGATCGAACTTCCCTTCTCTCACAAAACGGGGAATGTAAAACATCAGGAATAGATTCGCCGCCGCAAGCGAGAAGTAGTGCGGGTACGGATATCTTCTCAGCAACACATTAGGAAGAGTTTTCTTAGAGACTATCCTGACCCCGTTTACTTCGATCACCGGCGGATCCTTAACGTCGGTCTTCCCGCAGAGAATGGTTACCGTGTGACCCGACAGAGCAAGCCTGAAGGCGACTTCGCGCGTACGTGTTTCGGCTCCGCCTTCCTTCAACGGAGAGGAATGACTGATGAACAGGATCCTCATTGCTGCTTCTTGACCAGCCGACGCAGGAGTTGGAAGTTCTCATTATGGTATTTCGACAGCGTGTCCAGAATCAAACCTATGCTCAGGCTCAACGCAGCCAGAATAATGGTCCCAGTCGCAAGCACCGCGGAGGGAAGATGATAAACCTGTCCGGTTTGCAGGTAATCTCTTATGGACCGGAAACCAGCGAAACCGCTGACAATCACCAACACACCGCTTAAAGACGCGAAGAAGATCAACGGCTTGTAGTCCTTGAAGATTATGAAGATGGCCCTTAGAACCAGGAACCCGTCTGAAAAGGTGTTCAACTTTGAGTAACTGCCATCTGGTCGGCTGCCATATTCAATAGGGACTTCTTTGATGACAAAGTCTTTGGTGGCTGCCTGGAGCGTCATTTCGGTCTCGACCTCGAAGCGCGCTTTCAAAGGCACGCTTTTCACAAACTCTCTGGAAAGCACGCGGTAACCCGACATCACATCGGTGACCTTAATCGGAAAAAGGTGTGAAATGAGCCAGGCAACCAGGCGATTGCCGAATCTGTGAAACCTGCGAGCTGAGCCGCCTTCGACCGCAAACGCTCTCATCCCTACGATCATGTCAACACCCCCCTTCCGGAACTCAGAAACCAGTTTCTGGGCCGCCGACGCCGGATAGGTATCATCGCCGTCAACGGTTATGTATATCTCCGCGTCGACGTGCTCGAACATCTGCTTTACAACATTTCCTTTCCCCCGCCGGGGCGCGCGAATGACGATCGCACCGTGCATCTCGGCGACGTCCGCCGTGTTGTCTGTTGAATCATTGTTAAACACTAGAATCCTGGCACCCGCCAGTACTCGATTGAAGTCCATAACTACTTTGCCCACCGTTTTCTCTTCATTGAAACACGGAATCAGGACGGCAACGTCATCGTACCGGGCAGCCGGGCTTGCATGCTCTTCGTTGATTCGCTCAGTGCCGCTCATCCTGCTCCGGCTTCGGCTTGCGAACCGCCTGACATCGCACGCCGCTGATGCGCCCCGATAGTCAAACCTCGCGACCAAATTGGAGCCTCCACCCACGATGGATGACCCGGGAGGCTCTGGTTCTCGGTCTTAGTTACGGGGCTGGCACATCAGATCCTTGCTTCTCACAGTGAGGAGGAAGTCAAAAGAAGGTGAAGTTTAGAAGGCTCATATCTTCATTGTCAAACGCGCCCCAACCCGACGAAAACTGCCGCATCATTTACTACCGGTGGCTCGGTTGGGCGACATTGCGGATGCCTATACCCAGACAGATTCGAAAGTCTTACAAGCCGGCCACGAGCTCGCTTGTTACCGCCGCAGTCAAGCGCCGTCCTTACTTTCGACCTTCGCGGTAATATGGTTGGCCGGAAGAAATGAGGACCGCTAGCACACCCTTAGGTTTCATTCGTCATAATCTCGAACATAGATCGCGCTCGATCGGAGCCAGAGTGGTAAGGCACGATGGAGAGGTACTTCGTCTCATCCGTGCAGGACCGCCACGGCTGGAATCAAACGTAGGCACAGGTTACGCAGAGCGCATCGGCAGTGTCACCCCGAAGCCTTGCCGTAACTTTGCGCCGAGATTTCCGGTGACTTCCCTTGCGTCTCAAATCGTTTGTGCTAGAATGAGATCGTTGACAAAGGCCGGGTGCTACTGGCTGCTCACTCCAGGGTGCTCCGACCACTCCGATTTCTGAATCGCATGAAGCTTGAAGGGCGACAGCGCATGCCGCCCGCTCTAGTGCCACCATCGGACCTTTTCTTGGCAGCACATGTCAGGTTCTTTAAGGCTATCGGTCAAGCCGGGAGCAAAGCACCATGAAGCAAAGATTCGCGTGCGCGCTGCTGACGTCCCTTTTGTTCATCATCCTCTCTCCGTTGCGTTACGCTACGGCTCAGCAACCCGTCGGATCGGCGGTGGAATCTCCCAAAGCCGAAGCCGCCACGCGAGACGATCCTCGTCCGGCGGCAAGGACAGCCTCCGGCATACCGGAGAAACCAAAGACCCCAAGCGACGGCAAGACAAAAACTCAACGGTCCGATGACAAGATCATCCTGGATACCAGCATTGTGAACGTGATCGTGAGCGTCACGGACCCTTACGGCAGGTTCGTCACTGGCCTGACTAAGGACCACTTCGAAGTCTTTGATGACAAGGTCAAACAGCAGATCGCACACTTTACCGATGACGACGCGCCGGTTTCGCTTGGTATCGTGTACGACGTGTCGGGCTCGATGAAGGAGCGAATCGGGCGTTCTGTTCGGGCGCTTCGCCGTTTCATCGAGACTTCTCACGACGACGACGACTTCTTCTTGATCGGCTTCAACGACCGCGCGAAACTCATTCACGACTACACTACGTCCGGCGACAATATCCTTGGGCACCTGATGTTTGTCAATCCGAAGGGCTCCACGGCGCTCTACGACGCGGCGTACATAGCAGTGGAGAAAGTCCAACAGGGACGCCACTCGAAGAAGGCCTTGCTGGTAGTATCGGACGGCCAGGACAACAACAGCCGCTACACCTATAAGGAGCTTCGAAATCGGGTCAAAGAAGCGGATGTCCAGATCTACGCGATTGGAATAACCGACCCCGCCAACGACGCCTTGTCCGGCTTTGGGCGCTCAATACTCGAAGAGATCACTCGAATGACCGGCGGAAGGGCCTTCTTCCCAAACGCTTATAACGAGGCCGAACTGGTCGAGATCTGTACGCGTATAGCGCTGGAGCTTCGACACCAGTATTCGGTCGGGTTCTATCCGACCGACACTCAGAGCGAAGCCAAGTGGCACAGGGTCCAAGTCAAGGTCAACCCGCCCCGCGGACTGGGCCGCCTGTCGCTCCAGTACAGGGATGGGTACCAGTCATTCAAGAAGTAGACCTCGACTAGGACACCCTCGCCAATAAAACCTGCAAACCGCAAACGTTGCCCGCGTTCCCTCGGCAACGGACTGAGACCCTCCACGCATCCCAAGAACCGGTTTCAGACGTATTGGTTTTCAAAACGTGAACCCCGGAGTAGAATTTTGATATGAGATTCGCAATGATCCCAAGGCCCGCTTCCGCAATCGCGGTCGTAGCGTTCGTCCTCCTCAACAGCTGTCTCTGCATTATACCTGGTGTGTCTCGCGCTGATAATTCGCAGGAAAAGCCGAAGCTCGGAAAGCCGCAGCCAAAACCTCACGAGGATGAGCCTCAGAACAAGGATGACGCTCCGATAAAACTAGGAACTGACCTCGTAGTGCTCGACGTCACTGTCCTCGACCAGTCAAGCAAGCCCGTCACTGATCTAACCAAAGACAGCTTTCTGGTCACCGAGGACAAGATTCCCCAGAAGATAGAGTTCTTCGGCCGTGAACAGGTCCCGGTTTCGATGGTCTTCGCAATAGACACCTCGGGCTCGATGAGAACCAAACTCGATACCGTAATCAAGGCTTCGTCAAACCTAATCAAAGAAAGTAAGGCTGGCGATGAGATGGCGGTGATTGAGTTCAAGCTTCAGCCCGAGCTGCTCGAGGAATTCACAAACAACCCCACCGATGTCATCGACACGCTCCAAGGCTTGATTGCCTCAGGGCAAACCGCGATGCTCGACGCTCTTTACCTCGCATCGGACTATGCGAACAAAGAAGGCAGGAACCGCCGCAAGGCAGTGATACTTGTGACCGACGGCTTGGATAAGGACAGCATCTACAAGTTCAACGAGGTCGTCGAACACCTGCGTGAGACCGATGTGCAGATTTATCTAATCGGCTTTACCAACGATCTCGATCGTGACTCCGCCATCTTCAAGAAGAGTCCGAGAGACAAGGCCGAGAGTTTGTTGTCAAAGCTAGCCGAAGAGACAGGCGGAAAATCTTTCTTCCCGAGAGAACTCTCAGAGGTCCACTTAATCGCCCAGGCCATATCGAGCGATCTGCGCACGCAGTATGCCATCGGTTACTATCCGACGAACTCGAGGAAGGACGGGAGCTTTCGATCGGTGAAAGTTCAGGTCAGTTCAGGCACGCGACGCCTGTCTGCTCGCACCCGCAACGGGTACACAGCGCCTCGCGAAGGTGGCAAGCAAGTTCCGAACAACTAACGCCTCTCTGTCGCTTGCCTGCCGCGTCGATGGGCTCTAATAGTTTGTGCGAGAAGGCTGCGGGTTTCATTACGGCGATTCTGCTCTCTTGCTCGCAACGACTTGCCGCGACTGCTGCTCATTATCAGGGGGCGCTCAGCCTCAAGGAGGGGACGCAGAGGACGGGAAAACAGGAAGCGCTAAGGTCTCAGTTTACTTTCTTCCAGCCACACAGCTTCACGTTTTACCCCGGGGCGACCTCTTGCCATGCTTAGGCTTGCGCCTGCGTTTGTTAATCGACTGCAGCGACCTGAGCACAACCGCGCGCTCTTCAGGCATTAGCCGGATCGCTTCGTCCACAATCTTTATCAACTCCGGGATTGCCACAACTTCCTGCATCGTCTCCAGAA
>JBASRN010000214.1:0-4131 GCA_049273855.1 Blastocatellia bacterium
GCCCTTGCTTGAGCGTTCCATCGAAGATCGAGTCTCCTGTGGTGTTGACAAAATCGGACAGCAAAATCGTGTCTTGCTCGGTCAGCATGGGTTTGCGATTGAAGTAGAACGCAGCGGTTACCGTAGCGGTAGCAAATAGGACGAGGGCGATGATCGCGCTGCGCTTTTGACCTTTTATTTGAGAGGCCAGATATTGTGCGCTCGAGGTAAAGCGCGTAGAGACTTCGCCTGGGCTCGGTACCGTTGCAGACTGTGTTCCTCCTCCGGTAAGTAAAGTCAGCGTTCTCTGATCCGTCGAATTGCAAGGAGATCCGCCTCCGGAAAAGCGTTCCAGCTTCGATTGAAGCTGTACCTCTTCTCGTAAGCGTTTTAAGTCAGCAAGCAAGTCGGTCATTTCCTGATAACGCTGGTCACGGTCTTTTCGCAGCGCCTTGCCGACAACGCGCTGAAGCTCGTTCGGAATGTCTGGCAAGTAGTTCGCGATAGGCAAGGGTTCCTGTTGAAGTATCGCAGCGAATATATCGGCTACTGATTCGCCGTGAAACGGGGCGCACCCGGTAATCATCTCGTAGAGCATGACGCCCAGACTGAAGATATCGGATCGCGCGTCGACCGTTTGGCCGCGGGCCTGCTCGGGGGACATATATCGAACGGTGCCCATAACCTTGCCGGGTTCGGTGGTCTCCTTGATAGTTGACGTATCGCTCGCAAGACAGATCGTGCGGTCCTCGGACAGTTTGACAAGTCCGAAGTCCAAAACCTTGACATAGCCGTCAGGTCTGAGCATTACATTCTCGGGTTTAATGTCGCGATGAATGATACCCGCGCGATGCGCCGCAGAAAGCGCGCTTGCCACCTGGATAGCTACATCCAAAGTCTCGGCCAGCCCGATCCGTTGGCGCTTGCAGTATTGGCGAAGCGTTTGGCCTTCAATGTATTCAGCGGCAATGTAATGTGAACCGTTCGCTTCGCCGATTTCATAAATAGTGATGATATTGGGATGGTTGAGTGCCGAGGCGGACTTTGCTTCGCGCTCGAAGCGCCGCACGCTCTCCGCATTTGCAATAAACGCGTTGGGCAGGAGCTTGATCGCGACGTTGCGCTCGAGCCGCACATCCTGAGCGAGATATACTTCGCCCATCCCTCCGGCTCCGATTGATGACAGGATTTCGTACGGACCCAGCCTCGCACCGACGAAATGAGCCTCTTTTCGGGACTGGTGCGGGAGTCTCGAGGCTGAGAATTCGAACAGGCGCTGAGATTCCGAATCGACAACCAAGTCGCCGTTGTGCTTTGGCGCATAGAAGGGAACGGTGTTCATCAACAAAGCCTATTTCCAACCGTCTTTTAACCCATGCAGTCTACGCCCGCGCCGGAGCCGCGTTGTAGGTCGCATCCCGCATTTGTGGCAGTGATAAAGCGCAGGTGAAGCTGTGGAATACCACAGTGGTGGTCAGTGGTCAGTGGTCAGTGATTAGTGGTTAGGGTTAGCGGTTGGTTAGTGGTTAGTAGTGCACCCCACTCTGACCACTAACCACTAACCACTAACCACTAACCACTATTACCTCTTCACGGTCTGAGGTGCTTCGTGTCGCGCGGCTTCGGCGATTAGGCCGGCAAGCGTAGGGGCGGGCGCAAGCCCGAACGCGCGAGTCCAATAACCGGTCTTTTCGTTCCCGACGAGAATCATCGGAGTGTGATCGGTCTTGTCGCTAACGTACGCGCCCAGAGCTCGCAAAAGCTCGTCTACTTCCGGCTTGCCACCGCCGACAAATACCCAGCCCGGCCCCGCGCCAAACTTGGATAAGTATGACTTCATCCGCGCCGGAACATCGGTTACCGGATCGACGCTCACCGATATCAATAAGGCGTCATCGACTGCGCGACTGGCCAGCTCTTTCTGGAGCCTGGCAAATGTAACCGCAAGTGGTGGGCAGATGGTCGTACAGGTTGTGAACATGAAGTTTATTGCTACCGTGCGGCCCTTCACCAGATCGGTAAAGAACCTCAACCTCCGCCCGTCTTGATCGACCAACTGGACATCCGGGATCTTCAGCCCCTCGATAGAGCCGTCCGGCCGCGTCGCGGTCGCGGGGGAATTCAAGGAGCGGTCGGCCTTGACCTCCGCCCCATCGGTGGCCCGCAGGTCCATTCCGCACCTTGGACATTTGCCCGGTTCCCGCGTCCTGACCTCAGGGTCCATCGGGCAGGTGTAACCCACCTTTCTTTCTTGATGCGCCGGCGGGGCAGATACAGCGGCCACCTCCGGAACCACAAGCGAGATCGCAATACACAGGACAGCTCGGACTTTTCTTAAGCCGATTCTCATCTTTTCATCCTCCTCCGGAGCTACTGACGGCCAGGAAATGACTTGGCCGTGGTTGACTTGTAATTGCGTCGCTATCTTCAACCGGCTCGAGAGGTCCTGGCAGCCGCAGATTTCTTACTCGACTCGTTCGCCTTCAGAGCGGCTTCAATCGCTGCCTTTACCGCCTCTTTGGTTATCGACTGAACGCGCCGTCCATTGACAAAGAACGCAGGCGTCGCGTCCACACCGAGCCAGAGTCCGTCTTGCCTATCCCGATTGACGTGATCGAAGTACTTGCCTGAATCAAGCTCGGAATCGAACTTCTTTTGATCGAGACCCAACTGTCCGGCATAGAGCTTGAGGTTGACCGGGTCGAGTGCGGTCTGGTTCTTGAACAACATGGCCATGTACTCCCAGTACTTCCCCTGAGCCCGTGCGGCCTCGGCTGCCTCAGCCGCCTTCATTGCGCTTTTGTGATTGTCGAGGGGGAAGTCGCGAACCACTAGCTTCACCTTCCCGTCGTATTCCGCGAGCAATTCGTCGAGAACCGGCTGGGTCTTCCCACAGGTCGGGCACTCGAAGTCGGTGAATTCCACTATTGTAACCGGAGCGTTTTCATTACCCCTTTGCGGCTGGTCAACATTTGTGATGACAAATGCGGGCGACTCGGGCGCCTTGATGAAGATTTCAACGGAGGCGGCCTTGCGCAGCCGTTCCGCGAGCTCGGCCTCGGCCTTGCGTCGCTCCTGTTCGCGAACGAAGTTCAAGACCTGGTCCTTCAGGACGGCGTATTCACCGGTGATACGACTCTTGTTCTCATCGTAGAACCGCTTTGCATCTTCCTGGGTTATCGCGTTCGCGCGTTTAGCCGTTTCGATCTCGAGCAGGGCCTGGGGCGTAAGCTTGCGTTTCCGGGCTTCCTGCTTGAGCAACATCGAATTAATCATCGACTCCAGCCGGCTCTGCCTCATGTCGTAGACCCGTTGCTGAAAACTGTAGATGAGTGGAGCCATTGCGTCTTCGACGTGTCCTGAGTTGACCGGTTGGCCGTTGACGGTCGCGAAGAGTCTATCGCGGTCGCCTTCCTTCTCGGGCGGGGTTGCCTCGGTCACCATGATGTTCAGATCGCCTTTCGCGCGCAGACGATCGGCAAGTTTCTTGGCCTGGCCCTGCTGCCGCTGCGCGAGTAGATACCTGGCGATGTGCGGTTTCGCAGCATCGAATTCGGCCTGAATCCGTTCCTGGTTGTCTTCGTAAAAGATTTTTATCTCGGTTTCACTCGGCTCCTTGACCTTTGAGACCACCTCTTGCTCCAGAAGACGCTCGGTCGTAATGCCCAGCTTTCGAGCCTCGGATTCGAGCAGTCGGGAATTAACCTGCAACCCCAGTTCGTTTTTCCGAGCCTCGACCACTTGATTCCGGAGTGACGCGATCTCGTCTTTGAGCGGCGCATCGACCTCCTCCGTGCGTATCTTCACTCCGTTGACGATCGCCACTACGTCGGGCGGAGGTTCGGCTTCACAACCGCAGTCTTCGTTCGGCTTCGCTGCCTTGTTGGAAGTCGCCGTTTGCGGGTTGGTTCCCGAGGCCGCCGGGTGGACCCCGACGGGTTGGGCCGCACCTCCTTGTCCGCGCGCCGGCATTTTCCTGGTCTTTGATTGTGCCGCCACCGTGACTGCGGTAAACGCGATCATCAGAACAACGATTAGTCCTTTTTTCATGGCTTCCTCCTATGCAGCGTTAGCAAGGCTAGTTCAGTGTTATCCATTTGCTGATTGGCACGAACTCCTTCTTCTCCGGATCGATCGACACCACATACGCTC
>JBASRN010000223.1:0-1764 GCA_049273855.1 Blastocatellia bacterium
TTGAGGATCAGAGGGAGTTGCGTCTCACAGTAACACACTTCCTGTTGACCTTCACGCTGCCCGAAGAGTTGAGGCGATTAGCGCGCTCGAATCAGAAGACGGTGTACAGCATTCTGTTTCGAGCATCATCGGAAGCGCTACAGAAGCTGGCCTGGGACGAGCGATTCATCGGCGGGCGAGTGGGGATGGTGGGAGTGCTGCACACGTGGACGCGGGCGCTGATCTACCATCCGCACGTACACTACATCGTGACTGGCGGCGGGTTGAGCGAGAAGGGTGAGTGGAAGAGATCGCGCGAAGATTTCCTGGTTCCGGTGCGCGCGCTGTCGGTGATCTTTCGCGCAAAGTTCCGCGACCTGCTGAAGAAGACGGAGTTGTTCGATCAGGTAGACGCTCGAGTATGGAAGAAAGAATGGGTGGTGCACTCGGAGCCGGTGGGCACGGGCGAAGCAGCGTTCAAGTATCTGGCGCCTTACGTGTTTCGGGTGGCGATCAGCAACAGCCGAATACTGAAGCTTGAGGACGGCCGGGTGACCTTCAAGTACAAGGACTCGGCAACCGATCAGGTGAAGTTTGCGACGGTGAGCGCGGAAGAGTTCATGCGGCGATTCTTGCAGCACGTATTGCCAGAGCGGTTCGTGAAGGTTAGGTACTACGGATTGCTGAGTGCCGGGAATCGGCATCTGTTGAAGCGAGTCAGAGAGGCTCTTGGAGCAAGAGCGAGCGGGAGCGCAGCACGCAGCGAAGACGGAGCCACCCACCAGCGAGAACCGCTGCGATGTCCAAGCTGCGGAAGCGAGATGGCGCTGATCGGGACGCAGAGCGGGAGAGGCCGGGAGCCACCTTAATGATCACCGGCGAATCTTCGACAACACTCAGAAGCCTGAGGACGCCGATTTCACACGGCGTGGAAATGGACGTGTGCGCCTCACCGAGCAACAAGGTCCATAACCGCGTTTACGAAAGAGACTGTGTGAGGCCAAAGCTGAAACCGTCCAATATGCCGACGAGTCTAGGTAACGGAAAGTTAGCCGAAGGCGCAACCATGCAGCGGGAAGCAACCGAATCTGGGCGAGTCTCTGAATATCCAGTGCCCTGATCAAAGTCCAAGGGGTCCTGCGAGTCCCGGCTTAGTCCAACCCAGAATTGTGCGGCGGCTTGCTGCTGCGGAAGGTTATGGCTTCGGACGCCGCCCCGCACGAATTCTTAAGTTGTTAGACGCCGTCTTATCGCAACGGATCGCTGCTAATTCCAGATGACTCGGCTTTGTTTCCAGGACCCATCCTCTTGACGCTGATACACATAGAGGTAGTTGCCGGTCTTCCGGATTGGAACCCCACCAGCCTTCGGAGTCAGCGTATAACGCTCCGTGCCCCGATCAAAGGCCCAATCGCCGAACACCACAATCTCCTGACTGTTGTACTCAACCTGCACCGCGAACGCATCGTGGAACTCCCGCATTAAGGCGGCCACATTGTCCCCACCGGTCACTGGTGGCTTGTTGGGCGCCATCATCACCAGGTCGTCAGCGAAGTGACTTCGAAACTGGTCCACACTTCCGGCGTTCTCGGCGGCCTGGAACTGAGCGGTCGCGGCAGCGATGGCCTGACGGTCAGCGGCTGGATCTGGCGTCCTGGCGGAATCGCATGCCGCTGTCAGAAACGCTAGAAAGATAACTCCGATTGCCACATACTTCATGGAACCTCCTCGGGTAAGCGGCGTCTAACGATGAAGCTGACCGGGGCCGCGTGGACCCTCAAGGGA
>JBASRN010000227.1:0-1858 GCA_049273855.1 Blastocatellia bacterium
TCGCGCGGACGATCTGGGCACCGTCGGATAGAATTCGTTCCTCGAGCGATCATCTCACTTGACCGGGTTTTCTGTGTTTCTGCTTTCTTGCGTAGACAACCCGCTGCACTCCTGCGAGAATCCATCGCTACTTCAACGACTCCAAACCAAAGGTGAACTCGCTTGGCTGAAGCCACAACGCAAGAGCAACCGCTCAAGATCGAGCTGAGGCGCGAGCTCACCAGGCTCGAGAGCTACGCCACCATAATCGGGATCGGGGTCGGCTCGGGTATCTTTGTAGTTACCGGCAAATCGGGCGCCATCGCCGGGCCATCCATTCCGCTTGCCTATCTCGTGCTTGCGCCGGTCGTGCTGGTTACCGCTGTCGGGTACTCGGTCTATCTCTCCACCCCGCTCGGCACGCGTCCCGGCGGCGAATACCTTCATATCTCGCGTACCACGGGAAGCCTTTATTTTGGCTTTGTGGCGTTGTGGCTTAAGTGGCTCTCCTACATCGGGGCGCTCGTTATTCTGTCCGTCTCGCTTGCTCAGTACCTCAAGTTCTTCTACCCAGGCATGGATCGGTGGTTGGCCGGCGTAGTCCCTTTCGGCGAAACCCTTGGGCAAAGGTACACCAGCGACCCAAGCCTCGGCGAAGCAGTCATTGCAACCGCGGCGCTGGTCTTCTTCCTTGTTTTCAATCTGCTCGGTGTGAAGTTCTACGGCCGGCTTCAGACCGTTATGGTAATTGTTAAGTGCCTGGCCATCGTTGTGCTCGTAGTCCCCGGACTATTCGCCATTGATTGGAAGAACTTCTCACCGATGTTTCCTTACGGCTTTTGGGGGGCGATCACGCCCGAAGGCGAGAAGGGTTTCCTTGCCGTACTGGCGCCTCTTTTCTTTGCGTACGCCGGGTTCGAAAGCCTCGCGCAAACCGCCGGTGAGACAAAAGACTCGCGCAAATCGCTGCCGATGATCTTTATCAACGGCGTGCTGATTTCGATGGTGATGTTTTTCCTGATGTCGCTTGTGGCATTCGGTGTGGTCCCCTATCAAGAACTTGCCCAATCGAGTTTCGCGATGAGCGACGCGGCCGCGCGCTATCTACCGTGGTGGGGTGGAGCAGTGGTGACGATAGGCGCGCTCATGGCATTCTCGACATGCCTGAATGCAACGCTGTTCGTTCCCGCGCGGATACTCTACGTATTCGGCGAAGATCGCATCCTGCCGCAATGGCTGTCGCGAGTCAGCGAGAGGTTTCGCACGCCGTGGGTCAGCCTGGTCGTGAACGCAGCCATCGCGCTCGTGTTACTGTGGACAAAGAGTTTTGGCTACGTGCTGGACATCGCAATCGTCGGGATGTTCCTGGTTTATGCATTTCACAGCATATCGCTGGTCTTGCTTCCGTTCCTCAGGCCGGCGCTTTACAAGACAGCGCGAGTGAGGCTCAGCCCCGCGCTGCTGGTTGTCCTGGGGCTGGTTTCAGTTGCGTCAATGGGGTATCTGACGGTTGTGACCATAGTGCGCGACATCAGCCGGCATCAGAGCCTTCCGGCCGGCGAGCGAGGCCTGCCGATCTGGCAACTTCTGCTGCTGTGGATCGCGGTAGGAACCGTTTTTTATGCGATCGCTCGCTGGGAAGGCCGGCGAAGCGGTTTCGATTATGACCGGCTGCTCACTTGGGAGTGGATCGAAGATCAACCGTGAGGGTCCGTTCCGCCTTCCCATAACGCACGGACGACTCACTTAAGCACCTCGTCGCTCCCGCCCGTCAGTCCTGATAGTTCAAGAAGATCAGAAAGATCAACTTGTCGGGCTCGGAGGAAAGGGGGGACTCGAAATACTCGAAATGAATATGCTAATGTACACCGCGCCGAGC
>JBASRN010000233.1:0-5084 GCA_049273855.1 Blastocatellia bacterium
AAGCAACTGAAAGATCGCCGTATTCGCGCCGATGCCAAGCGCCAGCGAGAGCACGGCCACAGCAGTGAAGGGTTTGTCCTTAACCAGCATTCGCACGCCATAACGTAAGTCTTGAAACATCTCGTCCTCCCATCGTTGCGGCTGGAGAAGCAGCGCATCCCAAAACGCGCCGAGGCTACGCCAGAACAAATCGAGTTTGGTTCTCCAGGTGAGCTTGTCCCAATCGGCAAGCAGCATCTCTCGATAGCGCAATTCCGCTTGCCACTCCTGGCGCCAGTCGGCGCGCAGACGCCGCGGCACGATCAGACCTAAGAAATTGATCAACCACAGGTGCGGTCTGAAAGAGAAGCGGGTGTTGCGGGCGACTTGGGGCATAGCGGGTCTCGTTCACCGAAGCGACTCGCGATCAGCCTTGCTGACGGGACGGCTTGATCCTGGAAGGGTGCGGCACAAGGCTCTCGAGCAATCGGTAGCGTTTGACCGCTTCGGCGAGCGCCAGTTTGCCGTCGGGTGTCAGCTCGTAGTACTTGCGTGCGGGGCGGCCGTCGCGCTGGGCGATGCCTTCCTTTTCCCATTTCGAGTCGACCAATCCGGTCTGCTCGAGGCGGCGCAGAGCGGGATAGACGGTCCCGCTCGGCAACCCGCTGATATCCATTATGTCGAACCCGTACTTGTAGCCCCCGGACAGCGCTTGAAGGATAACCGCCGCCGAATGTGAGATATAACCAGCCATCAATCCGTTCTCCTTTTAAGTAGAATGCTAGTTATATAGAAAGCTACATAGCCAGTCAAGAGGGAAAAGCGTCGAGGCTTGAGACTCGTCTTGAGTTGCCCGAACAAGATTCAGTTGGAGAAGAACTACAGCGGTGGCGTAGTGGCGCGGGAGTCGGGCAAGGGCGCTCGCTCGTCTCACGTTACGGTTACCACGACGCATCGCACCAGAGTTCTTAGAGATTTCCGTCGTGAAAAGGAATGCGCTTCTGATAGAATCTGCATCCAGCGGCAAACAGCAGCAGGCTCCAATGTACATTGATGACTTCATCTGGTTACCCGACATACTGGAAAAGCTTGCGATTAAGCATCAAGTCTCGCAAGAAGGGGTCGAGGAGATCTTCTTCGATGAGCCGCGCTACCGTTTTGTTGAGTCGGGGTATAGAGCAGGCGAGGATGTCTATTCAGCGAGCGGACAGACAGACGCAGGCCGGTACCTGATCGTGTTCTTCATTCACAAGTCGGGAAACATTGCCCTTATCTTGAGCGCGCGAGACATGGATAATAAGGAGAGAAGACGTTATGAACGAAAATGATGATGCACAACTGACCCCTATTTCCAGAGCGCGGACGCCGGAAGAGATCGGTGAGTTCTGGGATAGCCATAGTCTGGCCGATCATTGGGACGAAACTCACGAAGTCGAATTTGAAGTAAGAGCAAAGCGCAGGCGGCGAATAACACTTGATCCACAAGTCTACGCGCAGCTCGAGGCTGAGGCGCGGGCGCGCGGAGTTTTGCCTGAGACACTAGTAAACTTGTGGCTGGTTGAACGTCTGCACGGTGAAAAACAAGTCAGGACCGAATGACCTCTTTCCACGTCGTCTAACAAAAAGCACCTCGCCTCATGGCCGTTCCGGGGGGCTCTGATGTTGGGGTCATAAATCCTCGATCGGTTCCTGTGGCCCTTTTGGGCCCTTGATGGGATCTCACGATAATTTGCTGTCCCACGCTCCCACTTGGCTCCGCCAGGTTTGAAGTGTCTATCACGATCGTTTTATTGTCTCGTCGTACGTTGAAATAGGGTGGTTGGACAACAGCAAACTCTTGAGCAGCTTCAGCGGTCACTCTAATCTCGACTCGGTACTCACCATCGTTATCAGAGTACGTACCCTTTGCATCATTAACAGCCAAGAACAGGCTACCCTCTTCGGCGACTTCGATTTCTCCCTTGCTGCCAATGAAGAAAGCACTTTCCTCGCTGTACTGATTAATCCAACCGAACAATGATCCGATCAATCCCAGCCGGCCTCCTTCAGTCCTATGCGCTTGCTCGTGTGGCCAAACTACAGGCGTATCGTGTCCGGAATCGTCCCTTCCATGATGCCCAATGCTGTCTCGAAGTCGCGAATTAGCTCGGGAAGATACGTCTCAGGGATGCTGACTCCCGCTCCGTTGTATCGCCGGTCAGGACCGGCGAACCAAAACCAAACTCTCCAGCGAAATTCGTAGTTCTCCGGAAGCGAAGTGTCTGCGCGATTCCCGTAGAGCTCGTGCTCATCCTTCCAAGAAACCGTCTCCAAATCAAAGTGCTCTGCGCGTCTGGCACGTGCCCTAACATCTGCCTTGAATCCGAATTCTGCGATCAGTGTCCCACCAATCGCCGGAATATGAAGTTCTTCCTTTAGTGATTCCTCGAGCATGGCGGAGTGCTGCTTACTTGATGATCTTTTCTGTCTTCCTGTGGCTGTTTGGATTCAAAGGGTTCTCGCTTTGGACATTCCTATCGGCCTGGGTTTTTGTCGTGCTGCCGATGCTGGGTGGCCCAAAGCAGTAGCGAGAACTCGGTTGATTCCAGGGATCAGTTGATGACCCTGGAGGAGCCGGGTCGTTCACCCTGGGCGTGGGCGACGACGAACCAGGAGAAGGGAGTGGCGCCGGGCGTGTAGCGATCGTCGTTTATGCCGGCCGGGAAGACGGGATGGTCGCGGCGAAGCGCAAATGATGAGATCGACGTTTCAGTCTTTCTTTTCTTCTTTTAACTTCTTCAGCATCTCTACCCCATTCGCGTTTTTCGGATTCAATTCAATCGAGCGCTCATAGTTTTTGACCGCCAGCTCCGCGTTGCCATCGGTCATGTATGCTTCGCCGAGACTGTCGTAAGTGTTCGATGATTGCGGATAGTCCTCGACGTTGAGTTTAAAGACCTCAATTGCGTCCTTCACTCGCTTAAGCCCGAGCAAGTTATACCCCACCCGATTCATCTGACCTTCATTGACCAGTTCGGCAGCGGGGCGTCCACTTCTCCATTGGCGATACTCTCGCAGCGCGGCTTCCGCTCCGTTGGCTTGAATGTTCTTGAGCAGCGTCCTCGCCGGCGATCGGTAAGACTCATATTTGAGCCACGCGAGCGCCGGCTGCTGACCGCCTACAGCTTCGGCGACGAGCTCCGGCACGATCGACAATCCGTTGGCGGCGTTGGCAAAGACTACAACTCCGAGTTTCTGTTTCTCAAAAGCGGCGAAGTAGGCTTTGGTGTCGCCGTTGTCCCCCCAATGCCAGAACGAAACTCCGTCCGTCGTGGTTTGCAAACCCACCCCAAGCCCCCAGGAGACAGTTGCCGACAGTTTATCCGCCGGACGCCCGGTTGTGTTTGTCCCGCCTTCGTCAACTTTAATTCGCGGGGTCAGCATCTGTTTGCGGGTTTCCTGCTTGAGCCCGTCGCCATTCAGGATGGCCGCGATAAAGCGTCCGTAGTCTTGCGCGGTTGTGTGCAGGCTGGCCGCGGCGTTCGCGCCGCTCGGCTTGTTCTGCGGCGTCGGCGCGCCCGCTCCATTGTGCCGGGAAGTCTTTTGCGTCTCGTAGCTGCTTTGCCAGACAAAACTGCTGCTGCGCATCCCGATCGGATCAAAGACCATCCTCTTGACGAAGTCATTGGTCTTCTCTCCTGTTAAGTGTTCGATGATCTTTGACAAATAAACAAAGCCCTCGCCCGAGTAGCTGAACTTCTCGCCTGGTGTGAAGAATATCTTCAGGGCGGGATCTCCTCCCCGCCAGTTCGGAAACCCGGTCGTGTGAGTGAGCACGCGCCGCGCAGTTATTTGACCGAGGCGCGGGTCGGGTCCTACATCGTAATTGCCTGGCAGGTACTGGTTCAGCGGTTTGTCCAAATCGAATTTTCCGGCATCAACCAGCTTCAATACGGCATAAGCGAAGACCGGCTTGCTGAGGGACGCGGCTTCGAAGACGGTATCGTCGGTGACCGGTTCCTTTGTGGTGGAGTTCTTCACTCCGAAGCCGTGATGCCAGACGACTTCTCCTTTCCGGACCAGCGCCATTGAAAGACCCGGCACATCTGCTTCTTTCATCAGGTTCGGAACCATATGTTGGAGCCGGTCGGTGATCTGCTCAACCTTTGCGCCGGTCTGGAGTGGCCGCGACGCCGCCGACGGCGCAGTAGTTTGTTGTGCGTGGACAGCGCCGGAAGTCAGTAATACTATCGAAACGAGAATCGACTGTGTGAAACTCAGTCCCGCTCGCCATTTCGGCCTTAGCCTCTGCTTTGACTTGGGGTTCGACCTCGTTTCGGTCTTCACTACTCATGACTCCCTTGCTGTGGTTACGACAATTTGGCTGCTCTTACCGCGATTGCAGGCACTCCTGCCCCTTCTGTCAGGGCTGGTGCGATGGCGTCAGTTTGTACTTGAAGAGGATCTGGGCAATATCCCGGCTGCGCTCAAGGACCGTCTTGTAGATCCATGTGTAATGATCTCCGCTCCAGAAGTCCATCACCTGTTTGGTTCTCAACTCGCCGAGTAGTTCCCGAACTGCCATATATTCGAGCGAGCAAACCAGCAAGTGCAAGTAGGTGCTTTGCACGTCCCTTGCGCCTTCGGGGTTCCCGGCAGGCACCTTGGGAAACATCGCGCGAACTTCCCTTAACGCCGATTCGGTATCTTTGTCCCTTTGAACCAGGAACCAGTGAAGCTGTTCGTGCACAAAAGTGGACAGGAGCAACTCGTCGTCCTTTAGATGCCGCGTGCTCAGGGTCAGAACGGGATGGCTATGGGGTATAACGTCGCGACCGCTCTCGATCAGGATACTCCGTGTGAACATCCATCTCGAGAGATCGTAGCTCGCCAGCAATCGCTCCAACTGGAGTTTTGTCTGTTGTTCACGCGCGTCGTTGTTCTTGAGGCGGATCTCGACTTTACCGCTGGTCTGACCGAAGGCAGTGATCGCGATAAACAAGGCTGCGGCTCCCGCCACAAATACTTGCTTCATTGGTCCTCCGTCGGTTCCGGTTCCGGGTTTCTGGTTTCTAGTTTCTGGTTCGGGCGTTTAACTCTGGGAGTTGGCTTCACCTGGCCGAATC
>JBASRN010000173.1:0-31251 GCA_049273855.1 Blastocatellia bacterium
TGATTATCTTGCCGCCGCGCTCTGCCGTTCGATTGATGATCGCGGCGAGTTCCTCCTTCGGATCGGAAGGACTGTGAAGTCTATCGCCATACGTCGATTCGACCAATAGGTAGTCGGCTTCGTCAACTTGAGACGGGTCATTCAGGATCGGCTGGTCGTACCGTCCGAGATCGCCCGAGAACAAAACCCTTAGAGGCACGCTGCCTCCGTTCTCTGTAATGTCTAACGCAACGAAGCTCGATCCGAGTATGTGTCCGGCAGAGATGAAACGCGCCGCCATCGACTTGCTCAACTGAACCGTCGCGTCGTATTTCGAAGGCGACAGATGTTTGAGCGCTGCGACGGCGTCCTGTTCGGTGTAAAGAGGGAGAGGGGGATGGTGCTTAGAGAAACCCTTACGTTTTGCGTACTCAGCGTCTTCCTCTTGGATTCTGCCGGAATCGGGTAACATTACCTTCAACAGGTCGGCAGTTGCAGTGGTCACATGGACCGGGCCCGCGAAACCTTCACGAACCAGCCGGGGAAGATAACCGGAGTGATCTATGTGCGCGTGAGTAAGCAGGACTCGCGAGATCGAGGCGGCATTGATGGGGAGAGGCTGCCAGTTGCGCAGTCTGAGCTCCTTCAATCCCTGGAACAACCCGCAGTCGATCATGACGCGAGTGCCCCCGGCCTCGAGCACAAACTTCGAGCCGGTCACGGTTCCGGTCCCGCCAAGAAATCGAATAGTCGCCATAACTCGGGCAACAGTAACAGAGCGAAGAAGCGCTGGGCAATCGGCTCCTCATCTAATAACTTCCTTGACCTGTGCGGAAGTCGTAGTATATGCTTAACGCTGTTAACTGATATGACGACGTTAAACACCCAGACAACACGCGGTCCAAAGCAAAGACGCGAACGCGAGAAGGAGGCACTGCGCCAGGTTATCTTGGATGCGGCGCGAGAGTTGTTCGTAAACGAAGGCTACGAGAATGTCTCGATGCGCAGGATCGCCGACAAAATCGAATACTCGCCGACCACGATCTATCTGTACTTCGAAGACAAGGCGGCGCTGTTGTTCGCCGTTTGTGAAGAGACTTTTGCAAAGCTCGCCAAGCGGATGGAGAGCATAAGCCGGAAAAGCACGGATCCGGTTGAGACGCTGAAACGCGGATGCCGGGCTTACGTCGAATTCGGACTCAAGTATCCCAACCATTACCGCGTTACGTTTATAAACCATCCGGATCTTCATCTGGGGCGTGAGAATTATCTTCGTGAAGGCTCGATGGGCATGCGGTGCTACTCTCAGCTGCGAGCAAACGTCGAAGAGTGCATCAAACAAAAGCGATTTCGCCACGGCGATCTCGAGGCGCTGACTCAAATGATGTGGGCCGGAGGGCACGGAGTCGCATCCTTGCTCATCACCAAGCCGGACTTTCCCTGGGTTAACAAGGACAAGTTAATTGACCTGATGATTGACGTTCTCATAGATGGACTAAAAGCTTAAATTTTTTTGGAACTTAGCTTAACACTGTTAACGTAGTACAAACTGTTAAGATAGCGAAGACCGTAAACTCAGATTGAAACGGATTGGTGGCAGGTGCCGACTCTAGTGATGGATGTGCAACAGTCTTCTTCCCGGCGGGTAAGGGAAGAACTCCACAGCCTGGCGCAGTGGTCAAAGCGCGGACCGAGAGGAATGCGTTGGCCACGGCGCCAGGTCCCGTGGAGCCTTGGACGCGGGCCGGTAACTCGACGCGGGTCTGCGGATGATTTCTTATCGGCGGGGAGACATCCTCGGCGGGTTCTTTGGAGGCCCTTAATGTGCACCAGTTAAGCCTCCAACCGTGATGTTGTGAAACGTGAAAGGAGTTTGAAATATGAGGCGATGGATTAATTCTTTGGTTCTGGCATTGGCGATGGTGGTGTCTTTGACCCCAGCTACCTCATTCGCGCAAGAGGTTAGCCGCTCGATCGTGCTCAAGCGCGATGCAAAGGTCGGAGGACAGGTTTTGCCGAAAGGCGAATACTCGCTCAAGTATTTCGAAGGCAAGGAAGAGCTTGTTATTTTGCAGGGCAAACGCGAAGTGCTGTCCGCGACTTACAAAGTCGCCAAGTTAGACAAAGCAGCGCCCGACACGTCGGTGATCTACTTGCAGGAGGCCGACGGCTCATTTCAACTGAAGCGCATTGAGTTTAAGGGAAAGGACTCGGCGCTCGTGCTTGAGAATGCTGTAGCAAAGGCGATCAACAAGTAATCGCAACGAAGGAGTGACACGATCGCAATCATCGTCGCCGGGCGAGCAGCGGGTCAATTAGCTCACCGAGCAGCGAAAAGCGACCAGGTTTGTCTCCGGTTTTGGGAAGGGGCGATCCCACAAGTGGGCACAAGGAGTGCCCGCCTGGGACCGCCCTTATCTTTTAAGTCATACCATTTATCTACTTAGGATCCTGTTAATAGTGGCACGTTGATTGACGTTCAATGTTTTGCCGCTTCGCCTCGAAGTGCTTGCCCGGAGCGAGATTGATGAAACGGCGCGCTAATGAGGGTCGTATCAGAAGTTTGACTAGCCAGACGGCTGATTCGCCGGCCAATTGAATTTGACTTCGCCGGCTGCGGGCGAAGTAAAATGGCGTGAGCACAAGTCTCGACATTATTTCGGAGAGGAAGTTTATGAGTTCACTAACGAGAAGAATGCTGGATTCGAGCCGTGTGGTTGTGGCGTGGGCGCTGACTGGTGTATTCGCGGTCGCTTCGCCTATCGGAGCGCTCGCCCAGGACGGCGTGGTCGGATCTCAGGCGCTCGGTATAACGTCGACAACCGCCGCAGGGTCAGGACAGAGCCAGAACCCGATCACTCAACCACTGGCGCTTTCGCCTGAAGTCGGCAAACAACGAGTCGGTGTAAATCCGGGTGAAGTTGCCCCGCTCTCACTCCAGGACGCGATCACATTCGCGCTTCAGAATAATTTGGATATCGAGCAATTTCGGCAGGGCGTCCGCATTTCCCAGTTTAGCTTGAACTCGTTGCGCGGAGTGTACGATATCGTCTCGAGCGCGGATATCAACTATCGGAGCCAGACGATACCAGTCGCGAACCTGTTTGGCGGCGGCGGATCAACCGCGTCGCTTACGAGCCGATCCACCACGTGGAACCTCATCACTAATCAAGTGATGGAGAAGGGTGGAGGCTTTTGGCAGGTAGAGTTTGATAATAGTCGAATAAACACCAGCTCTACTGCCAGCACACTTACCACTCAATACAGCCCCGCGCTCATCTTGACCTTCACGCAGCCGGTGCTGCGCAACTTCAGGATTGATCAGAACCGCCGCTTGATACAGATAGCCAAGAAGTCGCTGGATCTTTCCGACAGTCAGTTTCGCCAGCGAGTCATTGAGATCATCAATCAGGTTCAGCTTGCATACTGGGACCTGGTCTTTGCGATTCGGAACGAGCAGATATCCCGCGAGTCGGTCGAGCTTACCCGAACGCAGCTCGAGAACAACCAGAAGATGGTTGAAGCGGGAACCCTTCCTCCGATCGACCTGCGCTCGACCGAAGCCGCGCTCGAATCCCGTAAAGGCGATGTGATCGTTGCGCTGCAGGGCGTAACAACAGCTGAGAACGTCTTGAAGGCCCTGCTTATGAAGGATCCGACCGACAAACTTTGGAATGCGGAGATTCAACCTAGCGACGAACCGCAGTTTGGAACTCAGTCGTTCAACCTCGACGAGGCAACGCGGCTTGCGCTCAAGAATCGACCCGAACTGGATCAGATAAGGCTCCAGACAGAGCAGAAGAACGTCGACATTAACTACTACCAAAACCAGTTGAAGCCCCAAGTCGATTTGTTTGGACTGTATACCAACAATGGACTGGCCGGCACGCCGTCCACGTCCGGGAGTCCCGGCGGATTCGACACCTTCACGCAAAGCTTGATAAACAATCTAAACCTGTCGTTGACCAATCAAGGCCTTCCTCCTTTCAATCCTACGCCGCCGCCGCCAACCAATATAGGCGACAGCGTTCCCAGCAGATTCAACGGAGGTTATCTACAGGCTTTGAAGAATCTGTTTGGTCAGGATTTCAAGACCTATCAGTTTGGCGTGCGCCTCAGCTTCCCCTGGAGGAATCGCACTGCCGAAGGAAATCTCGGCAGGTCGCTAGCCGAATCTCGGCAACTGGATGCGCGCCAGCGGCAGTTGGTTCAGACGGTCCAGATCGATGTTCGCAACGCGCTTCAAGCAGTCGAGGCCGCAAGATTGCGGTTTGAAGCGGCGCAGGCGGGCCGGACGGCGGCCGCTGCTCAGCTCAAAGGCGAGCAGGAGAAGTTCAGAGCGGGACTGTCGACGACCTTCTTTGTCTTGCAGCGTCAGACGGACTTGTCAGTTGCTCAGGGTACCGAAGTTCGCGCGCTCACCGATTACAACAAAGCGCTGGCCGACCTTCAGCGCGTAACCGGCATGACGCTTATTAGTAATAACCTTCAGGTTAGCTCGGGAGACGAGCCCAGGAAGTAACGACGAACGATAGTGTATCTGACAAAAGAGGGTGGCCGAGTTGCCACCCTCTTTTTAGCTCGCGCCTCAAGGCGCGTTGAGCTTACTGTGATAGAAGTACGTTGTTCGACAAGCTACGCCAGGAAACTGTTGAGTTGCTCTCGGTCGGCTGATGACAGCCCGGTGAACTCTACGTCGAACCCGCTCTTGAACTCATGATGAGTGACTACGCCCTTTGTAGTCAGGCCGTGGCCACTCGGTAGTTGAACGTGAAGCAGCACCTTAGATCCTCGAACTATCGGCACAAAGCTCTCGACAAAAGCTCTCTCGCCGGTCAGGTTGAGGATGCGGCAGTCGCGTGATATCCCATTGACTTCACATCGCCCTCGAAATACCCCCGCGACCTCGCGTTCCTTTGCTGTTGCGCAAATCCCTGAAGCACTCATAACCCGAATCTCCTCTACTGCGCTGATCAGTGTCGAAGCTCAAAACATGCTTGAGCCAAACTAGGATACACGAGCCCCGACTTGCCTACAAGGACTCGCGGGCCAATTGGGGGTTCGCTTTCACGGGCTCGTTCGAGATAGCCGTTCGGGTCGTGGCGACGAGCAGTGTTTGCATATTGGACCCTACACGCCAGACGATCGCCGCTGGCCCGGGTGAACTCGGTTTTTTCAATATCCCGGAGAGTCTTTGTCGGGCCTCACCGCTGCGTTATAATGCGCCGTCAGTAGGTGGAAAACCCAGTAAGAGAACGGGATAAAGAAGACATTCGGCGGAGTCATCATGCCCGCGAGAGAGATTCTACAACTCGGTAACAAGACGCTCTGGCAGAAATCCCTCATCGTTGATGATCCTCTCTCCCACGACACTCGGTCGGTCATACGCGATTTGAGCGAAACTCTGGCGAGCTTTCGTGAAGCGGCCGGGTTTGGCCGCGGGATAGCCGCCCCTCAGATCGGAGTACTCAAGCGCGTGATCTTTATTCGCATGCACCCGGTTGGTTTTTCGGCAGCCCTGATAAATCCTCACGTCGCCTGGACCAGCATCGACCAGTTTGAGCTTTGGGACGATTGCTTTAGTTTCCCTGACTTGATGGTGCGGGTGAGGAGAGCCGCCGAGGTTCGGGTTGAGTACCTGGATGAGCGCGGCGCTTTCAACTTCATCGAAGCCTCTGGCGATCTATCGGAGTTGTTGCAACACGAGATCGATCATCTGGACGGAGTCCTTGCGGTGCAGAGGGCTATCTCTCCAACTGCCTTTTCGACTCGCGCGGAGTGGGCGCGCAGTCTCGGGCGGTCGCCGATGGACGGATCTACCTGAGAGGCGGGATTTCCAGACTTTTCCAACGCCCCGGGAGTCTGATGGGGCGGGATTGATTCTGATCCCTTCAGCACAAAGCGTGACGAGGCAAACCGCGCACGATTGCCCCCCGATTGCGAGGTTTCCTTCATTCAGCTTCGAACCGTTGCTACACAAGAGATTTGTATCGGGACGCAGGCGATCCGTCGCCGGTTAAGGTAAGGAGGAGAGCAACCAATGGCAGGTCTAAGCTACGTCGAGGCAGCACACTTGCTCAGGCGCGCGGGCTTTGGCGGCACACCGGATGAGATCGACGATCTTGCTTCTCGCGGGCGCGAAGGGGCCGTTGATTATCTGATCAACTTCGGTCAGATCGACAACCAGACGATGGAGAATCTTCTGGCCGCAAGTTTCGACTTCAGCGATCAGCAGTCGATCAACAACGGAGAGATTCACCGCTGGTGGTTCACGCGACTGTTCACTGGCAAACGTCAGTTCGAAGAAAAGATGACTCTGTTCTGGCACAACCACTTCGCGACGTCGAGCTCGAAGGTCCAGGACTTCTTCATGTTCAAGCAGAACAATCTGCTGCGTGCAAACGCGCTGGCGGGGTTCGATGAGCTGCTTCTGAAGGTCTCGCAAGACCCGGCAATGCTCATCTGGCTGGACAATGTCACCAACGTTCTTGGCAGTGCAAACGAGAACTTCGGGCGCGAGCTTCAAGAGCTGTTTACGATGGGGATCAAGGATGTGGTTACCGGCGCAGAGAACTACACCGAGCAGGACGTGAAGGAAGTCGCGCGCGCTTTTACCGGCTGGAACTACCAGAGACGCCCGCCGTTCCCATTCCAGCTAAACGTCAATCAGCACGACAATGGCACCAAGACGATTTATGGCCAACAGGGAAACTTCAGCGGCGAGGACGTGATCGCAATACTCAGCGCCAAACCGGCCACTGCGCGGTACCTGACCTGGAAACTCCTTAACTTTTTTGTCCAGCCGATGACCGAGAGCAAAGGGGACAAAAAGATGATCGACAGGTTTGCAAACGTCTACCTCACCGGCAATCACTCGATCAAGGAGCTTGTGCGCGCCATTTTCACGTCGGATGAGTTCTTCAGCGAGCGAGCGCGTTTCTCACTGGTCAAGCAGCCGGTCGAGCTGGTGGTTGGGGCGGTTCGAATGCTCGGCGCCACTTACAATCCCGGTGGCCCGGACAGTCGCGGCGCTGCTGCAATTCCTCAGCAGTCCTCGCGGAATATGGGCCAGGATTTGTTTGGTCCACCCGACGTAGCTGGCTGGTCGTTCAACCTGGGATGGGTCGATACCGCGAGCATGCTCGAGAGGTTCAACTATACAAATTCGTTTGTCACCAACAGGAATGCGAATCGCTTAGGCGCGTTTGTTACAAACGACGTGCTTAAGAGCTACACCAAGGAGACCTCGAAGAAGACCGTCAAGAAGTTCTTTTCTGTGCTGGGGCCGCTCAGCCCGGGAAACAGTACCCGCAAGATGCTGCAGACTTATCTTGAAGCCAGCGACAATGGGCAGCCGGCAGGTTTTACCAACAACGACGCGACCATCGACAAGAAGGTTCGCGGACTCGTTCACCAGATAATGTGTCTGCCGGAGTTCCAGGTGAACTAGGAGGATAGCGATGCCGATAAACAGAAGACAATTCATCAAGCGGAGTGCAGGGGCGGTCACCGTCAGCTTGATGATGCCGAGGCTATGGATGGGCGGCCGGGCCCTGGGGCAGCAGCCTCCTACACCCAACCGCAGGGTCCTCCTCGTGATTCAGCTCGACGGCGGGAGCGACGGCCTCAACACCGTTGTCCCGTACACGGACTCGCTTTATCTGAGCAAGCGGCCGACTCTGGGATTCAAAGACACGGAGCTCAAAGACGCGAACGGCGCTTCGACACTTCTCGGGAATGAACCGTTCGGCTTTAATCCGGCTATGAACGAGATGAAGTCGATGTACGATGCCGGCAACGTGGCGGTCGTGCTGGGTGTTGGATATCCGGGACCGAACCAGTCGCACTTCTTTTCGACGGACGTCTGGCAGACTGCCAGCACCACAGGCGCCGGAGATGGCTGGCTTGGCAAGTATGCCGATCAAAAGCTGGTCGGCCTATCGACTCTGTCCGCGCTCTCAATCGGGGGGACCCTGCCGAAGGCGTTCTTTGCCGACAAGGTTGTTGTTCCGAACATCGCGCCCGCCGGAGGGAACGATCCTTTTATCAATTACCAGTATCAGACCGATGCCCGGAACGCGGGCGACAAGAATAACCAGCTAAACACATTCAAGGCGACAAACTCGCGCAGCTTCGAGGCCGATAGTTTCGCGGCCGCGATAGCTCGTGCGGGGTTCGACGCTGAAGCCGGCTCGGCGCAACTCCGCCAGGCGGTGCAGACCTACACACCGGGCGCGACTTATCCGACAAACAACCAGCCGTCACCGCAGGCTGTCCAGTTTGCTTCGGCCTTGAAGATGGTGGCGCAGATCGTCACCACCATTCCGGAAGCAAACCTGCTTTACGTGCGGTTGGGCGGGTTCGATCACCACTCGCAGCAGATTGGCACGGCCGACGACGGCTTTACGGACAAGACCAGGGGCGAGCATGCGACTCTGCTGAAAGCCCTCTCGCTCGGGGTCAAGACTTTCTACGATGACATGGCGGCGCACGGGCTTGCGGACAACGTGGTGATGATGACCTGGACTGAATTCGGGCGTCGTCCAAACGAGAACGCCTCACATGGCACCGACCACGGAACAGTGACTCCGCTGTTAGTCATCGGGAACCCTGTACTGGGTGGACAGCTATACGGCCAGCAGCCTTCGCTCAGCGATCTCGATAACGCCGGCAACCTGAAGTTCAAGGTCGACTTCCGCGAAGTCTATGCGACGATCCTGAGCAAGTGGCTGGATGCCGATGCCGGCTCGATACTGGGCTCGCAGTTCAAGGACTCGAATGTGGGCTTTCTTGGTTAAGACGAACGATAACCGTTAAGGAACGCAGCGGTCGTGACCAGGACGCGAGGAAGAGGAAATGTTTAGGCTGAAAGCCAAGCAGAAGCTTCAGGTAGTGATCGTGATGCTTTTCGCAGGCATCGTAGCCTATGCGTCTGCCGACGGGCCGGAGTGGGGCTACACAAACGCGCCGAATGATTTCGGTAATTGCACGGCTTGTCACGACAAACACCTTGTTGACACGGGGACCGGCAGCGTTAAAATCAGCGGGCTCCCCGCTGTTTACCAGCCCGGAGAGAACTACACTTTCACAGTCACGACGTCACAGACAAACCGCATTCGATTCGGATTTCAGTTGACCGCCCTGGACAAGCTGAACAAGAGGGCTGGTACGCTTGCTTCGGTCGACGGCAACACCCAGGTTCTCAACCAGACAGGAATCGGGGGCAGACAGTACATCGAACACACCAACCGGGGCACTCTGTCGGCGGTGGTTGGCAGCCGAACGTGGCAAGTCAGATGGACTGCTCCGGCAACCGATATTGGAACCGTGCGATTCTATGTAGCCGGCAACGCGACCAACAACAGCGGTATACAGGATGACGACGATTGGGTTTACACCACGTCCGCGCTGGTTGATTCGCTCACAACCCTTGTCACTCTTTCGCTGGAAACCAGACCGGATGGTGAGGTGTTGGAAGCCGGCTCGGTGTTCACAATAGACTGGACAACGACCAATCCATCGAACATCGACAACACTGAGCTTCGCTATTCGACTGACGACGGGGCTACCTTTCCGATATCCAACCTGCTTTCATTCTCGACCGATCCAGCGGTCACCGGCTTCGACTGGACGGTCCCAAACACGCCGACTACAAAGGCCCGGCTGCGAGTCAAAATAGGCAAGAAGTCAGGCGATGCGGTTGAAGTGGTGACTGACAGCTTTACGATAGCGGGAGACGGCGTGAGTGTGCCGGTTATCCTCAACGCCTCGGTGAGTGGCAAGAAACTACTCGTCACCGGGCAGAATTTCTCCAACGGCGCGACGTTGCATAAGTGTTCGGATTGCACTACGCCCGCCACCGAAGGCAGTAAGGTCAAGAAGGTGTCGAACGATTCGGAAATGCCATCGGCGCTGATTGTGGCGAAGAAGGCCGGCAAGGACATCCCTCGCGGGAGCACGGTGATTCTGCAAGTGAAGAACCCTGACGGTACTCTATCCGAGCCGTTCTCATTTACGCGGCCGCTCTAACAGGCTGCTGAAACCGAGGATCGAGGATTGAGGATCGAGGATGCGGATCGAGGATTGAAGGATTGAGGGCTGAGGACTGAGGGGTATAGAAGACACCGGAGGAACCTACGGGCAACAGGTTCAGTCTGAGTCGATCCTCGATCCTCGATCCTCAACCCTCAACCCTCCAGCCAAATCACCGGCTCACTCTTCTTCTCGCATCATTTCCAAATCTGCGCCGGATCAATATAATCACCCGCGGAGTTATGGAGATCATCACGCGCATTCCGCGAATGGTGTCGATCGCGCGCGAGTTGAGGGAGGCCGGCCGGCGCATCGGGCTGGTGCCGACCGGTGGCTCGCTTCACGAGGGGCACTTGTCGTTGATGGGTTCGGCCCGGGAGATGTGCGATACCGTTATTGTCTCGATTCTCGGCACGCACGATCAGCAGGAACAAGAGCCCGACAGATCCTCCGCCAATCTCGCTCGCGATGCCGAGTTGGCTTTTACTCGCGGGGTGGATTTCATCTTCGCTCCGGCGGCCGAGGATATAAACCCGGAAGGGACAATGACGTTCACAGTCGTCGAAGGGTTGAGCAGCAAGCTCGAAGGCTCAAGCCGCCCCGACCGCTTTCGCGGAGTGACGACCACGCTGAACAAGCTGCTCAATATCGTCCATCCGAACTTCGTGTTCTTTGGCCGCAAGGACGCGCAGCAGGTCATCATCATCAAGCGAATGGTTCGCGAGCTTGCGATGGATGCAGAGATCGTCGTGGGACCGACTGTGAGGGAAGAGGACGGGCTAGCGCTTTCATCGGCTAACGTATACCTGTCGACCGAAGAGCGCAAAGCGGCTACGGTGCTGAGGCGCGCGCTCGAGCGGTGCCGTTCGGCTTACAACGGCGGCGAACGTGACAGCACAAGGCTGATGGCTTCGATGCGCGCGGTGATCGAGTCTGAGCCTTTGGCTCGGGTTGACTATGTCGCGATTACGGATACGGTTGATCTGGATCCGATTGAGACGATTGGGCAGGGCAAGCCGACGCTTGTCTCGCTGGCGGTCTATATCGGCGAGACTCGGCTGGTTGATAATATCGTGCTGAATGGCGAAATATAGGCGAGCCTACGGCAGAGCCGATCTTCTGTTCAGTTGCTGCAATCTAAACCTAACGGTCGCCATCAGCCTCTCGCGAATCGCAGCGCGGAAGCAGGTCGGCTGCATTGTGTGATAGTCACAATTGCTATGGTGACAACAATGGCCTGATCTGCGGCGGAAATTTGCGCCGCGGGGAATTATCCTTCTCGCGAAAGGCGGGTAAGGTTTTATCCGCCAGAGCGGCTTTGAGATACTTCCGTTTAGAAACAACCTCACCCGCGATCCAATACCTGGGATACCCTCGGCTGAGTCTGCCTTGGCTATTCCATAGACGCTCGATCCCGTGACAGTGTCCCGCGTGCCAATGCCGTTCATGCCAGAGCGCGCCTTGTTCCGACGTAAACCACCACTCATAGCCGTGGGGCAGACCTTCCCGCAGACTGTGGATTTCCGAAATGAAAATGCTTCCGTCGTCACCTTCTTGCCGCCAGAGGTCGAAACCTGTTCCGTGAACGAGAGTGTACGTTCCGATCAGTTTGCCACCGTGGCCGTATTGCTTCGCTGTGCCGTGGATCTGACCCTTCACATAGGGTTCAACCAAGAGCAACGAGCCGTCGTCGTTCCAGCTGAGTTCCCGCCCATGTTTTTGGCTATCCTTCAATGGGGTTTCGATGACTAATCGTCCATCTTGGGTGTAGGCACGTCGGCCAACCAATCGTTCATTGAGCAGACAGTCCGTTATTCGATAATAGATGCACGCGCCTTCCTGCTGGTACTCGCTGACAAGCTGTTCAACAGCACCGGCAGGTATATCAGATTTAACGTGTTTCATAGAAAATCGGCTTGTGGTTGTCGCCCACACTATTTTTCAGAGAAGAAAGGCAAGGGATCAGCGGCGCGTCAACGCGACGTGTAAGAGACTGGCTACCGGCGCGTTCGCTGTATGCTCTGGTTAGGCGGGCCAACCGACTACTCGCCCACGAATGTACCATCCGGGGAAATAATAAAATCATCACCTAAGGGCTTCCACGCACGCCATCCTCCGTCATCGATAGTTCCGATGACGCGCAAGTTTCGCTGCGACTCATCGTCGAAGATTGCCTGCATCTCAAGCTGGTAAGTCACGCCGGATGGAGATGCACGCTCGAATGTCTCGATATCATCGATCAAAAAGAGAAGCTCTGAATAAGAGCGCCTCCGGAAGCGAGAAAGCTCCTGCTCTAAGATTGATCTTGCTTCGATTTCATTCATGTCTCAAAGCAGCCTAACGCCGGGGGATGAGCCGCCGCGCACACAACGCCGCGGCGTTTGTTGGCGCAACTCACTCTCCCCGGCCGGCGGGCAGTTCGATGATGAACCGCGCTCCCTGAGGTTCATTGTCCTCGACCCAGATTCGGCCTTTGTGGTCCGCGACGATGTGGCTCACTATCGCGAGTCCCAAACCCGTGCCGCGTTCGCGGGTTGAAAACTTTGGCAGAAACAACTTGTCGCGATCTCGCGGGCTGATGCCGTGACCGGTGTCGGTCACAATCAACCTCACCGCGTCGTTTTCTTTCAAGAAGCGCGACTCGATCTCGATCAGCTTGAGAGCGGCGCCGCTGGAAGAACCGACCGCCATGGTTGAGCCGTTCGGGCCGGTCGAGCCATTCGAGCCATTCTGGCCGTCCGAGTTCAGCGCCTCGACCGCGTTGTCGATCAGGTTCACCAACACGCGCTTCATCTGATCCGTGTCGATTCGCATCACCGGCAGGTCGCGCGCCAGATCGCATTCGATTCGTATCCCGTCGAGCCGTTCGGTGTAGAGCGTAAGCGTGTCACGCACAACTTCATTCAAAGAGGCCTCGGCAGGCTTCGACTCGGGAAGCCGCGCGAACCGCGAGAATTCCTCCACCATTTTCTGAAGCGCCGCGACCTCGCGAACTATCGTTGTCGTGCCCTCGCGAACTATTTCATCAAGCCGTGACTCGCTGCCCGGTTTGTAGTTGCGCATTATACGCTCGGCCGAAAGCTGTATTGGCGTTAGCGGGTTCTTGATTTCGTGAGCCATTCGGCGGGCTACTTCGCTCCATGCTGCGGCGCGTTCCGCTTGCACCAGGTCGGTCAGGTCTTCGATGACGATCACCCACCCTTCGATCGCGCCGGTTGAGCTTCGCAAGGCTATCGCGGTCGTGGTCGTGTGAAGCGTGCTGCCGTCAGCGCGTTTGAACTCCACCTCGGCCTGCGCAGTCTCGCTTCGTCGAGCCCGTCGGCACAACGCTTCAAGCTCTACACCCTCAGGGCCGCCCGTCAACTGCGCGATAGGCGTGCCCGTCGCCGGCTTCCCGGCAAGCCCCAGCATCGACAGTGCCGAACGGTTGATCGTGGCAATTCCCGCGTGCTCATTGGTCGAAACCACTCCGGTTGACAGCGACTCGAGCACGGTTTCGATGTACCGGCGACGGTTATCAAGCGCGAGATTTGTTCGACTCAGATCATCGGCGGCGCGTTCCAGACGCTCGCGATTCTCGGCAAGCATCGCAGACATCTGGTTGAACGATTTAACAAGCACCGCCAACTCGTCTTCAGCCATGACTTCGACGGGATGCGTGAAGTCGCCGCGAGCCACACGGTCAGTAGCTTCAGCAAGCGCTTGAATGGGAACCGTGATGCCGCGCGCAACGTATAACGCGAGCCAGCTCGCGGAGAAGAGCAGGAGCAGCGTCACCGCGGCGAGAAGCAGAATGTAGATCGCCTTGATGCGCTTGAGCTTTCGCAGCAAGCTGTGAAAATTCTCGTGCTGGGAGGTGATATTTGCGGCTCGCTCGGTTAATTCGGGAGGAAACTCACGGGCTATCACAAACAAGCGAGAGTCATCCGGCGCATCCGTTAGCCTCACGCCGGCAATGACATAGATCGCCGATGGGCTTTCGCCTCCGTCGCGTCCGGAGAAAGCTTCGCCGCTTGTGTGGAGCCGGTTCGCGGCGGCATCGAGCGTTTCTTCAATGTCCCCTTCCACCTGGCTACGGTCGCCGCCAATTGTTATTCGCTTTCCGTTAGCGGTTACGATTCGCGCAAGTGCGACGTTGTACGCCGCCATCTCCTGGTCGATTTGGCCCCTAAGCTCGTCGCTGTCGTAGTCACTTCGAGATGCGAGCGAGAGCGAGCGGCTGATCGCGCGCGCGATGCTGACCAACTCCGCCTCCTCTTTCTTGAAATAGCTTTCCTCGATTGCTCTCGCGTCGTCGACAATCTGGCGCGCCGGCTCACCGAACCAGCGGTCGATGCTGCGGTTCAATAGCCCGAACGCGAAGAAGAAGAGTAACAACACCGGCAATAGCGACAATCCGATTGCATAGCTCACAAGCCTCGACTTGAACTTCGAGCCCAACCTGTCGGCGCGACGCTCGCGAACCAGCTTGATTACGCTTCTGAGCAGAACAAACAGCAGAATGACGAACGCGAGGAAGTTGAGAGTCGACAGAGCGTAAAGCAGCAGCGTTTCGGTAGCGGTGCCCGGTGTGACGAATGGCTTGAGGTTGAACCCGCTCTGCGCAATAAGGGAGAGCATTAGCAGCAAGACGACGATCGAAAGGACGATCACCTTGTTGAGCCTTCTGCGGCTGCGCTCGGTCAGCCCTGATTTGGTTTGGTTTTGCTGAGTCTCCGGCAAGAGAGTCAACCTCCATGCTTACCTAACGATCGCCGGACTGATTATATCCCGGCCCGGCTGATTGCCAAGCGGCTTATCCCAGAGCTGTTAAACCCCAATCCATCGCCACTAAGCCACGAGGGCACCAAGGAGCACAAAGCCCAGAACGTAGTGCATTCACTGGTATTTGCGTCCCGGATCAGATCACGCCCGAGCCGGCATCTTTACCACACCGTCTTAACGGCCATCAGCAGCACTGCTCTTGCGGCGCGCTCGGAGGCCGACCCGCTGCCTGACGCGAGCCGATCGTGCACGACAGCCAGGTCGGCCTTGACCTGAGCCATACGGCGCGCATCGCCCATGATCTGCTTAACCTCCTGCGCGATCTTCTCGCCGGTGACATCGTGCTGCAAAAGCTCGGGCACTACGCGGCGTCCCGCAATCAGATTCACCATTCCGAAGGTATCCAGCTTGATCAACGGGCGAATCAACCGCCAGTTGAACTCGGAGCCTCGATAAACGATCACCATCGGCGTGCCCAGCAGCGCCGCCTCGACGGTGGCGGTTCCGCTGGCGACGATTGCGATCTTCGAATGACTCAGCGCGTCGTAGGTGTTGCCTTCGATGATCGCCAGATCAAGCCTGCTACCCCGGGTTTCTTTTTGGACTATCGCGTCAACCTGCTCGCGATAGATCGTAGACGCCACGGGGACGACGAATTGCGGACGGAGGGCGGATTCGTCGATTGCGGACCTTTCGATTGCGGATTGCGGATTGCGGATTGCGGATTTCCGATTTGAGATTTGAGACTCCTCCGATTTCGGACGCGCAGATTCTTCAATCCGCAATCCGCAATCCGCATTCTGCAATCGATTGGCTGCATCAAGCATCGCCGGCAAATGATACTGAACCTCTTTGCGTCGGCTGCCAGGCAGAAGCGCGATGATGGGGCGGCCTGGGTCGAGACCGATCCTGGCCGCGAACTCTACCCGCGACGCGCTTGCGGCGACCACTTCCGCCAGCGGGTGTCCGACGTACTCGACCTTGATGCCGGAGTGCTTGAAGAACTCCTCCTCGAAGGGAAGGATGACCAGCATCCTGTCCACGTAGCGGCGGAGCGCACGCACGCGATATCCGCGCCACGCCCATACCTGCGGGCTGATATAGTAGACGATCTTGAAGCCCTCGCGGTGCAGCTTTCTCGCAAGCCGGATGTTGAAGTCCGGCCAGTCGATCAGAACCACAACGCTCGGCCGTCGTGTGCGAGCCGCGTGGAGCAACTTGCGGTACCCGCGATACAGCTTGCCCAGCGCGCGGGCGATCTCGGGAATGCCGATGATGGCGACGTCGCGGGCGTCCACCAGCGTTTCTACTCCCGCCGCACGCATCTCTTCGCCCCCGGAACCGAACATCTCGAGATCAGCGCCTGAAGAGAGTCTCGCAAGCGCCCGCGCGAGCGAAGCGCCGTGGCGGTCGCCGCTCGCTTCGCCGGCAACGATCATGATCTTTAATGATGACTGTTGGGAGTTTTGAAGTTGATCGAGTCTTGAGTCGGAGGGCGAGCCAGTCGTCATAGGTTAGGCTCGGAACTGCAATGAAACGCACCAGCCGGCGGCAGAGATTCAGCCGCCGGCCCGTGATCTGTTTGCTATGGTTGCGGCGGATTGCGCAAACCCTTGGCGTTGCCGTCGGTCTTCTTCTTGTCTTTCTTTTTGTCCTTGGTCGCGGGTGCCGGTGTTTTCTGCTCCGTTGCCGTTCCCGGCTTCACCTCGACGTCCTGGCCCGCTTCGTTCGCTCTCCGCGGCCGCGCGTCTGGAGCGTTTGTGGTGGTCTCAGCCCCCGGCGTCACCGGACCCGTGACTCTTGTGCCGCTAAGCTCCTGAGCGCGAGCAACTATTTCTTCTGTCTTTAGTTCGCGGTCGATGATCACGCCCTTCGATGAAGTGTCGATTCGCGGCCCAAACATAAGACCGACCACGCGAGAAGGCAAGCCCTTTCCTTCCGGAGGCGCCACAGCGAGCTTGGCGGGATCGGGCTCAGGCACCGGCTTGCCCCATTTCTGCAAGGTGGCCTTGGCACGCTCGGCGAACTCCGAATGCGGAAAGTTGGTGACGAGGCGTGCCAGGTCGCGGCTTGCGGTGTCAGTGTCTTCCTGAAGCTCCATCGCACGTGCGTGGAGGTACAGCGCTTCATCAAACCGAGAGAAATTCGGATACTTATTGAGTATCTCGTCAGTTCGCATCTGGGCCGCCTGAGCCGACTCGCGAATGTCGAAATAGAAGCGAGCGACTTTCAACTCGTGCAGCGCGAGTATCTCCGCCACTTCGTTCATAAGCCGCTCGATCTCCAGCTTCTGGTCCGAGTTTGGATAACGGCGCAGCAATTCCTTTAGCTGTCGCTCGGCTAGCTTCGCGTGAGTGGTATCCCGATCGGCCGCCTGAATCTGCTTAAGGTGGATCTCGGCCATCTTCATCATCGTGTCGTCCGCAAGGGAATCATCGGGGAAGAACTGAATCCAATCACGGTACTCGAGTTCAGCTTGTGCGAGACTCTTGGTGCCGCCCTGCAGGTAGTACGAGTCGGCCATGCTGAGCTTCGCGATTCTAACCAGAGGGCTGTCAGAATAAGTGTTGATCATCGTGTTCAACAAGACTCTACCCTCTTCGAACCTTCCCTTGCGAAGCGCATCAACACCCTGGGTGTACAGCTCCTTGTCGCGTCCCGGCCCCTTTGCCTCCTCAAAAGTGACTTTGTTCTTGGCCTTCCCGCCGCAAGCGGCAAAGGGAAGCGAGAACGCCAGCGCCAGGACCATGAACTTTATTGCTTTCATAAAACTACCTCGGCAGCCGCAAGTGTACGCGTCGATGCGGCGTCTTCCTTTGCTCTTATTGTTTGGCTGGTATTTCTCCAACAGCAGTGAGCACGGGTCAAACGGTCAGTGGTTCCAAGGCTTTCATGCGGAGCGCGCGCGTCCCTTCTTCGGGGTTGCCCTTACCGAAGACGGCCGAGCCCGCGACTATCCATTCGGCTCCGCTGCCAACGACTTCGGCGATGTTATCCAGGTCGATTCCGCCGTCAACTTCAATGTGGACCTTTAAACCACGAGAATCAATGATACCCCGCAGTCGTCTGATCTTGTCAAGCGCGGTGCTTATGAACGATTGCCCGCCAAATCCCGGATTCACGGACATCACCAGCACGTAGTCCACGAAGGGCAACGCCTCCTCGATGGACCCCACCGGTGTGGCCGGATTCAGCACGACTCCCGGCCGGCAGCCCAGCTCGCGGATTGCTGTCAGTGTGCGATTGAGGTGAACCACTGCTTCTACGTGGACCGAGATCATTGACGCCCCCGCGCGCGCGAAGTCGCTGATGTAAGAATCGGGGTGGGTAATCATCAAGTGACAGTCAAGCGGAAGGTCTGTTGCTCGGCGGGCGGCTTTCACGACCAGCGGTCCTATAGTGATGTTAGGAACGAAGTGCCCGTCCATCACATCCACATGAATCAGTCCTGCGCCGCCGCGCTCGGCTGCCTTGATCTCTTCGCCGAGTCGCGCGAAGTCGGCTGACAGGATTGAGGGAGCGATCTGGATCATTGGTTTCTGGTCTCTGGATATTTGGTTTCAGGTTTCGGGTTCCTCAACCAGAAACCGGGAAACCAAAAACAGCAGAGGTGGACGCAGCTCACCCGTCGTTTGAGCGGGTCCGTTGCTAACCACGATTGTTATAGTAAAGCCCTTCTTGAGCGATGAGTTCGGAGGACGATTGATGTCGATTACCGTGTTAGCCGGGGCGGGATCGCTCCGGCGCTGGACTCGTACTTCGAGACCGGCTTGTTCGATCATCTTTTGAGCCTCAGTCTCGGATCTCCCTATGACGTCAGGCACGTAGGTAACGCCGCTGCGAAACAGCGAGATGATCGTGACGGTGGCGCTCAACAGAAACGCGAGCCCAAGCACTACGACAGTCGCGAGCCTTCGTGAAATAGTCCACGCGATGCCGCCGGCCTCGACCCGACTGGGGCGCTTTGCTGAACTCATCACGCGCAGTCTAGCATCGCGCTCGCGCGAGTTTCAACCGCGGGTTCTCTGCGCGGGCTCTGCGGCTCCGCGTCTCGGCGGTTAACGAGTCTCGGTGCTTACGTTACTTGTAACAAAATAGATGCGTTGCAATTTGCTCTAACGTTGTCACACTGGACCCAAACGTTACTTTTCGCCCGCTGCGACGATGCGTTGGATAAGCTTCGCGTCATCAGGAATCAACCCGACCTTTGCCAGCCTCGGAGTCAGCGTCACCCAGTTCTTATCCATCGCAAAGACACGCTTGAACAGCGGCAGTGATTGGTCTAAGCGGCCCATATTCACAAGCGCGACCGCGTGCCAGTAGACCATCTCGGCGTTGTCAGGTACGAGCTTAGCCGCCGCGCCATATTCGGCGAGGGCGCGGTCGTTGTCTTTCAGCTCGACCGCCAGATCGCCCGCGTTCATATGATTGTAGGCGCGCTGCAACCTGACTAAACGTCGAAGCTCCTTTAGCGGCTCATTGCTGTCGTCGACTCTCAAGTCAAACACTCGATCTGCCCAAGGGCGGCCGGTGGGCTTGCCAGTGACGACGATCAACGCTGCGGACTGCTTGCCTCGTATATCGCCACCGACTTCCTGCGCGGCTTCAAGCGCAGCCATCATCCGCTCGGCGAGATCGCCCTTTGTGTTTTCGAATGCGCGAGACATTGCGGGCCAGACCTTGTCGTTTTGCATCAGGTTGGCCTGCACCGAATAGTCTTTCCCGACGATGTGACCGGCCTCCGGAATGTCTTTCGAACCGGTGTGTGCCATGACTCGGCCTTGCGCGTCGATCATTGCGACCTGGCGAACATCGCGGCCGTCGTCTCCGGCCAGCAGGGACTTCAAGGCGTCTGGCGCGCTCTTACCCGCGCGCATCAGGTCGAGGCCGAGCTTGCCGTAGCTGGGATCGACGAACGATTGAGTGGCGACCGCGCCGACGCCGGCTTGGGCCCACGGAACGCTGGATCCCACGCAGAACCAGTGAGACTGAACGGCTACGCCAAGCTCACCGGTCGCCGCGTCTCGCGCGACTATGGAGTAGGTGTGCACGGGCCGCAAAGGTGCGCTACGCTTTTGCGCCGGTGCGGTTGTCGTCGGCAGGATCGCGACCATCGCTAACAAGGTCATGCGAGATGCTACAACCAGACTCTTCACACGCCACCTCCATTTCATGTTCTCAACCCTGTCTTGAATTTGAGCGAGCACTTGCTATCCCGCGGCTTTCGTTCCTGCTTCGATAATCTGAAGCTCATTATGCTCGCGGCGGGCGCGCAAGACCTTCTTATCAAACTTGCCGACGCTCGTCTTTGGCACTTCGTCGATAAAAGCCCAGCGTTCGGGCACCCACCATTTCGCCACACGGTCGGCCAGGAAAGCACGAAGCTGTTCGGCTGTCGCATCGACGCCTTCTCTCAACACAACACAGGCGAGCGGGCGTTCGTCCCACTTCTCGTCGGGTACACCGATCACCGCTGCTTCGATCACCGCTGGGTTTGCCATTATCGCGTTCTCGAGCTCGACCGTCGAGATCCACTCGCCGCCCGACTTGATCACGTCCTTAGCCCGGTCGGTGATTTGAATGAATCCCTTTTCGTTCAGCGTGCCCACGTCGCCGGTTCGAAGCCAGCCATCGTGAAACTTCTCGGGCGTGTCGTCGCCATAATAGGAAGCTGTGATCCACGGACCTCGAACCTCGATCTCGCCTACCGCTTCGCCGTCCCACGGCAGAACCGTATCCCCGTCCATCAAGCGAATCTCTACGCCAGGTTTGATGCGGCCGGTTTTCGATCGCCAGTTCATCACTTCTTCATCGCAACAGTCTTTCGGAGGATAAGCGATTGCGGCCAACGGGCTGGTTTCGGTCATTCCCCACGCCTGTATGATCTTGACCCCGAAGCGCTCCTGGAATCGCTCCATCAAGCTTCGCGGCACCGCCGAGCCTCCGCAAATCACCATTCGCAACGAAGACAGATCGACCGGGTTCGTCTCGGCGTAGCGGAGCACGTCGTTCCAGATCGTCGGCACCGCTCCGGAGAAGGTCGCTTTTTCGCCGGCTATCAACCGGCAAAGCGGCTCGGCTTGCATAAACCGATTTGGCATAATGAAATCTGAACCCGCCATCCATCCCGCATAAGGCAAGCCCCACGCGTTTGCGTGAAACATCGGGACTATAGGAAGGATTCGATCGTGTTCGGTGAAGGCGAAGACCGAGCCCGCGCCCGCGGCCATCGAATGAAGAAACGTAGAACGGTGCGAGTAAACAACACCCTTAGGATTGCCGGTCGTGCCGCTTGTGTAACACATCGCCGCCGCCGCGCGCTCGTCCAGATCCGGCCAATCAAACCCCTGTTGTTCGGCCGCGATGATCTCGTCGTAACGAAGCACATCGCCAAGCGGAGCCGCGTCGCCGACACCCACGACGATGTAGCGTTCGACGGTCTTAAGGTCCTTAACCACTCGCGCGAGCAGAGGCACGAGCGAGTCGTCCACGATGATCACACGGTCCTCGGCATGGTTGATGATGTAAGTGAGTTGATCGGGAAACAGCCGCAGGTTGAGAGTGTGCAGCACGGCTCCCATGCAGGGAATCGCGAAGTATGCTTCGAGGTGCTCCTGGGTGTTCCAGCAAAACGTCCCGACGCGATCACCTTGTTTGATGCCCAGACGCTTGAGAGCGGCAGCCAGTAGCTCGGCTCGGTTGCCGACCTCAGCGTAGCTCGCGCGGCGTGTGCCGTCGCCCATGAAGGTGACGACTTCGCTGTCGGAGTAAACGCGTCTGCCGTGATTGAAAATGTGATTGATCGTCAACGGACGATCTTGCATAGTGCTGAGCATAGCGATCTCCTTGTTTGATGACCCGAGGGTTGATTCGGTCTCGATGAGGCAGTTGGATTATCTTAAAGACTCGGCGTGAGAGCAACCTCGTCCAAGGCCGAGGGTGCGCGTCACCTTTTCGCGCGCCCACTTGTCGACACCCGTTCCACCTTTCGACAACAACAATGTTTGATGGCATTTCAGAGAGTCCAATGTTTGACGGGTTTCACGGATACGAGCATTCAACTCCTGACGGAGGTGCGAGAGGCGGCGCGCGGTCGGATGCTGTCTGGCTAGGCATCCTCGTTGTGAGTCGCGATTTGCCAGATGTTGCCACACGGATCTTCGACCATCCCGCGGCGATCGCCGTAGGGGAGGTCTTGCGGCTCTTCAAGCGATACGGCTTCGGACTTCAGCGCACGCTGGTACGTCGCGTCAACGTCGTCGACATACAGGTAGAGGAATGCCGGCATCGCGTCGCGAGGGCCAACGCTGCTCACCATGACGATCGAGCCGCCAATTCTGATCACTGACGGAATGTCGGTTCGGAAGTCTCCGATCGCTCCGAACGCTTGCTTGAGGAACTCGACCAGCCTGGCTACGTCGTGCACCACTAGCCGGGGGGTCACGCTGTGCCAACCCTCGGGGATCGATTTGGTCATCGGTTCTTCCTCTTCGGACATTACGCTTCTCTCTCTCAGCGAAGTCTCTGCGGCTCTCCGTCTCTGCGGTTAAGTAGTGTCGCGGGTCTTGCTAACCGCGGAGGCGCCGAGACGCGGAGGTTTTCGCAGAGGTTTTCTTCAACCCCTTAACTACGAGATGCCGCTCCTATGCGCGATGGCAGGAGCAGGAAAAGCAACAAGACTGCCAGGGCTGCAAGGCCCGCGCCGAAATAAAACGTCGCCTGCGAGTTCACCTTGTCCCACAACAACCCTCCCACGTAGCTCGCTGCGATCTGAGTCAATCCCATCACCATCGAGTAGATCCCAATCGCAGTCGCGCGACCAGCCGCGCCTGCTGTGTCTACCGCCATCGCCTTGCCGACCCCGTCGGTCAGAGCAGGGAAGAGGCCGTACAATGCGAACAGCGGCCACACCAGCCAGCCGGCGCTAGCCGCGCCAAACCCCGCGTAGCTCACCGCGTAGATCCCAAAGCCGATGATCAGCACGTTGCGCCGCCCGACCCGGTCGCTCGCTGCACCTGCGGGCATCGACGCCAACGAAGCGACCGCGTTGTACAGCGTGTATGCCAGGATAGTCCACTTGTGATCCAGTCCAAGTTGGCCTGAGCGCAGAATCAGAAACGCATTGGCTGAGTTCGCCAGCCCGAACACCCCGGTTACAAGAAGCAGTCGCTTGTACTCGCGAGTTGTACCCGCGAGCGAGAATTTCAGGTTGCTTGACTTCGCAACATCGACGCGGTGCTCACGCACGGCGAGGATAAGCAACGCAGCGACCGTTGCCGGTATGGCGGAGATCAGAAAAATACTTCTGGCACCGAGCCCCGCCCACCCTACCAGCACAAGCGCGACTACTGGACCGATCACCGCCCCTGCCGAGTCCATAGCGCGCTCGAACCCGAACGCGCGGCCGCGATACTCTTCGGCAGTCGATTCCGCCAGCAACGCGTCTCGCGGAGCTGTCCGGATCCCTTTCCCGAACCGCTCGGCGAAACGCGCACCCAACACGACCTGCCAAACCTGCGCGGCGGCGATCATCGGCCGGGTAATTGCCGTCAATAGGTAGCCTGCAAATGCTACCGGCTTGCGGCGGCCGATGCGGTCGGAGAGCCAGCCGGAAATCCCGCCGATCGCCGTTGATGCGCCGACTGCGATACCTTCTATCAACCCGACGACGGCTGCGGGAGCGCGGAGCGTTTCGGTTAAAAACAGCGGGAGGATCGGATAGATCATCTCGCTGCTGATGTCCGCAAGAAGGCTCACCAGGCCAAGGATGATCGCGCTGCGTGAGAGACCGGTCAAGAGTGACACGGTGCGAGGAGGAGGAGAGGCGATGGGGGGAAGAGGGGAAGGGGCTCCGGACCCAGCAACCGGTTCAGTGTCACGCTTACCCCTTTTCACAGTTTCTCCTTCACCTATTCATCAAGCGTCAGTTTCGGAATGAAGTACCAGGAACCTGATGGCTCCAACTGAATGTTGCCCACGCGCGCGCGGGCGACCAGAACGTTGGCTGGGTACCAGAGATAAATCTGCGGTACTTCCTCCGCGAGTGTCTTTTGAAGCTTCGAGTAGATAGCGATCTTATCCGCGCGATCGTTGGCTCGTTCGCCTTCAACGATCCAGCTATCGACCTGGGGATTGCAGTAGCGCATGCGGTTCTGTCCGCCGCGGTCGGTAAGCAGCGCGGAGATTGTAATATATAAGCGCTTCTTCGTCGCAGCCGCCGCAACTGAATCCGACGCCTCATCGGCGAGCCTGTCCACTTCGCCCGAAGTGCAATACTCGCGCTTCGCAAGTATCGAAGCCAGTTGAGCAAACAAAGGCTGCATCTGAGCAGGATCTGTTGTCGCGCGCAGCTTCGCTATTGCTTCATTGAACTGCGGGTTTTGAAAGCGGCTGTGGTAGACGAACTGAAACGCATCGGTACTCTGATTGAAGCCGAGACCGATCAGGTAATACAAATCAAACTGTGATTTCGAGAGCTTGTCGAACATGGTTGCCGACTCGAGCGATTGAAGCTCGAGCTGAACGCCGGCCCGCCGTAGCTGATCCTGAATGATTGACGCAATGTTCCGTGACAACTGAGTAGTAGACGTAAGGATCGTCAACCGGAGGCGGGGCTCAGGCCCGTCGCCGTCCGGGTCCGGGAAACCCGCTTCGTCGAGTAACTGTTTGGCGCGGTCCGGGTCGTGATCGTAGACCGTGACGTCAGGCTCATAAGCCCAGTGCTCCGGCGGCAGAAGCGCGTTCGCCTTCCGCGCCTGGTCTCGAAGCAAACGATGAATGATCACTTCGCGGTCTATGCTGTACGCGACCGCCTGCCGCACTTTTTGATTTGACAGCAGCGAGGACTGAGTAAGATTAAGCCCGAGGTATCCGATGTTCGCGCCCTCGCCGAGCTTGATCTGAATATCGCTTCGGCGGCTAAGCGCGCGAACCGTCTCGGGATCGAACTGCGCATTGTAAGCCAGATCGACTTCGCCGCTCATCAACTCTGCTTGCCGCGTGCTGTTGTCGGTGACGACTTTGATATTCACCCGGGGGATGTTTGGCCCGCCGCCCCAATAACCGGAATTGGCCTCGAGCTTGAGCTCGGCGCCTTCCTGATACGAAACGAACTTGTACGGCCCGCTGCCGATCGGCGAAGTGATCATTTCGATTCCCGCGCCTTCGGGGATTATTCCGATCGCCGGGAGGTTGCCGATGAAAGTGTAGTACGGCTCGTTCGCGTAAAAGACAACTGTCAAAGAGTCGGGCGCCTCGATGGATGCGATCTTTTCGACCGCGCCGCGAATCGGAGACCTGGTTGCCGGCGCGAGTATCGAATCGAAGGTGTACTTGACGTCTGCCGAGGTGAGCGGCTTGCCGTTGTGGAACGTGACGCCCGCGCGGAGATGAAAAGTGAACGTGCGATGGTCTTCGGACTCTTCGAAGCTCCGGGCGAGTGACGGCACGAATTCGAACTTCTCGTCTTTGACCAGTAGCGTGTCATAGATCAACTGCATAACCCGAGCCGACACCTGAAAGGTCGTTGAGAAGCGCGGGTCGAAGCCTCGCGGCGGGAGTTCAATGGCGACGACCAGCGTGCCCGGCTGTCCCCCGCGTCTGCAAGAAGAGGTTGGAAGCAGAAAAAGTATGAGCAGAAGGGAAAGGAACTTGTAGGGGCGGCCCGTAGTGGCCGCCCCTGATTGCAAATTTAGAAACGCATCGCGCCAGAGGTAGGCCAACGAGGGGCGGCCACGGAGGGCCGCCCGTACAGGAGTGGTTCTCATTCGATCGGAATTGAGCACTATTTCGAATGCTGCAGGATCAGGTTCAGCTCAGCGACTCGCTCGCGAAGCCGGGTCACTGCGTTCTCGCTGTAGGCAAGAGGGGGCGACATCATCGATTTGATCCTGGCGATGTGGTCGAACGACCGGCTGAAGTGAGTCTTGTTGATTCGCCCTTCCTGCGCCGCGGCAAGCATCGCTTCCCACGCGGCGGCCGGGGACTCTTGCGATTTGGAATCGGTGATCATCACCATGTCGTTGCCGGCTTCTATGGCCATTACCGCGGACTCTGCCAGGGTCCGCGTCCCGGTGACCGCGCCCATCATCAGGTCGTCGGTCAGGGCAAGACCCTTGAAGTTCATCTCATCTCGAAGCAGTCCGCTCACGATGTTCTTCGAGAGCGACGCCGGCAGCGCGGCCGGGCCATCGAACGCAGGGTAATGAGCGTGGCCTACAATGATCGCGTTCAGCCGCGCGTTGATCTTGCTGAACAGCTCGAGGTAGGGCGCTACGTCATTCTTGGTTAGTTCTTCGCGCGAACGATCTATTGTCGGAAGGGCCTCGTGGGAATCAACGCTCGCGCCGCCAAGTCCGGGGAAGTGTTTGCCAACGCCGATCACACCGCCTCGCTGAAGCCCCTCGAGATACGCCCCGCCCAGCCGGACTACTTCTGCAACCGAGCTGCCGAGGTAACGGCCCTTGATTCCGTTGTTGACCGAATCGTCCAGCGCGATGTCCAGCACCGGCGCGAAGTTCAAATTGAACCCAAGCGTGCGCAGCGCCTCCGCGATGATCTCGCCCAATCGCGCGGCGATCGACGCGTCGCCCGACGCGCGCAGCAAATCAGCCGACGGCATCGCCGAAAGGATCTGTTTCAGCCGATCGACGCGTCCGCCCTCCTGATCCACCGCGATCAACGGCGGAACCTCCAGCAATGATCGAATCGATGAGGTCAGCTCGACGACTTGCTCGGAGCTCTCGATGTTGTGCCCCATCAGCAGCACGCCACCCGGCTGAATCGTCTCGAGCAGCCCGCGCGTCATCAGGTCGAGCTGCGTGCCCGGCAAACCGATTATCAGCAGTTGTCCAACTTTGTGTTCTAGCTTCATGTCAATCTGGATTCCCTGGATTATTGCCGCGCCTCGGTGGGGCGCGCAGTCGCGGTGATGAATAATCAGCGCACACAATGAAAATTTGGAATCGTCTCATTCTTTCTGGAAAAGCGCCCTCAGACTTATGTCATAAGGCTCGCGCGCGACTCCAGCGTCCGTGATTATAGCCGACACGTACCGGTGTGGAGTCACGTCGAACGCCGGATTGGCTACTTCGACGCCGTGCGGAGCGATCTGCTCGGTGCGGAAGTGGGTGATCTCCTTGGCCGCGCGTGACTCGATGGGAATCAGCTCCCCCGAGCTGAGCTTGAGGTCAACCGTCGAAAGCGGCGCGGCTACGTAGAACGGTATGTTGTTCTCGTGCGCTGCTATCGCGACCATGTATGTTCCGATTTTGTTGGCAACGTCGCCGTTGGCCGCGACCCGGTCTGCTCCGACGATGACGCAATCGACTTCGCCCGACTTCAAGAAGTGCCCGGCCATGCTGTCCGTAATAAGCGTGACCGGTATGTCGTCGTGCGCAAGCTCCCAGGCGGTCAAACGCGCGCCTTGCAGAAAGGGACGAGTCTCATCCGCCATGACTCGAACCCGCTTGCCGGATTCGACAGCCGCTCGAATCACTCCAAGCGCGGTGCCGAAGCCCGCGGTCGCAAGCGCGCCTGCGTTGCAGTGAGTCAGCACCGTGGCGTTGTCAGGTATGAGCGGGGCGCCGAACTGGCCCATCCGCTGGTTGCTCTCGACGTCCTCGCGATGCATGGAACTCGCTTCGTCGATGAGGCTGCGACGAACATCGTCCATCGAAGCATTGTCGCGGAGAGCGTGTTTGAAAGCCCGTCTCATGCGTTCGACCGCCCAAAACAGGTTCACCGCGGTAGGCCGCGTCTCGGAGAGCCGTTCACAGATCTGATGAAAGTCGCGCTCGAACTCATCCAGGGATGCGGCGGTTGACTGGTTCATGCCCAGCGCGATGCCCATTGCGGCGGCGACACCGATCGCGGGCGCGCCCCGTATAACCATATCTTCGATTGCCTTTGCTACTTCCTCGTAGGTCTTGAAGATCGGGTAGAGCTCTTCGGTTGGAAGCCGGCGTTGATCTATCATCACTACGCCGGCGTCTGTCCATTCAATGGTCTTGATCATTGCGGCGAGGATGATAACGAATGGCGGCGCGGCTTGGCAACGAATCGAGGCCGCCGGTAGTGGGGTAATAATGTGTTGATGCGTGGTGGCGTCTCTCCTGCCACGAAGACTCTAAGACACAAAGCCGCACAAAGAGAGGCTTTGTGGACCTTGGTGTTCCTGGTGGCTTCGTGGCGAGACTCTTCTCAACACGCAATTGCACCACTACCAGGCGGCCCGGTGAGTGAATGGGTGGAAACCGATTCAGGTTGCGACGTCTATTCGAAGCGAATGCTGTGTTATTATTCGGGCGGCCTGGAAGTCAATGTCAACGGATCACGACAAGACGGGAGATCGGCAGTCGCGCTCGAGACAGCGCGAGGAATATCCTTCTGACCACGCGAAGGAGAAGAAGATCGAATACCTGACCGCGCAACAGCTCGCCGAGGTGTTGCAGATAAGCGAGGCGACGGTTCATAGACTCCGACGCGCCGGACGCATCCCCGCAGTCCTGCTGACCGACCGGCTGATTCGCTTCAACCTCCGCGACGTTCAGAAGGCGTTGCGCGCGACCCAGGCTCAAGCTGCGCGCGCCGACGGCGAAGACGAAGGGCCCAGCCCGCAGCTTTCGTTTGCGGATATTGAAGCGAGTTTTACTGAAAACGACTAGACGGGTCTATCTTCCGGGAACAACCCTTCCCACCGCCGTCCGTACTCGAGACGGAGTTCCCGGATCAGTCCACGCAAAAACAATTTCATCTCCGGCGCGAGCCATTTGAGTAAAGCCGCTTACTCGCGCGACGCTCGACTCGGCTACTGTCATTGACTGACCACGCGAGCCATCCGGTCTGAGCAGACGAGCTTTAACTTCTCCGCCCTTTACCGTTCGCTCCAACCAACTGACAAGCGCCGATCCGTCGGCCAGCATTAAGACATCAACGCGGCCGGCCGGCGCTCCCTCATCCACCTGGATCGGTTGACCAAAGGTCACGCCGCCATCATCAGAGAAGATAACCTTGACCCGCGGAGTCTCCTGCGCCGCAGTGAACCACGTAACCGCCACTCGCCGTCCGTCAACGGATACCGACGGACCATTGACCGGGCAGCCGTTTATCTCCCAGCCATCGACATTTAATGTTCGCGGTTCGGTCCATCGTCCCTTGTGGAAGCGAACCAAAGATATGTCGCGTATCTCTTTTTCGGAGCGATCTCGATACACCACGATTGCTCCGTCCATCGTAAGCGCAGCCGACGTTTGGCAACACTCGCAGACTCGCGAATCCAGCGGCACGTCTTCGGAAACCTTGCCATTTGCATCAATAGTTGTGTACCTCAAAGTCATGTCGTTAGCCGATGAGCCGTGACCACCGTGCGAGTTCTCTTTGAAGTTACGACCATCGAGCCAGACTGCTGCCACCCGCCCATTCGTCCAGGGAAGCATAGAAACAAAGCCGTGCTCGGTCTTTGTGCCATCGCGATGCGGAAGGATTGGCTTGGTCCAGGTCTTGCCGTTATCGGTCGAGCGAGAAATATTGATATCGTAAGCGTGACTATCGGGACTGCTCTTCACCAACCAATGCGCAACAAGCGTTCCGTCCTGGAGCACAATCAAGGACGGGAAATCGGCCCAGCTGACGAACCAATTCACGCCCTCGGCAATGGTGCGAGGCGCGGACCAATTGCCTCGTTCGCGGATTGCAAATCGCAGCCTGTGACCTTTATCGTCCGCCGGTTCGATCCAGGTTAAGGCGACTCGTCCATCAGCTGCGGCGTAGAGGTTTGGCTCACCACTGCCTGGCGCGGCAGGTGAATCAAGCGATCGTACTATCACGTTTTGCTTCGCCGGCTCCTGTCCAATGGCGATGACGATGAACAGCAGAAAAAAGGTTACCCCTTGAATGCTTCGGAAGAGCTGTGACATTCGATCCTCCTACCAGCTTGTTGATCAGACAGCGGGAAGCACCCGAACAACATCGTCCATAATGGTTTGTGAGATCGCGTCGCGACCCGAGCTTGACGAGCCTGCGATCTCGCGAGTCCTGGTCTTGAAGACAGCAAGCTTGGATGTTCCTCGAACTGAAAAGAACGGCGAGTCAGCGCCGATCATCTCGGGCGCTACCGTCACTCGCAGTTGTCCGTCCTGCTGGCGGGCCCGGCCAACCAGCCGTACGGCTTTGCCGTTTGCTCGCGCGGTTTTAATCAAGGCTTCTGTGCCGGCGTTGATCCCCCGGCGTAAGACATCAGCGAGCGACGTGTCAGCGTTCATCAATGACTTAACCAGGATCAGGATCTTCGCAGCCGTGTCCCAGCCTTCAATATCCAGCGAAGGATCGGGCTCCGCAATTCCTTGCGCTTGAGCCTGCGCCAACGCCTCTTCAAATGGGAGTCCTCGATCTTGCATCTCGGTGAGCAGATGGTTGCTGGTTCCGTTCAATACACCCGCGATCTCGAGGACCTGCTCACCGCGGAGTTCCTCGGGGATCGTCACACCTGTCGTTCCGCTGTATCCGAAGCGTGATCCACCAGTCTGCGCGGCTTCCTTCAATTGGTCAAAGCCATGTACCAGCGGGCCTTTGTCGACGGTGACGACGTTCAACCCCAGAGAAAGAGCCAGCGTGATTAGATCAAGCGCGGGCTGGCCGTTGCTGATGTCGGTCGGAAGCGATTCGACCAGGACCGATACGCCGGAGCTTGAGAGCCGGGCTACGAACTGGTTAGCATCGGCGATGATGCTGGAGGGAGAAAACTCGCCGATACCGCGGTTCTGGGCCTTATGCGTCAGGACGCCATCGAGGTCTTTGTCTGAGTCCAGGACGAGTCCGCCCGAGCTGTCCGCAACGGCGCGAATGTTGATCCTCTGCGAGAGGCTGTCGCCGTTTGTTCTGCAAAACTCGGCGAACGCGCGGCCTACGTTTCCAAGCCCGAGCAGCGCTACTTGAACCTGTTTCATGTACGGGCGTCCCTCCGTGGGCGCCCCTCTTCACTGCGCGGCGAGTTGATCTTTGGAGGAGGGCGCCCACCAAGGGACGCCCGTACAGGATGGACCGCATCACTGCCCACTGACCACTGCTTCGGGAAGCAGCCCCTTGATGTCGCGCACCACACGCTTGACTTCTTCCTGATCGGCGAGCGCCATCATGAAAAACTTGTAGCCGTTGTGAAAACAAACAAGCCCGTTGCCAAAAAGCCAAATGCTGGAAAGCATGGGGTTGCCGCCAAGCACCAGACTGATCGGCACGCCAGTGACTGCCCCGCCGGTGAACGCTTCCGCGACCAGCCCCGCGCCCGCTGCCACGCTGAATGCCCCAAGCAGCGGAGCGCCTACGTACTTCGCGGCGTCGCGCTCGAACTTCACACGCGAGGCCTCGGCTTCGGTGAGATTGCCTTCGGCCAGCAGCTTTTCCTGACGCTTGAGATACTGTTCGTACTTTTCGGAGAGCTTCCTCAATCCATACGGCGCGATGGCCGAATGAAACATCCAG
>JBASRN010000275.1:0-2885 GCA_049273855.1 Blastocatellia bacterium
CATCAACACTTCGTTGCGAATGACCGCGGCTGCGATGGCAATCGCGGTTTTTGGACTGACGGGTTTCGCTCAAGGTCCCGGGCGGGGCGAGGGCCGAATGAGAATGGGTCAATCACAAGGTCCGCAAGACATGCGGACGATTCACGCCTTGTTCAATGAGCACAAGAAGATTCACCGTACGGTCAACAACATCGAGAACGGCGTTGAGACCTTGACCGAGTCCGACGATCCAGCGGTTCAGGCATTGATCGTGGAGCACGCGCTCGCCATGCAGAAGCGCCTGGAAAACAAACAGCCGATTCGCCAGTGGGACCCGTTATTCGCCGAGCTGTTCAAACACGCCGAGAAGATCAAGATGCAAATCACCAGAACGCAAAGAGGCGTCAGAGTCGTCGAGACTTCATCGGAGGCCTACGTCGTCAAGCTGATGCAAGCGCACGCCGAGGGTGTTTCTGAATTCGTGGCTGAAGGAATGTCTTCGATGCATAAGAGCCACGATTTGCCTGGTACGAAGGCGGACGAGAAATCGTTTCTGGGCAAGGGGGATGGTGTGACTGCCTGCCCGGTGACCGGCGCGCCGGTGGACAAGGCGATCAAGGCGGAACTCCTTGGGCACACGGTCTACTTCTGTTGTCCGGGCTGCCGAGACGCAGCGCAGAAGAATCCGGAGCTCTATCTGAAGCCGTAGTACGTAGCCGGGCGACTCTTTGCCAGTTGCGGCGGTTTCGGCCGCGCGGCAGGGTCGGAATTCGCGAGACTCGCTCGGAAAACCAACCGGTCAGCCGGCAGAGGTGACAACATGAAAAACCGACTCAAACAACGTTTGTTTGTTCTATCGCTTGCGATCTCGGTCATCGGGGCGAGCCTTCTCGGATTCGGCCCCGTGGCTGCGTCCCGCAGTCTTGGCCAGGAGCAGTCCGCTTCGTCGGCGATCAAATCCGCGCCGGCCCAACTCCGATTCGCGATTATCGGCGACGCGGGTACGGCCGATGAACACCAACTGGCGGTCGCGCGGGAGATGCTTGCCGAGTTTGAGCGGAAGCCCTTTCCGTTTGTCCTTACGGTTGGTGACAACACGTATCTGGGCTGCAGGAACCGCTTGGAGGATGTCTTCGAGATTCCCTACAGCGCGCTTCTGAGCCGCGGTGTGAAGTTCTATGCCACGCTTGGCAACCATGATGAAGACTGTGCCGACGAACAGATCGCTTACCCGATGTTCAACATGAACGGAAAACGATACTACACTTTCAAGCCTGCTGGTGACCTGGTTGAGTTCTTTGCCATCGATACGACGCTCGTAGTCAACGGCAAGGCACCAGAGCAGTTTCAGTGGCTCGAACAAGCTCTGAAGGCGTCAAAGGCGACGTGGAAAATCGCGTTCTTTCATCACCCGGCATTCTCCCCCGCCAGGAAACATGGAGACGAAAAGGACGTGGTGGCCCGCATCGTGCCGCTGCTCGAGCGCTACGGCGTGCGAGTCGTGCTTACCGGCCACGACCACATACTGGCGAAGCTGGTGACTCGCAACGGCGTGGACTACTTCGTTTGCGGGGCGAGTGCCAAGATGCGTTCGAACGGAATTCGAGATGACTATGCCGGCCTCGAATACGCCGAAGATGAGTTCCGTGGGTTCTTCATTGTGGAGCTGAACGCCGATTCGTTTGACTACGCGATAATGAGCGCTGACGGCCAGGTGCGTTATCGGGGATCACTGCCCGTGACACCCGTCAGGCAGAATGCGCGCTAACTAATGGCCGCGACTGTATTCCCTGACGGCGGCAGGACATTCTATTCGCGCTCTCTTTGCCGGAGCGCAAGAGTGAGCATGCGCTTACGCGGCTCCTGGTCGCGCCCAGTCTGGATTGTGTCTTGTGGAGGTGCGGTCGCCACAGTCCTGCGGCTTGCCTGGAGCCGGGTAATATCATAGATTGCACGTCCGGGAACCCGGGAGGGAGGTTGCCATTGTTTTTCAAACAGTTTTATTTGGGGTGTCTGGCTCATGCCTCGTATCTGATCGGGTCCGATGGCGAAGCAGCAGTCGTTGATCCGCAACGCGACGTCGATCAGTACATCGCCGAGGCGGAAGCTCAGGGCCTCAAGATCAAACACATCATTGAGACTCATCTGCACGCCGACTTCGTGAGCGGGCATCGCGAGCTTGCCGCGCGCGCAGGCGCCGATATCATCTTCGGCAGCGAGGCGGGCGCCACGTTTCCTCATCGAGCGGTCAAGGACGGCGAAGAGCTTCGGCTCGGAAAGGTCATGCTCCGGTTTCTAGAAACTCCCGGGCACACTCCCGAGAGCATCTCTATTCTCGTGATCGACAACGAAGTCTCGCCGCGACCTCAAAAGGTTCTGACGGGTGACGCGCTGTTCATTGGCGACGTGGGAAGACCGGATCTGGCGGGCGGGCGCGGCTACACCGCCGAACAGATGGCAGGGATGCTCTATGACAGCCTGCACAACAAACTCATGAAGCTGGACGACGCGGTCGAAGTTTATCCCGCGCACGGAGCCGGCTCGATGTGCGGGCGAAACATCTCGAAGGAAACGTCCTCAACGATCGGCGAGCAACGGCGCTTCAACTACGCGCTTAAGCCGATGCCTAAAGACGACTTTGTTCGGATGATGACCGTGGACTTGCCCGAAGCGCCCGCCTACTTTCCGCGCGACGCGGAGATCAACCGGACTGGCGCGGCGGCGCTCGAAGAGTTGCCTCGAGCTGAGGAGCTTTCCCCCGAAGACGTGAGCGCGCGTCGCGGACAGGGTCTATTGATTCTTGATCTGCGATCTTCGGCGGCATACGGCAACGCCCACGTTCCGGGAGCGTTGAACATCGCGCTCGGCGGGCAGTTCGCGAGTTGGTGCGGGGCGCTGATCGCGAT
>JBASRN010000277.1:0-1671 GCA_049273855.1 Blastocatellia bacterium
CTACTGCGGTTGCAACGTGGTTATAAACAAGAGCCACGAGGTTGCGTTGCCATACCTATCGCGGCTGCAACAGGAGATCGATTGGGTTAGCGGGGAGGTGGAACGCAGCCGAAAGGTGGAACAGTTGCACTGGGGTGGAGGCACGCCGACCTATCTGACACCCGGTCAGATCGAAGACCTTTACGACTATATCGCAACGAGGTTCTCCTTCGCGCCCGACGCCGAGATCAGCATCGAGATCGACCCGCGCGTTACCAGCGAACAGCACTGCGGGACGCTTCGCCGTGTGGGGTTCAACCGCGTTAGCATGGGCATTCAGGACTTCGATCCGTTGGTGCAACAAACCGTCAAGCGCGTTCAGTCTTATGAGGACGTCCGGCGGCTGTTCGACTATTGTCGAGACCTTGGCTTCGCAAGCATCAACCTCGATTTGATCTACGGGTTGCCTCATCAGACGGTTGAGAGTTTCAGCAAGACCGTCGAACTGATCATTGCGATGTGTCCGGATCGCATTGCTCTGTTCAGTTACGCGCATGTGCCGTGGATGAAGAAGCAGCAGGGAAGCTTCGCTCGATACCTGTCGGAAGGTGTGGAGAAGCTACGCATCTTTGCTCGGGCAATCCAGATGCTGACCGACGCCGGCTATCGCTATATAGGGCTGGATCACTTTGCCCGCCCCGATGACGAAATCTCCCGCGCGCAGGATGAGCGAACGCTTCATCGCAACTTTCAGGGCTACACCACGAACGCTGGATGCGATCTGTATGCGATGGGAGTGAGCGCGATCAGCGGCCTCGAGGATGTGTATGCTCAGAACTGGCGCGATCTCCCGAGCTACTATCAGGCGATCGACCAGGGCCGATGGCCGGTGATGCGCGGGATTCGGGTGAGCCGCGAAGACAAGCTGCGCCGTTCGGTGATAAACCGCATTCTCTGTCACACGGTGCTGGTCAAGTCCGAGATTGAGCGCGAGTTTGGGATCGCGTTCGACAAGCACTTCGCCGGCGAGCTTCAGATGTTGAAGGAGCTGGAACGCGACAACATGGTTCGGCTGAACGGCGATCGAATCGAAATCGCGGCCCTTGGCCGGATCTTCATCCGCAATGTAGCGATGGTCTTTGACGCTTATCTCGACGGAGAGGGAAAACAAGCCTTCTCCAATACGCTTTGAAGGATGTGGGAAAGAATCAATATGCCAAATGCCTGCAGCTACAGCAGACTGAATGAAGAAAGCCCGAAAGCTCCGGTGCCCTCGCCTGAAAAACATTTGCCAAAGCGAGTTTATGTTCAGTATTGCACGGACGAGTGTTCCTTCAACTGCTAATATTTATTTCTGACCACGTGGAGTGAAACGCCTTCAGGTGTGATGGTCGTCATATCCGACTGCTGACGGAAAGTGTAAATTCTTGACAGAGTGACCTGAGATAACCCGGAAATCAGTCTTAAAAGGTGGTGTCCAATGAACAAGTCACTCAAGTCACTTCTTGTACTGGTAGTTGTCATTCTCGCAGATACGGCGCCCGTAGCCAGTTTCTCTTCGGCACAAGCCCTTTCGCCGCGAATCGACAGTATCTCCTCCTTGACGCTGGGGCGAGCCGGGCGGCTGCGAATCTTCGGTGCGAATTTCGGCAACATCGAAGCGGGCAGTCAGGTGTTGATTGATGGAGTGCC
>JBASRN010000279.1:0-3177 GCA_049273855.1 Blastocatellia bacterium
GCATACCACGCGGTGTTTGTGACTTCTATCAGGGATGAGATCGAAACCTTTGCGGACGATCAGCCGGAAGTGAACGTAACCGACGACGACCCGCACGTCATCACCGAACTGAAGGCGCTTTACGACGACATCACGCCAAAGAACTATCGCGAGTACTACCACGACGCGCTGGACCATAAAGATGAGTTGCACACTCAGTTCAACCTGGGATTGATCAGCCTTGAAGATCGCGCCAAGGGAGAAGTGTTGTTCTGGGAGGTTTGCGCTCGTGCGTCCAAATTCGCCCGAACGTCAAAGCTTCAAGAGGAAGAGTTCGACGACCTGAAGAAGATTCTTGCTTCCAAGTACCTGTGCAACTTCTCGGTATTTCGATCCGCGCCCGACCACTGGGCTATCGATCAGTTGTTTCCGATCATGCCGATCCACCGGTTGAACGAGCAGCCGACCGACTATGCGACTTTCGTGGACATCACCTGCGATTCCGACGGGCACATCGACAAGTTCGTCGACTTGAAAGACGTAAAGGACGTGCTGGAGCTGCACCCTTTCACCGGAGACCCATACTACATCGCAATATTTCTGGTGGGAGCTTATCAGGAAGTGATGGGAAGCAATCACAATCTTTTCGGCCGCCCGAACGAAGCTCACGTTATAATAGACACCGAAGGCCGCTATCACATAACCAGGATCGTGCAGGGCAGCCGAATCGGCGACATGCTCAGCTTCGCGCGATACGACAAGGCTCAGGCGTGGGAGAGCTTCCAACGTATGACAAAAGCGCGAGTCGGCGCCGGACAGATGACACAGGAAGAGGCCGACACGCTGGTCAGCCAGTATGAAAGCGACATTAACAGATACACATATCTTGAATAGGAGTCAGTGACCGGCGTCGAGGCGTTGGCCGGTTCCAAGAGGCAATATGACGCAGATGATGAGGAAACAGAAAAGCTCGAAGTACCTAACCAACCCGACGCGGCCGGTCCAGATCGACCGTGACCGCTCGGTTGCCGGCATACTCTTGAAGATGGAAGGCGCGGGCTTTCAAGCGCGCGCGCTGGCCGACTCGCACAATCTCTGGCTGGATATGCTCTCCGATAACTCAACTGTGTTCATGGGATTGTCGGGCGCGTTGGTCGCGGCTGGTATGCGGAGGCTGATCTCCTACTTGATTAAGAATCACTACGTCGATGTGGTCGTTTCGACTGGCGCGAATCTGTTTCACGATTTGCACGAAACACTCGGCCGCTATCACTACCAGGCGTCACCCGATATGACCGATGAGGATCTTCAGGAAGCGCAAGTGGGCCGCTTCTATGACACGCTGGCCAGCGAGCACGAATACCGCGAGGCCGACGAATGGGTCGGCAACTTCGCAAACACGGTGGATCACTCGCGGCCTTACTCGACGCGCGAGTTCTTGCACTTGCTCGGGCGCGAGCTTGCCGAAATCGCGACCGAGGACGGAATACTGACCTCGGCTTACAAAGCCAAGGTCCCAATCTTCTGCCCGGGAGTCGCTGACTCGGCGATCGCCGTGGGCATCGCAACTTCACGCGTCAATCGCAAGAACCCGTTTCAGTTCGACATCATCCAGGACGTGGTCGAAGCGGCTCAGGTAATCGCCCGCTCGGTCAACACCTCGGTTGTGCTGTTTGGCGGGGGGCCGCCGAAGAGCTTTCTTCATCAGACCGAGATCACCGCCTCGATCATCAAACAGTCGATACGAGGCCACAAGTACGCAATCCAGATCGGACTCGATCTTCCGGAAAGCAGCACGACTTCAGGCCGAAGCTTTGAAGAAGCGCAGACATGGGGCCGCGTCGCCAAGGACGCGCGAACCGTTTCGGTGCTGTGCGATCCTACGATCGCGATGCCGATTCTCGTCACGGCGCTTTCCCAAACCGGCACCAAGGCCCTCAAGCAGCGGCGGCGCCCACAGTTCAGCTTCGGCCGGGAATTGAGCGTCACATTGGGGTAGCCCCGGCGAGCGACGACTTCGCGCCGCTCGCCGATAACGCCTAGCCATAGAATCACACCCTCACTCACCTGGTCGGCGCCGAGACAGCTCGCTCAATTGACCAGTGTCTGGTTGTGAGAGCCGGGTGCCTGCGCTAGACTCTTAGTACGTGAATGCAGATCACTCAGAGAGGTGGAATCATGAAGAAAGTCATCTTTACATTTCTTGTTGTGCTGCTCGTCTCTCCCGCGGCGTTGTCGGTGAAACGATCAGACGAAGTTGAACGGCTTAGACGAGCGACCGAGGTCCTCCGCGAAATCATGCGAACGCCTGACAAGGGAATACCGGGCGATCTTCTCGATAAGTCCGAGTGCGTCGCGATCGTTCCCGGCTTAAAGAAGGCGGGGCTTGGTATCGGCGGCAAGTACGGCAAGGGCCTCGTTATGTGTCGACAGGGAAAGAAGATATGGTCCGCGCCGTCCTTCATCACGATTGAAGGTGGGAGCGTCGGATTTCAGATCGGCGTTCAACAGACCGACGTCGTGATGCTGATAATGAACCGCAAAGGCATCGATAAGCTGATCGACGACAAGTTCACTCTCGGCGCCGATGCTTCAGTGGCAGCAGGTCCCGTAGGCCGCGACGCGTCAGCTCAAACCAATGTGAGATTGGATGCTGAGATACTCACGTACTCTCGCGCGAAGGGGCTGTTTGCCGGCGTCTCGCTTAGTGGCGCAACTCTCCGACAAGACAAGGACGACAACCGCGACTTCTACGGCAAGGAGATGGACGCTCGCGCAATACTGCTGGGAGGGACCGTGCCCATGCCCGTAGAAGCAAAGCCGCTTGCGGCTGCGCTCTCACGCGAGTCTCCAAGAAAGCGGTAGCTCTCATACCTTCACCGTCACCCGAGGCGCGGCGTTCCCGTAGGCGGGAGCTTACCGCGCCTCGCTTGCTTAATCGGTGTAACTCACATCGGGACTACCGGACGGGTGAAAGACCCCCAGCAGTTTGATGTCAGTAGCACCTGTGTTCTCCAGCGAGTGACTTACGCCGCGCGGCAAGTAGATGCTCGATCCCGCCTTAAAAGCGGCGCTCCCATCGCTGGTCCACACGCGGCCTTCGCCTTCGATGATGTAGATGGCTTCCTCGTAGGTGTGATGATGCATAGGCGCGCGGCCCGGTGGAATCAGCCCGACAAACTGGGTTACCCGGCGCGC
>JBASRN010000282.1:0-58305 GCA_049273855.1 Blastocatellia bacterium
CGATGAAGCGAGAACGGCCAGTGAATCCGCACCCCAAAGCGCCAGCACGACCCCGAGGGCCCCGCTCACCAATGCGAGCAATGCGCTTTCGGTTAGCATCTGGCGCACAAGGCGCGCGCGACTCGCGCCCAGTGCCAGGCGGACGGCGATCTCTTTGCGCCGCGACGCTGCGAGCGCCAGCATCAAGTTGGCAACGTTTGCGCAGGCGATCAACAGAACAAGGCCCACCGAGCCGAGCAGAATCAGCAGCACGGGTCGCGTGCTGCCGACTACGAATTGAGTCAGCGGAACCAGACGTATGCTGTGCTGGGTCTCCCCGGTTTTCTGCAGCCGCTCAGCAACCTCTTCGATTTCTGCGCGGGCTTGCGCCAAAGTGAGGCCCGGCCGCAACCGGCCGATCACGGTCATGAAGTGCAGCCCGCGCGGCGGCGCGGCCAGACGCAAGGGCATCCACACATCGCGGCTTTGCTCCGGTTGCTCGACCCCGGGCAACACGCCTTTTACCCCAGGAGGCAACACGCCGATCACCGTGAAGCCTTGCCCACCAAGTGTGACGTTCTGCCCGAGCACTCCCGAGTCGCCGCCAAAGCGCCGCTGCCACAAGCTGTAGCCGAGGATCACGACTCGCTCTCCGCTTCGCGACTCTTCTTCAGGTTGAAAGTTGCGGCCGATCACCGGCTTCACTCCGAGCATGGGCAGCAGGTTTGCCGAGACGCGCACGCCCAACAGTTGCTCCGGCTCGCCCTGACCCGTCAGGCTGTAGCTCGAGTTGAACGCGGCGGCGAGATCATCAAATGTTTGGGTATGGTCCTTCCAATCGAGGTACTCGGGATACGACGCCGGAGTCTCTTCAGTTTGCTGAAGATCGCGAACCAGGACCAGTCGCTCCGGTTCGGGAAACGGCAGCGGCCGCAACAGCACAGCGTTGACCGCGCTGAAGATCGCGGTGTTCGCGCCGATGCCTAAGGCCAGCGTGACGATGGCGACCGCCGTAAATCCAGGCTGCTTCAGCATAAGTCGCGCCGCGTAGCGCAGATCTTGTAGAAGGTGGTTCATGATTTGGTCCTCGGCTAGGTTTCTGGTTTCTGGTTTCTTGTTTCTGGTTCGTGAGTTGGGAGGCCACCGGACGCTTTCACTGCTCGAACCAGAAACCGCGAAACCAGAAAGCTATTCGTATCTCAATGCGATCATCGGGTCTACCTTTGTTGCCCGGCGAGCTGGAACGAAACAGGCTGCCAGAGCCACACCTGCCAGCAGCAACGAGATGATCGCAAAGGTTACCGGATCGGTGGCGCTCACCCCGAACAGCAAACTCGACATGACACGCGTCAAACCGAACGCTGCCGCCAGACCCAGGACCACTCCAATTGCCGTGAGAACGAACCCTTGCCTCAACACCAGCGCCACCACGCTTCTTCGATTGGCTCCAAGCGCCATGCGCACGCCGATTTCGTGAGTGCGCTGCGTGACCGAGTAACTCGTCACGCCGTAGATTCCCACCGCGGCCAGTGTTAACGCGACCGCGGCAAACAGTCCCAGCAAAGCCATGTTGAATCGCTGCTCGGCAAGCGATGCCGCCATCACCTCCGTCATGCTTTTGACCCTGGTAACAGGGATCTGCGAATCGACGGTCCAAACCTGGCTCTTCACCTGAGCAAGCAGCGCGGACTGATCGGCGTTGCTGCGGATCACAAGCGTCATCCATCGTTTCCACGGCTGGTCCTGCTGCTCGTACGCGGTGTAGGCCGCGGGTTGCTCGGCGACTTGGAACCCGAAGTGCCTCACGTCCCCGACAATGCCAACAATAGTGATCCACTTCGGTTCATTTCCGCGTGCCCACCTGAAGCGTGCTCCGATCGGCTCCTGATTCGGAAAGTACTGGCGAGCCATGCTCTGGTTGATAACGGCAACCATCGGCGCTTCCGGTCTGTCTTGCACCGAAAAAGCCCGCCCGGCAAGCAGCGGAATCCCCATCGTCGTGAAGTAATCGCCGGCAACGGAACGAGTCATAAGCTCCGGCTCATCGCCGGGCGCCATCGGGTCGCGTCCCTCGATGATGAAATTGTGGGTCAGCCAGTCGCTGCTCATCGGAAGCTCGCTGATCATCGCTGCCTGAACACCCGGAAGCGAGTTCACCGATTCGAGCACTCGCTGGCGAAACACCATTTGCTTGGGGATTTCGCGATAGCGCGACTCCGGCAACTCGACCCGCATCGTAAGCAGGTTAGCCGTGTTGAAGCCCGGATCGACTGATTGCAGTTGCCGGAAGCTCCTGATAAGCAGCCCCGCGCCTATCAGCAACACCAACGCAAGCGCAATCTCCGACACCACCAGAAAGCTGCGTGCCCGATGGCTTGCCGCGCCGCCTGTCGCGCCACGGCCTCCCTCCTTTAGCGCCTCATTCAGGTTGAGCCGGGTTGCGGAAAGCGCCGGGAGGAGCCCGAACACAAGCCCGGTCGCAACCGAAACTGAGAGCGTAAACGCGAGCACTCGCATGTCGATTCCGATCTCCGAGAGCCGCGGTAGATTCGCCGGCTTAAGCGCCACCAGCAGGTCGATGCCCCACATCGCCAGCAGCAACCCGGCGGCTCCTCCGATCACGGATAGCAAAACGCTTTCGGTCAGCATCTGCCTGACAAGCCGCCCCCTTCCCGCTCCGAGCGCAGCGCGCACAACGAACTCCTGCTCGCGCGAAGCTGCGCGGGCGAGCAACAAGTTTGCGAAGTTCGCGCAAGCGATCAACAGCACCAATCCGACTGCGCCGAGCAACACAAACAACGCCGTTCTGGTGTTGCCGACAACGCGCTCGTGAAGCGCGACAAAAACAGTCCGCCGGTCCTTGTTCTCGGCCGGTTCTTTCTCCGAGAGCCATCGGTCAATACCTTCCATCTCGGCTCGAGCCTGATCGAGGGTTGTGCCTTGCTTGAGCTTGAGAAAGGTGCGCAGAAAATGTACGCCGCGGAACTTTGCTGCCACCGGGTTCACTACACGCACAGCCGCCCACAGGTCGGGTTCTTGCTGAGGCATTGTGAAATTGGGCGGCATCACGCCGATGATGGTGTAGCTGTTTCCGCTAAGCGGAACGGTTTTGCCGATGACCCCGGCGTCGCCCGCGAAGTGCCGCTGCCAGAAAGCGTGACTGAGGACGACTACGCGCTCCCCGCCAAAGCGGGCTTCTTCAGCCGAGATCGTGCGGCCTATCGCAGCCTTCACACCGAGCGCGTCGAACAGGTCTTCGTTGCAGAGCGCGGCTTGCACCTGGACTGGCTCGGCTTCTCCGGTGAAGTCGAGCGCTTGCAGAACGGAGCCGCCCAAAAACTCGAACGCCTGGCTCTGAGCCTTGATGTCGTCCATATCGGGCACCGACTGATTGGATCTCATGGTAACCAGCCGCTGGGAGTCGGGGTAAGGCAGCGGCCGCAGCAATACTGCATTCACCACGCTGAAGATCGCGGTGTTAGCTCCAACCCCGAGCGCCAGGGTGATGATAGCGATCAACGTGAACCCGGGCCGCTTGAGCAGCAACCGGGCCCCGAAATGTAGATCCTTTAGCAACGTCTCCATGATTCCTCCGAAGGACGGCTTCTAGTTTCTGGTTTCTGGTTTCTGGTTTCTGGTTGAGACCACCAGTCGAAAGCGACAAACCAGAAGCCGAAACCAGAAACCAGTGGAGTGTAACGGATGAATTGCTAGCATGTACGGGCGGCTCTCCGTGGCCGCCCCTTCTTTGCGCACGGCACTTTTGGCCAAAGAGGGGCGGCCACGGAGAGCCGCCCGTACATGAGCACAACCGTGTGCCCACTAGCAAAGCGATTGTTACAAGCCACTAGTTTACCTCCGTTGATCGCTTGGGCAATCCGCAAACGATTGCTGGCGATCCGGTATTGGATGGCTTTGATTTGGACTTGCAGGATATTTGGTGATCAACGCAAACAAGGACTACCGGGCAGAATTAGACTCGATTCTTCCTCTTGTCGAGAAGCCGGCTCGTTACGTAGGCGGCGAATGGAACGCCGTCCATAAGACACCGGGCGCGATCCTCACCCGCATCGCCCTGTGCTTCCCCGACACTTATGAAATCGGCATGAGCCATCTCGGCTTGAAGATTCTCTACGGTCTGCTCAACAAACCCGAAGGCTGGGCGGCTGAACGAGTCTACGCGCCGTGGCCCGACATGGAAGCCCGGCTCAGAGAGCGCGGCATCCCGCTGCTCTCGCTTGAAAGCTTCACTCCGCTTTCGCGTTTCGATGTTGTTGGCTTTTCGCTTCAGTACGAGCTGACTTATACCAATGTGCTGACGATGCTCGATCTGGGCGGTATCCCGCTTCATACGCGAGATCGCACGCTGGACGATCCGCTTGTAATCGCCGGAGGCCCGACCGTCTATTCATCCGAGCCTATCGCCGACTTCATCGACGTGGTTGTGATCGGCGATGGCGAAGAAGCTTTTCCAGATCTTGTATCGAAGTACGTGGAACTGCGGGATTCGGATCTCGATCTGTCGCGCGAGCAGATAGTTCGGGAGCTTGCTCAAATCGAGGGTATGTACGTGCCGTCGCTCTACGCGACCTCGATCAGTCCGCATCACGGTTTGCTCGTCGTGGACAAACCCGAAGACCCGGACATCCCGTTCCCAATTCGGCGACGAATCGTTTCGGACATAAACGCCTTTCCGTTTCCATCCGACTCGCCGGTGCCGATGATCGAAGCCGTGCACGACCGCATGGCGCTCGAGATCGCGCGCGGCTGTGTGGACGGCTGCCGCTTCTGTCAGGCGGGCACGATCTATCGACCGGTGCGCGAACGCGACCCGAAGCAAATCGTCGACACGCTGATCGCGGGCATCGAGAATGGAGGCTACGACGAGACGAGTCTGACTTCGCTCTCAACCGCCGACTACACATGTCTGGAGCCGCTGGTCAAGATGCTGGGCGCGGAGCTTGAGCGTCGCAAAGTGAGCTTCTCCGTCTCGAGCCTGCGCGCGTCGGGCGTGACCGAGTCGCTGGCGCGCGAAATAGCCAAGGTGCGCAAGACCGGCTTCACGATCGCTCCCGAAGCCGGCACTCAGCGGATGCGCGATGTGATAAACAAGAACATTACCGAGCAAGACGTGATGAACTCGTGCACGGTTGCGTTTGAAGAGGGCTGGTCGGCGATGAAAATGTACTTCATGATCGGGCTGCCGACCGAAACCGAGGAGGACGTGCAAGGCATCGCGGAGCTTGGGCGCAAGGTTCGCGAGCTTGGAAAGAGCAGGTTCAACAAGCACGTCAAAGCCACTTGTTCGGCTTCGTACTTCGTGCCGAAGCCTCATACGCCGTTCCAGTGGTGCGCGCAAGAGGACATCGACTCTATCAAACGCAAGCAGCGAATGCTGAAAGAGATGGGCCGCCGCTACCGAATCGACGTCAAAGTGCATCACGCGGAATCGTCGCTGCTGGAAGGCGTAATCTCGCGCGGCGACCGGAATCTTTGCAAGGTGATCGAGCGCGCCTGGCGCCAGGGCTGCCGCTTCGATGGCTGGACCGATCACTTCGACTTCGCAAAATGGATGCAAGCTTTTAAGGACGAAGGCGTCGAGATCGAACCTTATCTTCGTGAGCTTCCGGTGCGGGAGTTTGACAAGCCGGGCGCGCCGCTCGTTCAGATGGTGTGGGACCACCTGGACACGTTGGTCAAGCGAGAGTTCAACGCACGCGAGTACACCAAGGGGATCAAGGCGAAGATTTCACCGCCGTGCGAGCTGCCGGTTAAGGTGATCGACGGAAGACCGACGGCGATTGCTCCGTCTAACGAAGACTTCGAGCGAGTCGCGTCGCAGCCCCTGCTTTGTTACGCGTGCGGGCTCGAATGCGACCTGACCATTTCGCGAGAGCATCTGAAGAAGGCTTACGCGATGCACGAGGCGGTTCGCACCTATCAGGAGCGTATTGCCCCGGTCCAGGAGTTGGTCGAGCGCCCGCTCGTTCAATTGGGCAGAGTAACCGGCGAGCAAGGGAGCGGAGTGGCAGCGGAACAGAGGAGCAGGGGCGTGCAGGGAACTACCCGTGCCCCTCTGCTCTCCGGCCCCCCCGCCACGCTTTTTCGCTATCGCGCATCATTCGCCAAAGGCGAGCAGGTGAAGTATCTTTCACATCTCGACCTCACGCGAGCATTGCCTCGCGCCTTCCGGCGTGCGAAGATCAGGCTTGGCTACAGCCAGGGATTTCATCCGATGCCACTGATTCAATACGGCCCCGCGCTTGGCGTCGGGACTGTGGGCGAGAACGAGTTGATAGATTTCGATTCGGCGGACGCGTTGGATGAGAACGATTTTCTTGATCGAATCAACGCGGTGTTGCCTGAAGGGCTACGCTTCAACTCAGTTGAGCGCCTGATGCTGGGCGCGCAGTCGCTGATCAAGGAAGTCAACCGCGCCCAGTACTACGTCGCGGTGGATGCGGCTGAAATCGCCGCAGCATTGCAAAGAAATCGCTCCGCTCGGCCCGAGTTAGCGGGGGCGGGAGACGATGAAGTTCACAGCAGGCTGACGGAAGAGTTTTTGGCGCGCGAGTCGTGCGTTATCGAACGAGTTCGCAAGGACAAGCGCCAAACGGTCGATGTCAGGCGCTACACGCAGCGATTGCGGTTTCACAGCGAGCGCCGCAGCCTGGAGATAGTCACCGAGGTTTCACCCAACGGCGGCGTGAAGCCGATTGAAGTTCTAGCCGCGGTTTACGGGTTGGAGATAGGAGAGATGCTTGCCCTCAGTTCGCGCGTGCGGCGAATGCGTTTGTTTGCGGAGCCTCATACGAGCTACGCGACGCAATCGAGTCAGGAACGGACCGCCGCCCGGTTGAGTGTGCAGTAAGTTGTTTGTCGGTTTTGAGCGCGAGACTCCGTACGACGAGGTTCTGCTCGCTGCTGACAACTACAATTGTTTGAGCTTTGTGCTGAATAGAAGCACGGTAAGTTTGAAAAATCGCCTCGCGTGCGCGGCCCTAAGCGCCGTCAGTCAAAAGCAGCGGGACGAGCGCCATCGCTTTCTTAGTGGGTCGGCAAGTGTCTGACCAGACGCGCAATGAAGCGCGTCTCGGGGCTGTTCGAGCTCCGCCGGGCACTCGTTTAGTTTTGAACCAAGGTTCAGGGCGCGTTCTCCCACTCGGAAAGCTCCGAGCGAACAGGTTTGGAATATAAGCAATCCTGAAGCCTGCCTTCTTACCTGCCTGCGGCACTACCACTACCAGGAGAATTCATGCCAAAAGAGTTGATCATTAGTGCCAACGTGCACGAGAAGAAAGTCGCCATAATCGAAGACGGATTGGTGACCGAGTTCTATGTCGAGCGCCGCGACGAAAACCAGGGGGTTGTTGGGAACCTCTACAAGGGCCGAGTCATGAAGGTGCTGCCGGGAATGCAATCGGCTTTCGTGGATATAGGACTCGACCGGGATGCCTTCCTTTACGTTTCGGATTTTACCGAGTTCCTGGAGGAGGAAGACGAGATTGATTTCAAGCCGGGAGAGGAAACGCAGCCCAGTGAGAGGCCGGATAGGCTGGATGATCGCGGACGCCGCGATCCCCGCCGCAGACCTGAACCGACTGCCGCCGGCGGCAGGCCCGCACCAGGCCGGCCGCGCGCCGGGGAAGGCGAACCAGCCGAGCGGGCTGTGCGATTAGAGGATGCCGTCGAGCAGCTTGCGGAGATCGCCACCGAAAAGCTCATCCCGCCGCCTCCCGCTGACGAACCCGGAGAGCCGCACAAGGAAGCCTTCGAAGCTCAGATTCAGCCGTTCGAAGACTTCGCAATCGAACGCGTGACCGACGAGCCGCTCGAAGTCGCAGACGCCCGCGTCGGCCAGATTCCTGCAGGCGAAACCGCAGCGACCGAAGAGGTCGATGAGAAGCCCACCAGGCGGGGGCGGTCGCGCAAGAAACTCGACGAAGCTGAAACAGGTCAGGCTTCAACCAGATCCAGAAGAAAGACTGCGAAGCCGGAGGAGAAGACTGCGGCCCGGCCGGGTCGATCCACCTCCAAAAGGACTCCGGCAAAGCCCGGCGCCAGACGAGCGGTCAAAGGCGAGATCGAAGACGAAGAGTCTGACGCCGCCGCCTTTGAACGAGTCACGGACGACGATCGGGCTCAAGACGCGGGCGATCTTTTGAAGGATGCGATCCTCCAGGAGAAGTTCATCGAGCAGATTCACGAAGCCGAGTACGAGACAAGCTCGGTCCCTGCCGCGCCGCAGCGCGAACCGGAACCGGAGTCCGAGTGGCGAGTCGGCAGCCTCCGCTCGCAGGTTGAAACCGCTTCTGATTTCCAGCGCGTCGTCGATGAAACTGAGCGCGCTGCCCAGGAGAGTGCGAGAGGCGGCAACGATGCCGGCCGGGGTAGTGATAAAGAGTTCCGTCACGTATCCGACGCGCTTCCGGGCAGCATGTTTGAGCGAATCCAGGCAGAGGTGGCGCGGCCGTCGTCTGAAACGTTCTACGACGAAACCACAACCGTGATGGGTGCCGGTGACGCAGCGCCTCCCGCGTTTGAAAACGAAGCGTCGCTCGAAGATCGCGAAGCCGAGGTCCGAGACCGCAACCATCGCGCTGAGTTCGCAGCGAGACGCGGCGGGCGCGGACGCCGCGGGCGCCGCTCGGGTCCTAAGCCACCCGCCGCTCCGCCCGGAGACGAGACGCAAGCCGGGCCGGTAGCGGTGAACGGAGGGCCCGAAGCCGTCGTCGAACAAGCGCAGCCAACAGAGGAAGTTGCCGAGCTCGCAGAAGCGCCGCCTGTCCGTACGCAACCCGCAACTGATCAACTCGCGCCGGCTCAACCCATTGCACCGCAGCAAGGCCCGGCGCATGCAGGCGTGGCTCGTCAGCCCGGACAGCGCCCTCCCCAGGGGCGGGGCGATCGCAGACCGGATACCCGCAGACCGGATTCGCGCCGCCAGGACGCGCCTCCCGCGCGAAGACCTGAACGCAGCGGACCTCCGACCATCAGCGATCTCCTCCACGAAGGCCAGGAGATCCTAGTCCAAATTGCCAAAGAGCCGATCGCAAAAAAGGGCGCGCGCATCACCTCGCATATCGCATTGCCCGGCCGGTTGCTCGTGTACATGCCGACCGTCAATCACATTGGTGTCTCTCGCAAAATCCCGAGCGATGCCGAACGGGTCAGGCTGAAACGGATCGTGACTTCGCTTCGCGAGCGCGAGGGTGGACCCGGCGGGTTTATCGCGCGCACCGCCTGCGCAGGGCATTCGGAGCAGGAGCTGCAGGACGATATGCGTTACCTGCTGCGGACCTGGGGCGACGTCCGGAAGAAAGTCGAGCGAGTGAAGGCCCCGTCGCTGGCGCATCGCGATCTCGATCTTGTTCAGCGAATTCTGCGCGACCAGTTGTCGGAGGACTTCAGCGCAATTCGCATCGACAACGAGGTCGAGTATGCCCGCATTGTCGAATTCGTCAACCGGGTTCAACCGCGGCTTGTGAAGCGCGTCAAGCTTTACACCGCTGACCAGCCCATACTCGAAAAGTACGGCGTGCAGCCTGAGATCGACAAAGCAGTTCGCCCGCGGGTGTGGTTGAGGTCCGGAGGCTACATCGTTATCAACCAAACCGAGGCGCTGGTCGCGATCGACGTGAACACGGGCAAATTCGTCGGCAAGTCGGACAAGCTCGAAGACACGATAACTCGAACGAACCTCGAGGCTGCGAAAGAGATCGTCCGTCAGGTCCGCCTGCGGGATCTGGGCGGGATCATCGTGATTGACTTCATCGATATGGACGAGCGAAAGAACCGGCAGAAGGTGATGATGGCCCTCCAGCAGGAGCTTTCGACAGATCGCGCGCCTTCGAAGATTCTGTCGATCAACGACTTTGGTCTGGTTGCGATCACGCGCAAGCGCGTCAAACAATCGCTTGAGCGAACACTGTGCTCGCCTTGTCCCTACTGCCAGGGCGCCGGGATGGTGAAGTCGGCCCAGACGATGTGCTTCGATATCCTGGAGCAGGCCAAGGGTATGTCGAAGCAGTTAAGAGGGTCCAATGACGTGATGCTCAGGGTGTCCCCTCATGTGGCGGAAGCTTTTCGGAGCACGGAGCGAGCGGTGCTTGAAGAGATCGAAGCATACTTTGCGACTCCGGTAACGATCGAGGCCGATCCGCACCTGCATCAAGAGCAATTCGACTTCGCAGTGGTTTAGATACTCCGCGAAGGTTGTCCCGATCGTCGGTAGAGCGAGCATGGAACAGGGCGCGAACCCCGCGCCCTGTTCCCGCTAATATCGCTTGAAGCACCGGGTTTTGAAAGAACACGGTGGGTTGTGATAGATTCACACGCTCAGAAACCAGAGGTCCGAACCGGGAAATACTTAACGCTCCGAAAAGGACTAATCATGAGAAGCAAAGAGATCATCTTTGTGTTGATGCTCGCACTCTCGGTTGTTTCGTGCGGATCGACTGAAGAGAAGCAGAGCACTGCAGCAACGCCGCAGGCCACCCCTGAAGTCAAAGACCAGGATGGCCGCACCCCGCTGCTGCGTGCTATTGATAGCGGAGATACCGAGGCCGCCCGGAAACTCGTTGCGGACGGCGCCGACGTGAATGCTGAATCCTCGAGCGGCGTGACGCCATTGATGAACGCGGCCGGCTCCGGCCAGAAGGAACTCGTCGAGCTGTTGATTGCCAGGGGCGCGGACGTAAATCACAAGACATCCGGTAACTACACTTCGCTAATGGCGGCTTCACTTGTGGGACAGACCGAGATCGTCAGGATCTTACTAAATGCTGGCGCGGATCCAACCGTCAAAGACAACGGCGGGAGGACGGCGGCAACATACGCACAAGAGAAAGAGCACGCTGAGATTGCAGCGATGCTCAAGCAAAAGAGCGCTGAATCAACCGCTGGCAAGAAATGACCGGCCCGAAGAAACAAACAACATAGATCAAGTTGGCGGCCAGACCGGGCATTTCGAAGCCGATGTGAGGCTAACAACGGGGGCAAATGATGAGCAAGAAGAAAAAGAATAAGAAATCCAGCCACGAAGACGCGACGTTGATCTTGAAGCTTTATGAGCTGCGGCGCGACGAGAAGCTTCGCGAGGCGCGCGACTGGTTTGCCAGACAGTTTTTCCCAGAATCGATCGATGACTTCAAGGCCGTATTCGCGCCGGGCAGCCCTCACAACGCGCACTTCAGAATGGTTGTCTCTTACTGGGACATGGCGGCGTCATTCGCGGTGTCGGGCGCGCTCGATCCCTACCTGCTGTTGGAATCGTCCGGCGAGATGTGCCTGGTTTGGGCTAAGCTGGAGAAGTTTATCGCGCAGATACGGGAAGAGTCGCGGTTGCCGGAGTACCTGCGAAACATCGAGGCCGTAATCAACACGGTTGACTGGGCGCCGGAGCGGGTGCGATGGGTCCAGAAACGGTTCTCGGCGTTCCGCGAACAATCGACGCAGGCCGCGGCGGGAAGTTAGCCAGGTTCGAATGGTTTCTCTGCGTAGCCTCTACGCCTGTGCGTCACCGCGGTTAGTTAGCATCGAATTCCCGCTAACCGCGGAGGCGCCGAGATGCAGAGAAAACAGGAGAGAGGAAGTTAGGACACCATCCGCCGCGGAACTGACGGTTTTCGGATTCGGGTTAACCTTGAACGCGTGCTGCGCAGGGTTGTAAGATACCCCGCGTGCCGCCCTCCTCGGCGCCGCTAAAGCTCCCAACTAATCAAGGCCGGTTAAGCCATTGCGTTGCATGCTGGATCTGACTGGCAATCGCCTGGCCGGGCCTCGGAGTACCGAATGAAGAAGTTGGCCGCTTTTGTGTTGTGCTTGATGCTCGCCGCAGTGACCTTTGCGCAGAAGCCCGGCTCTCCCACTGAAGCGGTCATGAACTTCTATCGTGCGTTGAGGGAGAAACGCTACGTCGAGGGCTTCGGGCAGTCGATTTATCGCGGTGCGATCGACGGGCTGACTCCTGCCGAGCTTCAGGATCTCGAGCCTGACTTTGCGCGCACGTTCGCGGCGATTCCCGAAAAGATCGAAGCGCGAGGCGAGCAGATCAACGGCGACGACGCCATCGTCTTTTTGAAGTTCGACGGGGTTGAAAAGCTCGAGCAGATTGCCCTGATCAAGATTGCCGGCGAGTGGCTGGTTGGGGATCAGGATTCGCTTGCGGTCGTCAAATCCCAGGGCCGCGCGTTTTTCTTCAACAGTCGAATGACGGTGAACGAAGGCGAAGCCTTCGATATGCTTCAGCGAATCACCGGCGCCCAGGTGGTCTATTCTGCGAAGTTCCAGGGCCGCCACGCGACGCTTGAAGAGCTGATAAAGCTTGGCGGAGTGCCCAAAGACGTAGACGATGGAAAAGCGAGCGGGTATCGGTTCGCGGTGACAGTCAGCGAAGACAAGAAATCGTTCCTGGCGTCGGCAACGCCGGCGGTTTACGGGAAGACCGGCCGGTTATCGTTTTACGCCGACATCGATAGCATTCGCGCGGAAGACTTGAAGGGCCAACCCGCAACCGCGCGCTCCCCGATCTACCAACCGAAGTGAAGGTGATAAGAACGGCTCTAGTTACCGACCGCCTTGATGCTAGCAGTCGCAACCGCTTCTCACGATTAAGCTGCCCTCCCGAGGAATGAGGCTACATCTTCCAGTCGTGAGGCAATAGAAATCAAAAGCATCCTTCATCACATCCTTATTCATCGGCTGTTGCTGATACTTGAGTACTAATGCTTAGGCGTCCGTATCATGTGTCGAAGTCTTGGAGCGCAACAGGCCATAGATGGTGAGCAGCAAAGCCAACATAATGGTTACACCGCATAATTGTAGTAGGTTTGTGACGACCGGACTGTCGACGCCATGTGGTGGCGGAAACTTTTCATTAAGCGTCGGCATGAGCTTCGACGAGGACCCAATGAAGGCCGCCGCAAGTCCCGCTGCACCGTTGGTCCAGGTGCCGATTTGCAGTGTCGCAAACCACACTTTCAGCGCCGTCGGATTCAGGCGGAGTTCCTTGACCAGAAAGCCAAATGCGATCATCAAGACGCCATTGGCGGTGAACTCGATATGAGCCATCACGATGCCGCGAAACCACGCCACGGCAGAAGGAGGGATGAATCCCACCATGCAGCCGACTGTGATCTGGACGACTCCTAGCAGCAAAGTCCAACGTCTGAGACTTGCTTTCAAGCTGTCGATGTCAGTTGCCATGAGTGTCTCCTGGTTGAGCGCCTAACGCCACAGATCAGCCGCGCAGTTCACTGCGTCGGCTGTATTTGTTTGTTGGGCGGATAGTGGCCGTTTGCGATTATTGAACAGGGCTTCTGTCTCCGGTTGGTGCAACAGCAAATCGAAGGACGACACTAGGAGTTACCCGGCCCGTACTCTTTCGTTGCTCGACGCCGTGTATCGACCATTCGAGCATGACCGGTCGGTTTCTTGTTGCTACCGGTCGTTACACGCGAAAGCGCTGCTCTGCATATCGCTCCGTTAAGCGGCGCGACTATACAACCGGGTCAGATCATAAGCAAGGCGTGGATGGGATTCGGGCTACCACATCGCCCGGGCAGGCGGAGCAGCACGAAGGCTATTCTGAGTGCTTAGAGCGCGGACCATCATTCTCACCTGCCTCCCTAGCAGGCTGCTGAAGAAGGGAAGCGCCACCAAGACACAAAGACACGAAGGTGCACCAAGTCAGCGATTGCAATATGTTGTGGGCTTGGTGTTCCTTGGTGCCTTCGTGGCTTAGTGGCGATGGGTTAGTTCTTCAGCAGCCCGCTAGACCTTTCAACGAGTCTGTGATAGACAACGCGCGCGTGTCGATCTGGTCACCGCAAGGTTGATTCAGACACGAACCAAATTCTTTGAGGAGAAACCGCCGTGAGCGAACTGACTGTCAACTCTGCCACAAACCTTGCCGAGATGATTCGCAGCAAACAGGTCTCGCCTGTTGAGGTCGTCGAGGCGCACATCCGCAGAATCGAGGAAGTGAATCCGAAGCTCAACGCTTTCGTCACGACTACCTTTGACAGCGCGCGAGAGGAAGCCCGCGCTGCCGAACTAAAGATCACGCGAGGCGAAGGCGTTGGTCCGCTGCACGGCGTTCCGGTTTCCATCAAAGACACCTTCGAGACCGCAGGCGTCAGGACCGTCGCCGGCAGCCGCTTGCTCGAAAACAACATTCCGGATCGAGACGCGCCCGTTGTTGCGCGCTTGAAGCGAGCTGGCGCGATCATGCTGGGCAAGACCAATGTGCCCGAGTTCGCAATGGACTTTCGGTCCGAGAACCCGGTGTTCGGACGCACCAGCAATCCATGGGACCTGGGAAGGGTGCCCGGCGGTTCGAGCGGCGGCGAAGGCGCAGCCATAGCGTCGGGTTGCTCACCGGCTGGCGTTGGTTCGGATCTTGGCGGTTCGATTCGAGTGCCTTCGCACTTCTGCGGAATCGCGGGGCTCAAGCCGACGCCGGGCCGGGTTCCCGTTACCGGTCACATACCGGTTTGTGTCGGGCCGTTCGCGCTAGTTGACCTCGAAATCCCCGCTAACCGCAGAGACGCCGAGACGCAGAGCCGGCGCTGAGAAGACTAAGAGTCTTCGACAAGGGCGTCGGCTTCGATCTCGACGAGCATCTCTGGGTCGATAAGCCGGGAGACTTCAACCATGCTCGTAGCCGGACGGATATCGCGGAAGACTTCGCCGTGAGCCTTTGCGACCTTCTCCCAATCGCTGATGTTGATGACGTACATCCTGGTGCGCACGACGTCTTTGAAACTGGCTCCAGCAGCCTTGAGCGCGGCCTCGATGTTCTTCAGCGTCTGAACGGCTTGCAGGTACGCATCGCCAATTCCGACAATCTTGCCTGCGTCGCCAGTGGCGGTTGTGCCCGATACGTGCACGTGATTGCCGACGCGTACCGCCCGCGAGTATCCGACTATCGGCTCCCACTTCGTTCCGCTCGAGATATTCGTTCTTTGCATAAGTGATCTCTTGCTTGTACGGGTGGCCCTTTGTGGCCACCCCCTCGCCGGCGCTCTTTAACGACTCTTGTGTATCGAGAGGGCACCCTTACTTGTAGCGGACCCAGCCTGTTCCCTCGAAGCCGAAATGAAACACGTTAGGGTGAATCAGCTCGGCCAGGATCTCCAGCGACTCGGCCAGCCTGGGGCCCGGACGATGAAAGTACTGATTGCCGTCGGCGACAAAGACGCGGTTGGATTTGACGGCGTTGATGGCCTTCCATTCGGGCTTACTCGCCAACAAGTCCATCTCCTGAAGCGTGCGAGCTACATCAAAGCCGCACGGCGAAACAAAAAGAACGTCCGGGTCTCTTGAGATCAACTCGTCCCACGTCATCCACGGTGAGTGCTTGCCTGATTCGCCGAACAGGTTTATACCGCCGGCCATCGTCACAAGCTCGGGCATCCAGTTGCCCGCGGCCATCAACGGTTCAATCCACTCTATGCAAGCAACGGTCGGCTTTGTCGGCATCCAGTGCGTTCGCTGAAGGACTTCATCCATTCGGCTCTCGAGCCTGTCTACCAGATGTTCACCTCGAGCGGGCGCATCAAGTGCGTAGCCGACTTTCTGGATGTCCACCCACACATCGCCGAGCGAGTTAGGCTCGAGCGAAACGATCACCGGATTTGAGCTGGTCAACTCGCACACCGCCAGCTCGACATCTTTGAGACTAACCGCGCAGACCTCGCACTGGGATTGCGTGATGATGTGAGTCGGCTGAAGGGCTTCTAGCATCCGCCCGTCAACCCGATAGACGCTCAGCGCATCCTGGACCAGAGCTTTGACTCGTTCATCGATCTGGCAGCTCGACCCTTCGAGGTCGAACTTCGGGCTGGTGCATTGCGGTAGCGACTTTACCGAGGGCGGGTAGTCGCACTCATGCGAGCGCCCGACGAGTTGACCCTCGAAACCAAGCGCGCACACTATCTCGGTAGCGCTTGCGATGAGTGAGACGATTCTATGTGATGTCATTCGAGCCGCCGACTCTTTATTGCTGCTTACCCTCGATGGCGAGAAGCAACAAAGCGAGGGCGAGTCCCAGCCGGCGGTCGAGCAACCGGTTCACGTCCTGTGAAAAGTCGAGCGATACCTTCGAGACGAATGGATTGATGTTCTGTTTGAAGGTGCATACCGGTGAGCCGCCTATCTCGCCCTCGTATCGCTGGGGGATCAAGTTTGCAAACGGGATGAAACGCCTGATCAGGGCCATCGCCGTGCTGTCCTCGCGAAGCGCGCCGATCGGCTGATCCCGCGGGTCCATGAGAATCCATTCGTCACGCACCATTGATTTCAGACCCTTTCGTTTCAACACACCGACCTTCTCTCTGGTCTGAGTGTCGGTGACGTCGTACTCCGCTGAGATGTCGAGCACTCGGCGCGCCGCGATCAACAACAATTCCATCTGCATGTCTTCGCCGGTGTAAAGACGAATGTCCTCCTTGAGCTTGAACGCCTTCATGCTGGCGAAAAGCACGACCTGTCCGGCGGGATCGTACACGTAAAAGGAGCCGCCAAAAAGCTTCAGAACCTTGCGGCGAACCAGATAGTTGTTGTGCTCAAATCGGCTTGCTAACATCGCGCCTCCTGGATTGGAATCTGGTGTTGCAAAAAGGGATCGCGGGCCGAAAAGCGTTACACTGGTCAAGCCTTCGTGTAAACCTCGGACCCGAGCTGCACGAACTCCTGGGCCTTCTCACGCATTCCAGCCTCCAGCGCCGCTTTGTCGTCGACGCCCGCCCGAGCGGCGTACTCGCGAACCTCCTGCGTGATCTTCATCGAACAAAAGTGCGGACCGCACATCGAGCAGAAGTGCGCGAGCTTGGCTCCCTCTTGTGGGAGCGTCTCGTCGTGATACTCGCGCGCAAGCTCCGGATCGAGCGCGAGGTTGAATTGATCTTCCCATCGAAACTCGAACCTGGCCTTCGACAGCGCGTTGTCTTGAAGCTGCGCGCCGGGGTGTCCCTTCGCAAGATCGGCTGCGTGCGCCGCGATCTTGTAGGCGATCACGCCGTCCTTTACGTCCTGCTTGTCGGGCAAGCCGAGATGCTCCTTTGGAGTTACGTAGCAGAGCATCGCCGTGCCGAACCACCCGATCATCGCCGCGCCGATTGCGCTTGTGATGTGGTCGTAGCCAGGCGCTATGTCGGTGACGAGCGGGCCGAGCGTGTAAAACGGCGCTTCGCCGCAGACTTCGATTTGGCGATCGACGTTCTCTTTGATCAGGTGCATCGGCACGTGACCAGGTCCTTCGATCATCACCTGACAATCCATCTCCCAGGCGATTTTGGTCAACTCTCCAAGCGTCTCCAGCTCCGCGAATTGAGATTCGTCGTTGGCGTCTGCAATCGAGCCCGGCCTCAGCCCATCGCCTAAACTGAATGACACGTCGTAAGCGCGCATGATTTCGCAGATGTCACGGAAGCGTGTGTAGAGAAAACTCTCTTGGTGATGAGCAAGACACCACTTGGCCATTATCGAGCCGCCGCGCGAGACTATCCCGGTTGTTCGCTCAGCCGTTAGCGGGATGTGACGAAGCAGCACGCCCGCGTGAATTGTGAAGTAGTCGACGCCCTGTTCCGCTTGCTCGATCAACGTGTCTCTATAGAGTTCCCATGTAAGGTCTTCGGCTTTGCCAGCGACTTTCTCCAGCGCTTGATAGATGGGCACTGTCCCGATCGGCACTGGTGAGTTGCGAATAATCCATTCGCGTGTCTGGTGAATGTTCTTGCCAGTGGACAAGTCCATCACGGTGTCCGAGCCCCACTTGATGGACCAGCGCATCTTCTCGACTTCTTCCTCGATCGAGGAGGCTACGGCGGAGTTGCCGATGTTTGCGTTGATCTTCACCAGGAAGTTGCGGCCGATGATCATCGGTTCCGATTCGGGGTGATTGATGTTTGCGGGAATGATCGCGCGCCCGCGAGCTACTTCTTCGCGGATGAACTCGGGTGTGACGTATCGAGGCGTCTTCGCGCCGAAGCCTTCGCCCGAGTGCTGAAAGTTGAGGACGCTGCGATCTCCGGTTTTCGACGCTTCATAAGCGGCTTCGCGACCAAGATTCTCTCGAATTGCAATAAACTCCATCTCAGGTGTAACGACTCCGCGCCTGGCGTAGTGTATCTGAGTGACGTTGCGGCCAGACCTGGCTCGAAGCGGCAGGCGCTTGAGGCCAGGGAATGGATCGAGCCGTCCTTTGTCTTTCTTGAGCGCGTACTCGCGCGCGCCTTCGGTCAGGTAGCCGTCGTCGTGAGGCTCGACCTTGCGGCCTTCGTACTCCTCGACATCGCCGCGCTCGACGATCCACTCACGTCGGAGTGGAGTCAACCCGTCGTGAACTCTGCATCGCGCCTCGGGATCGCCCCACGGCCCGGTCGTGTCGTAAACCCGTACCGGCGCGTTCTCTTCAACTGAGCCATTCATCCCGCGCGTCAGGTTCAAATGGACTTCGCGCATCGGCACGCGAACGTCCGGTCTGCTGCCCTCGACGTAAATTCGGGACGAGCCGGGAAATTGAAAGGTGCTTTCGTTGTGTGGTTCTGGATTCTTTGGAGTAGTCATGGTTTCTCCCTTCGACGGTATTACCCGTATCAGGTTCAAGGGGTCTCCCGAGCGGGACTCTCAGCCTCGTTATGAAGCTCCCCCGAAATTAGTTGCCAGTGGCCGGCGATGAGCCACTCGCGCTTCGCTAAGCGAAAAGGTCATCGACCGCCATCGTCCAACCAGCCAAGCCAGGTTCCGCATCGGCCACCTCGCCGCGGACAAACACGGTGGGTTGATCCGGATTGTCAGCGGCGTACTTGCAAACTACTTCGTCCCTCAAGACATCGGCGTCCCAGACAACCAGTGTTCCCGCGGCAAAATAGTCGGCGCGCTTCGCCGCCATGCCTTGCTCGGCTCGAGGGCCGTAGTCTCCCTTGCTTCGCACCTCGACCGCGAAGATCGGCGCCCCCCCGAGGAATAGGCCACCCATTCGTGGTCCAATGTAGAACGAAGCATCCGGGCTGAACGACTTGCGGTTGGGCAGGTTGACGATAAAGCGAACGTTGTCGCCGTAAGCCCGGCCTATGTTTGTCCGTCGCGCGCGTTCCCGCAAGCTCACGACGATTTCCAATGCGGCGCCGCCGGGCAGATCTCCGGTTGGACTCATTAGGACAAGTTCTCCATTCACGATTTCGGCTTTCCCGTCTTCCGGTACGTGATAGAGATCTTCGATTGTTGCTTCGAGTTTCGTGCTCATAGGAAGCCTCGACGAGAACGCTATTGACGTGTGCGCAGGTCCGTTGCCGATTATACATCACGAGCTGCCGCTGTGCTACGGATCCAGGCTCTCAATGGTGTCCTAACTTCAATTCTCAGCGCCATCTCTGCGTCTCGCCGTCTCCGCGGTTAGGTAGCATCGAAAACTCTACTAACCGCAGACGCGGAGACGCAAAGGTCACGCAGAGAAGACGATCGAATTCATGACCCCCTCCTTAAGTAGCACCGACTCTTTCGCCAAATTTGAGTTTGAGAATTCACGATGCTATCCTCGATCTCAAGCGATGGACCCCAAGGCAATCATCGATACATCAGAGAGTCGCTCGCGCATGTTTCACGAGCCGCTCGAAGCGTGGGAGCTTATAGGCAACACTCCGGTGCTTCGTCTTCGGAACGTCGCGCCGCAATCCGGCCGCGTCGAAATCTACGCCAAAGCCGAATGGTTCAATCCAGGCGGCTCGGTTAAGGACCGGCCCGCACTCAGCATGATTCTGGATGGCGAACGAACCGGCCGGCTCACAAGAGACAAGATCATCTTGGACGCGACAAGCGGAAACACCGGCATCGCATACGCGTGGATCGGAGCTGCTCGCGGCTACAAGGTGAAGCTTGCGCTGCCGCAGAACGCCAGCGACGAACGAAAGCGAATCCTGAAGAGTTATGGCGCGGAGCTCGTATTGACCAGCCCGCTTGAAGGTTCGGACGGCGCAATCAGGGAAGCACGAAGACTATTTGCTGAAGACCCCGGTCTGTACTTCTATGCTGATCAATACAACAACCCGGCGAATTGGCGCGCGCACTATGAGACGACCGCGAACGAAATCTGGGAGCAGACCGGAGGGCGCGTTACTCACTTTGTCGCGGGACTTGGAACGAGTGGGACTTTTGTTGGAACCAGCCGTCGTCTGAAGGAACTCAACCCGGCGATTCGGGTTATCTCGTTTCAGCCTGACTCGCCGTTTCACGGGCTTGAAGGCTTGAAGCACATGGAGACGGCTATCGTGCCCGGCATTTATGATTCGGCGCTTGCGGATGAGCAATACGAGATACGGACCGAGGAAGCTCACCAGTGCACACGAAGGTTAGGCAGGCGAGAAGGGTTGCTCGTGGGAGTATCGTCCGGGGCAGCCTTCGCGTGTGCGCTAAAGGTAGCTGAGAAGATCGAGTCGGGTGTGATCGTGACGGTGTTTCCCGACGCCGGTGATAAGTACTTGAGCGAGCGTTTCTGGGATGATCACCTAAGCCCAGAGAGAGATCTGACAGGTTGAATAATGGGTTGGCTCGGCGAGTCATTTCAAGAGATCAGACATCGACAATGGGAGGCACAGTGAGTCGAGACAGCGGGTTGTTAATCATCGACGTTCAAGTCGGCATAATCGAAGGCTTCCGCGCTTACCGCGGCCGTGAGGTGCTTGACCAAATCAACAACTTGCGAGCGAAAGCCCGCGCTGCGAATATGCCGGTCATCTACGTCCAGCACGATGGTGAGAAGGGACATCCTCTTGAAGTGGGTACTGAAGGTTGGCAGATTCATCCAGAGATCAAGCCTCACGAAGAAGACTTGATCATCCGCAAGCGAGCTTCTGATTCTTTTTTTGAGACGACTCTCCGGCGCGAGCTGGAAGCGAGAGGCGTCAACCATCTAATCGTCACCGGATGCATGACCGAATACTGCGTTGATACCACTGCCCGTCGCGCGATCAGCATTGGCTATGATGTTACTCTGGTCAGTAACGCTCACACGACGATCGACAACAAGCTATTGACTGCGGCGCAGATCATCGCGCATCACAACGCGTTGCTGGATGGCTTCGACGCGGGTTCTCGCGCGATCACCGTGAAGCCTTCGGATGAAGTGACTTTCTAATTGAAGGAACAATGCGAAGTGGCGATCAAAGTTAACTCCCAACACCTGGATCAAATAAGGAAGCACGGAGAGCGGACTTACCCGCACGAGTGCTGCGGGTTTCTACTGGGAGACCGCGAAGGCTCGACCAACCACCTTCGCGAGGTCTACCCGGGCGAGAACGAGCGCCAGGATTCGCGACACAATCGCTATTTGATCACGCCCGAACAGAGCCAACGCGCCGATGGGTATGCGCGCTCGCGCAAACTCGGCGTCATCGGCTACTACCATTCTCACCCCGATCATCCCGCCGCGCCGTCGGGCTACGATCTGGATCACTCCTGCTGGCCCGGAGAATCCTACATCATCGTCGCAATCGAAAAAGGAAAAGCGGCGGCGCTCAATTCCTTTACCAAACCCGACTACACTCAGTTCGAGCAGGAAGAAATCCTGGTTGAAGACTGTTAGCGAGTTGCAATTTCCATCATCCGTCCGTGAGAATCAGAAGCGGGCCGATGACGAAGGAGACCCCATGGCTATAGCTATTTTGATACCCACCGCGCTTCGCAGTTTCACTCGAGGCGAAGAGTCAGTCGAGGTTACTGGAGCGACGGTTGCGGACGCGTTGCTTTCGCTGCTTGATGCGTTTCCCGCCTTGCGCAGGCATCTGTACAACGAAGAAGGCCAGCTTCGACATTTTGTTAACGTTTACATCAATGACGAAGACATTCGTTATTCCGGCGAGACTACGAGTTCCCTCAAGGACGGCGACACGATCAGCATAATCCCGTCGATCGCAGGAGGCTCGACCGCCGCAGAAGACGCCGCGCAAACAGTGGAGTTGGATCGCGACGAGATACTGCGCTACAGCCGGCACTTGATAATGCCCGAGGTCGCGCTTGAAGGTCAGAAGAAGTTGAAAGCCGCCCGCGTGTTGTGCATCGGAGCGGGCGGGCTCGGCTCGCCGCTCGCGATGTATTTGGCTGCTGCCGGAGTTGGGCGATTGGGCATTGTCGACTTCGATGTCGTCGACTTCACCAACCTTCAACGGCAGATCATTCACTCGACGGCTAACGTCGGGCGCTTGAAACTCGATTCGGCGAAGGAGCGCATCGCGGAGATCAATCCTTATGTTCGGGTCGATACCTTCGAGACCGCGCTGTCCTCGGAGAACGCGCTGGATTTGTTTGCCGATTACGACATCATCGTCGACGGCACTGACAATTTTCCGACTCGCTACCTGGTGAATGATGCTTGCGTGTTGATGGGCAAGCCTAACGTGTACGGATCGATCTTTCGATTCGAAGGTCAGGCGACGGTGTTCTACGCGAAGGAAGGCCCGTGCTATCGCTGTCTTTATCCGGAGCCGCCGCCGCCGGGGCTTGTGCCGAGCTGTGCGGAAGGGGGTGTGCTTGGCGTGTTGCCTGGGGTGATCGGTGTGATCCAGGCGATTGAGACGGTGAAGCTGATACTCGGGAAAGGGGACTCGCTGATCGGGCGGCTCCTGTTGTTCGACGCGATGAAGATGAAATTCCGAGAGTTGAAGCTTCGAAAGAATCCCAACTGCCCGATCTGCGGCGTGAATCCAACGGTGACCGGGCTGATAGACTACCAGCAGTTCTGCGGGGTTACGCCGCACGAAGAGGTGAGCGTGGGCTCGGAGTTCGAAATAACACCGCTCGATCTGAAAGCTAAGATGGATCGCAGCGAGGAATTTGTGTTGTTGGATGTGCGCCAGCCTGAAGAGTTTGCGATCTGCTCGATCCCGGGATCGCGATTGATTCCTCAGGCGATGGTGCCTGAGCGACTGCACGAATTGTCGAGCGCAGACGAGATCGTCGTTCATTGCCGCAGCGGCGTTCGAAGTGGCCAGGTCGTCGAGTTCATGAAGCAGGCTGGGTATCGCAAGGTGAAGAATCTTGTGGGCGGGATACTTCGTTGGTCTGACGATGTTGACCCGACCGTGCCGAAGTACTGAATGCGCTGCAGCTTGTAAGTGGAGCGGGCAGCCTCCTCATCGTTGTCGAGGGCGCTTTGCCAGACAGGCGCCGGCGGTGGGCCGCGCGTACATCCCAAACGATGCGCTCTCTAGAAGAAAAAGAACAACCTCAGGCACTCCCCGAACCGGTCGCTGAGAGGCTAAGAACTGTGCTCGGCCCCAGGAATGTCCTGACCGAGCGAGACGAACTTCTAGTCTACGAAGCCGATGCGCTGACGCTCCACAAACACTTGCCTTCCGCTGTAGTCATTCCCGGCAACGCCGATGAGGTCGCCGCAGCTGTGAAGATCCTTGCTGATGCGCGCATCCCTTTTACACCGCGGGGCGCCGGCACTGGACTCTCGGGCGGCGCGCTGTCTCTTTCAGGCTCGGTCATCTTTGAGCTCGCGCGGCTCAATCGAATCCTGAAGCTTGATTACGAGAATCACATCGCGGTCGTCGAAACCGGCGTGATCAACATTCATTTGTCGCAAGCAACCTCGCCGCACGGGTTTCATTACGCGCCTGATCCGTCCAGCCAAATGGCCTGTACTATCGGAGGGAACATCGCCGAGAACTCCGGCGGGCCGCACTGCTTGAAGTACGGCATGACCACGAATCACGTGCTCGCGGTCGAAGCGGTTTTACCAAGCGGCGAGGTCGTGACGCTCGGCGGAGGAGGTGTTGATGTGCCCGGCTACGATCTGCTCGGTGTGTTTGTAGGTTCGGAAGGGACATTCGGAATCGCAACCAAGGCGACGCTGAAGCTCACCCGGCTGCCGCAGTCGATCAAGACACTGCTGGCTGAATTCATAACAGTGACCGACGCAAGCCGAAGCGTTTCTGAGATCATTGCAGCGGGTATTCTTCCGGCCGCGCTCGAGATGATCGATCAAGCTACTATCCAGGCGATCGAGGATTCAATCTTCGCCGGCGGCTTTCCCACTGATGTAGCCGCGTTGCTGATCATCGAGGTCGACGGCCTGCAGGCCGGACTCGAAGCCACCGCTGAGCACGCGGTGGAGATTTGCCTGCGGAACAAGGCGCGCGCCGTCAGGGTCGCGAAGGACGAAGCTGAGCGGCAGCGGCTATGGGCTGCGCGGAAGCGGGCGTTCGGAGCAATGGGAAGAATCAAGGCCGACCTCATGGTGCAGGACGCGGTGATACCCCGCTCGCGGTTGCCAGAAGTGCTCGATGAGATTTATGCCATTGCGAAGCGCTACCGGCTGAAGGTCGCGAACGTGTTTCACGCGGGCGACGGAAATCTTCACCCCAACATCAGTTTCGACGGGCGTGATCCGGATGAGAGACAACGCGTGGAACAGGCGTCAAGAGAGATCATGCAGTTATGCGTGAGCGTTGGCGGCTCGATCACCGGCGAGCACGGCGTCGGGATGGACAAGATCGAGTCGATGCGATTGATCTTTTCGGATGAGGATATGGAGCGGATGCTTGCTGTGCGGGAGGTGTTCAATCCGTTCGGGCTCTGCAATCCTGGCAAGGTCATTCCAATGCTGAAGACCTGTCGCTATTGCGGATTCGGAATGGAAGACTTCCGGCACAAGCTGAAGTCAGCGGACGAAGTGAGCGCGGGCTAACCAGGGCCTTTACGAACAATTCTGGTGATGCTATTGAAACCATGCCATATTGTTCCCGCGATGGCTTCGCTAAGACTTCTCACAGAAGAGCGCGCAGGCGAGACAGTCGTGCTCGACAAGAACAAGACGATCTTCGGCCGGCATCAATCTTGCGACTGTCGGCTACCGGGCAAGACGGTTTCGCGTGAGCACTTCGCAATCGAGCGAAACAACGGAAAATTCTTCCTTGTTGATCTTGAAAGCGTCAACGGGACCTTCGCCAATGGAGAGCGCGTGTCATGGGTGGAGTTGAAGGATGGAGACACGATAAAGGCGGGGCCTTATGCCTTGCTTTTTGAGGAGGCTGCCGAATCAGATCAGACCAGTGGTTCAACAAGCGTAGGTCGGGCATCAAACAACTCGAAGACGAGCGACGAGAGGCGGCAGTCGTTCAAAGCGGAACACGAGCGACTCTATTCGCGCCAGTATCTCGAAGGCATCGAGCACTTCAATACGCGTCGTTACTTCGACGCTCATGAGGTTTGGGAAGAGGTCTGGCTTCACGCTTCAGACCAGACGAAGCTCTTCTATCAGATGCTTATTCAAACGGCGGTCGGGTTGCATCACTACGAGCGCGGCAACATGCGTGGCGCAAGTGGAATGTATCAGAACGTGGTCGCCAAGCTTCAGCGGTTGCCGGCAACCTATATGTCGATCGACCTTATCGAGTTTGCTCGCCGGTTGAAGGTTTTTTTTGCTGAGCAGGCCGAGCACGGGGGCGAGGCTGCCGATAGCGCGGAAAAGCAGCGGCCGGTGATTGAGCTCATGGATGCCAACGCAGACACAGGCGGACATCGAACAAAGTTGGAATGAGCGTTAAAGAACTAGAACTCTTCAGATCGATCGAATCCGTTCTGGGCAGCGACAACGTGAGGCAATCCACGGCGCTTAGGGTGCAGGGCATCGCTCCTTCGGTCCTGGCGCTTCCGGGTTGCGCGCGGGAAGTCGCCGAGTGCTTGCGCATCAGCTCGAAGTTGCGCGCGACAGTGATTCCAGCAGGGTCGATGAGTTGGCTTGATTGCGGCAACCAGGTTCGCAGCGCCGACGTGGTTCTTAGCCTTGAACGAATGACCCGCGTTGTCGACTACAGTGCGCCGGACCTCACCGTCACGGTACAAGCAGGACTGCTTCTTCGCGAGCTTAACGGGCTGACGACGCGCGAACGGCAATGGCTTCCACTTGATCCACCGGGTTCTTCCACTGCTTCGGCGGGCGCGGTGGCGGCTTGCAATTCGAGCGGACCGTTGAGGCTTGGGTTCGGGACTCCTCGCGACTACGTGCTTGGCTTGAAGCTAGCTCACGCGGACGGAGCGGAAAGCAGATGCGGCGGCCGGGTTGTGAAAAACGTAGCGGGCTACGATATGAACAAGCTATACGTCGGGAGCTATGGCACACTTGCAGTGATCACCGAGCTGACTTTCAAGCTGCGCCCGCTGCCCGACGGCAACGCAACACTTGTTCTAACGGCAAAGGATCCCGCTTCGTTGTCGGACTTCGCCGGTCGAGTGATTGCGTCTGATCTTCAGCCGGCTTCGGTCTTTCTCACGAAGGGATTGGTTGCTGACTTGAACGCGTCGAGTGCTGAAACGGAAAGACTGATTATCCGCTTCATCGACAACGACGCGGCGGTCCGTCACCAAGTCAATTGGATAAAACATGAGATTGGAGACGACTTCGATGTAATCGTGTTGATTGACTATGACAGCGAGTCTTGGTGGCAGCGGGTGGCTGACATCGACCAGAGAGCCACGAATGCGGTTAGAATCAGTGTACCCATTGCGGGCGTCGCCTCGACGCTACGTAAGGTGGCGATTGCAGGATGTGCCGCAGCGGTTGATTTTGGTACGGGAATAGTCCGCGTCGCGTTTAATGAGGATGAGAATAGAACGATCGAGACGATCCAGCGTCTGCGATCTGAAGCCGCCGAATCGGGCGGGACGCTTTTCGTGGAGCGCGCATCATCGGGAGTCAAGCAGCGCGTTGATGCGTGGGGAACGGCCCACGTTGCGGATAACCTGATGAGATCGGTCAAAGCGAAGTTCGACCCCGAGTCGGTTTTGAATCCCGGGCGCTTCGTTGCCGGGATATGAGAAAGTCGTTCGCCGCGACACGCAGAGACGCTGAGCTGCTGAGACCCACTCTACGCGGCCTCGGTGGCGCCTGCGCTTCTGCGGTGGGGAACTCTGTATTAGTGTGCCGAAACGATTGAGAGGAGCCCTCTCAAATGGCGAAAGAAAAACCACAGGGCGTGCTCGCTTCGCTGCTTGAAGCAAACACCGAAAACCTTCTCACTTGCGTTCATTGCGGGTTGTGCTTGCCTTCCTGTCCTACCTATCGGGTGCTGGGGAATGAGAACGACTCGCCGCGCGGCCGAATCTACTTGATGCGTGCAGTTGTCGAAGGGAAGTTGAGCATCGGGGATGCGTTCATCTCGCATATCGGCTTATGTCTCGGCTGCCGCGCGTGCGAGTCGGCGTGCCCGTCGAGCGTGCCATATGGTCATCTGCTTGAAGCTTCGCGGTCGGAGGTGGCACAAGGGAAGCTCGAACGTCGGTTTTTCGGCGGACGCGTGTTACGGCTGGTGCTCAATCATGTTTTTACGCGTCCGAGGGTACTTCGATTCGCCATGGCCATAGCTAAATGGCTAAGAGACGGCGGGACGGCGCAACTTGCATTTGAAACCAAACTGATTTCCGGGAGGCTTCGATTCGCGGTTGCGTTGTTGCTGGCCAGCCGCTCGCCTTTAGCCCGGCTTTCGGCGCGACCAAAATCGAGCACAGCCGGTATGAGAGCACGGGCTCACACGTCTGACGCTGTTCGGGTTGCCTTATTGCGAGGCTGCGTGATGGAAGGGCTCTTTCAGGCAACCAATCGCGCAACCGAGCGCGTGTTAGTCAAGAACGGTTTCGAGCTTGTGGAAGCCGAGCGGCAGGTATGTTGTGGGGCGCTGCATGTGCACGCGGGCGAGCTTGAAACTGCGAAGGAACTCGCCAGGCGAAACATCGAGGCATTTCTCGAGACCGCATGTGACCGAGTGATCGTCAACGCCGCCGGTTGTGGGGCGGCGATGAAAGAATACGGCGCGCTTTTGGCCGACGACTCACGATATGAAAAGCGCGCTCGCGAATTCAGTTCGAAGGTCAGAGATGTTTCCGAGATATTAACTGAGGAAAGAATCGTGCTGCCCGGCACTCCAGTGATGCGCCAGGTAGCCTACGATGCGCCTTGTCACTTAATTCACGCACAGCGGATCGTGCAAGCGCCGGTCCAGTTGATGACCGAGATTCCGGGTCTCACGGTCGTTTTGCTGCGTGGTTATGAGACCTGCTGCGGCGGCGCAGGCCTCTACAACCTTCAGCATCCTGGGCTTAGCTATGAGGTCTTGCGTGACAAGCTCGAAGCCATCTTTGAAAGCGGGGCAGATACTATTGCCACGCCGAATCCGGGTTGTATCATGCAGATCGGCGCGGGTCTGTTGTTAACAGGCTCGAAGATCGATGTTGTTCACTCGATCGAGTTGTTAGACGCGGCTTACGCTGAACGCAAACGAGGAAGTGCCTAATGAAAAGAAACTGGTTTTGCGATCGTCAGTTCAGGCTGCTGAGGTTGCGCACCTGCGTGATGGTTTTAATTTGCGGACTTGTGGGATCGCGAGCCGCCTCCACCACTAATGCTCAAAACGGTCCCGAGGTCAAATCGTTTCTCGACTTTATGCGCCACGAAGAAGACGAGCTTGAGTTTCAGATCAGGCATAACGAGATAACGCGGAAGGAGTACGCACGGTCGAAGAGTCGAATCGCTATTCATCGCCAGACGGTTTTGCGTCTGGTGGAGGAGACCGGCCAGGACCACGTGCCGGAGTTGCACGTGGTTGCCGCTGGTGAACTGGATCAGTTAATTGACGACGGAACGGCCGCGGTCAAGGGCATCAAGCCCGGAGACGTAGTCAAACTGAAATGGCGTTACCTTGGCAGCGAGAAGCGCGGCGAGGCATTCTACATTTTCGAGAGGTTGCCGCGGTATTGATTTGGAGCCAAATTATCGCGAAGAGAAACAGGTTTACCGACTCTTACTGCTCAGGTCACTCAACTGTTGACAAAGGCCGATTCGACGATAGTATTTGTGACTGATGCGTCCACTCCGTGGCTGAGCGCCGACTGCATTTGCCCTCCCAAATATCAGCCAGCCCCACAATGCTTGTCACTGATTTCAATTGCCTCCCGTGAAGGCACAGAGTAGCCAATTCCCCGCGCGGTCCAGGGTCTCTCATAATGTCGACGATAAATTTTTCTCAGGTAATTCAACAGATGCTAGCGGTCTCAACCAATATTTCCGATCTCATATTCTCGCCCGGTCGTCCCCCTCAAGTGGAATTGATGGGCAAGCTCACGCCGGTGAAGGTCGAGGGAATGGACTTGCTAACTCCTGCGCACACGGTGGCGATAGCCAAGGCGCTGCTGGGGAATAACAAGGCTGGCGAAGAATCGTTGGAAAAGAATGGATCGGCAGACTTGTCCTTCAGCCTCGCCGGGTTCTCGCGGTTTCGCGTGAACGTCTTCAAGCAGCGCGGTACCTATGCAATCGTGATGAGAGTCGTGCCGAACGAGGTGCCCTCTTTCGAGGACCTGGGGATACCGGGTGTGCTGCGGGAAGTGGCTGACCTCAAGAACGGGATAGTGTTTGTGACCGGACCGACCGGTTCGGGCAAGTCGTCGACGCTTGCTGCAATCATTGATCTGATAAATGAGTCCAAGCACTACCACATCGTCACGATCGAAGACCCGATCGAGTTCATGCATAGCCACAAGAAATCCACCGTGCATCAGCGCGAGCTTCATTCGGACACCTCCAGCTTCGCTTATGCGCTGAGGGCAGCGTTGCGTCAGGCGCCAAAGGTAATACTGGTCGGGGAGATTCGCGATCTAGAAACCTGCGAGGTCGCGCTTGAAGCTTCGGAGACGGGACACCTTGTTCTGTCGACGTTACACACCACCGATGCAGCCAAGACCGTCGATCGATTGATAGGACTGTTTCCGAAGAGCCAGGAGCACATTATTCGAATGAGGCTTGCGGGGGCATTTCGTTTCATCGTTTCGCAGCGATTGATCCCGCGCGCCGACGGCAAAGGCCGCATTGCAGCAATCGAGATTCTCAAATCGACTGCTCGGACTCGCGAGTATATCGAGAAGGGCGAGCGGGAAGGCAAGTCGCTGTACGACGCTATGCGTGATGGAAACCTCGACGGGATGCAGGTCTTCGATGGTGAGCTGCGACGGATGATCCAAGAAGAGATAATCTCGGTCCAGGATGGCTTGGCCTATGCGACGAATCGTCAAAACCTTCAGCTTCAGCTTTCCGATTTGGGGGGAGGAGCTTCGGACGATCCTGAAGGAACTGGACGAACCAACGAGTTCGTGAGCTAGCGCGCGAGGAACTTAGCGTGCGTAGGAGAAAGCTTACCGGGTTGGGCGGCGGACTCTTTCAGGTTCGCGTGTTTCCGATTCAGCCGAGCCTCAAGCGAAGAGTGTTCCTGTAGTTTTGATCGTTAGTTACGACCTTTATTCAAGCATCAAGGAAAACTAGGTTGATTAGCTATCTTCACTCTGCGACAGGAGATAGCAGTGCTACATAGCAGACATAAAACCAGCAAGCCGGACACGAACGTCACCGACCCAGTGCGGTCTGAAAAGCGCCGCGCCCAACGTTTTCGTGTGCATTGGGGAGTGACGGTCAGAGGAGTCGATGGCAAGGGACGGATTTTCGACGAAGCGGGTTACTTGGAGAATCTAAGTTCGACGGGTGCATTGATGGTGCTGCCCAGATATCCCGAGCCGGACGCCAAGCTTAGTGTTCGCATCGCCATTCCTCTGAGGAAGCGCGAGTATATTGGCTACTTGGCAAGAGTTGCGCGCGTCGAAGAAACCGGACGCCGTACCACGGTCGCGCTCGTGTTTGAGACGAAGCGTCCGAGCTTCTCCAGCACGTAGATAAGGAACGGGGGCCGTCTTTCTTAGGCAACGTTTGTTCTTTGCGTTTGAATCTCGAGTATCCGTGCCTTAAGGCGCTTGAGCGTGGCTTCCTTTTCAACCTTATTTGTACAGTTCCGCAGGGTTTCTACAAGGTCATCAATTTCGCTGGCTAGCGTGCGGCCGCGGTCTTCCCTTGCCTCAGCACGTATCTCCCTCTCGCCAGCTTGCGGTGCTCCAAAAACCTGATCAATGGCACTCCAGAACAGGTCAATGCTAATCGGTTTCTCTAGGCAGACGTTAGCGCCGGCGGCTTCCGCTTCTACGAGGACCATAGGCCCACATCCGCTTATAACGATTATCGGCGTACGCTTGAGGTGCTGATTGCTTCGAACGCTGGTGATGAAGTGCAGACCGCTCTTACCCGGCAGAACTATATCGGTGATGATCAAGTCAGGGCCGCTCTGGCGAGCGATTCTCAAGCCACGCTCTGCGTCAGAAGCGGTGATGACGTTGTAACCACGAAGCCTCAGAAGCTCAGCAAGCGGCTGTAGCGTATCGAAGTCGTCCTCAACTACCAGGACGGTTCTTTTCATAACATTTCCTCGCGACATCTCCCGTCACGGGGAGGATTCGATCGTGAGGCTCCCGGGGTACGTCTTGAGCCTGGGGCAGGTTCACGTACAGTGAGGTAATAATACACTTGCTTCCCCGTTTGTGCAATGCAGACTTTTGCCTCTTGGGAGCCTGAGAATTCAGTATTTCCCGCATAGAAAGATATACTTGAGCGAGGTTGCGACCCGTGGTATAGTCCGACACGCCTCCTGATGCCTCTATCAGGCTCAATTGTAATCGAACCTATTTGATTCACGGAACGCTGGAATGGCGTGTCCTGCCTTATAACGAGGCTAATTGTTCATGCAGGGCACAGGCCGGAATTATCGAGGGGATCGACGAGTCAGCGCCTCGTCCGTTCCTATCCTTTGTTCGCACTCACTATGCACTCAATGCGCAGAAAGCTTCAATGGTTAGTCGTATCACGACTGGCGATCACTGGCCTGTTGCTGGTTGCACTCCAGATGGCAGAGCGCGAAAGCGCGTTGCGATCGTTTGTTCCGGTGGTGCTCCCGTTATGTGCCGCGAGTGTGGCGCTCTCGGTCCTTTACTATCTCGCTTTTCGCGCTCGAGTTTCGTATCGTTCGCAGGCTTACCTCCAGTTGTCGATAGATATAGTCATGGTGACTTGGCTCGTTTATCGAACCGGCGACGTCGAGTCCCCTTTTCTTGCACTCAATCTAGTCATCATCTTTGCTGCGAGCGCGCTGCTCGGAAGAAGAGGGGTTTCTCTTCTCGGGGCGATGAGCGGCGTGCTGTATATCTCTACGAGCTTGCTCACCATGGGCGCGGCTGTTCCCCGCGCAAGCGGATGGCTTCCGTACGAGCCCGGGGCTGCGTTCGTCTGGACGCAGTTTATGTTCTCGCTTAACCTGATGGCAATACTTGGGGTTGCCGTCTTGTCGGGCCAGTTGGCAGAGCGGCTGAGCCGGAGTGAGAGTCAGCTTGCGACCGCGACAAGAGACCTTGCGGACTATCGGTTGTTCAACGATCGGATCATCGAGAGCATGCGCAGCGGCCTGGTAACGACTGACCTCGGATGCCACATAGTGACCTTCAACCGAGCCGCAGAAGAGATCACAGGGTACAGAGCGGCCGACGTGCGCGGGGCAAACGTCTTTACCATTTTTGGCGACATCGAGAAACAGATAGAAGTAGGTCTTGAGTCTATTCGCACTCGTACGAGGTTGCCTCGGTTCGACATTGGGTGCCGAACGGCGGATGCAAGGGAGATCCACCTGGGCTTTTCCGTCGCGCCGCTGGTCGATGAAAGAGCCAAATCACGCGGATATGTTCTGACGTTTCAGGATTTGACCGAGGTAATGGAGCTGGAGCGCGAGGTTAGAAGGCAAGAACGTCTAGCGGCGTTGGGCACGATGGCAGCCGGACTTGCTCACGAGATTCGGAACCCGCTGGCTTCGATGCGCGGCTCGGTGCAGGTGCTTGCGAGCGAACTCGGCCTGTCGCCTGACCAGGCCCAGCTTATGCAGATTGTCCTGCGCGAGTCGGACCGGCTCAACCGAATCGTATCTGACTTCCTGACTTATGCGCGTCCCCCAAAAACCGAACACGCGGTGATTGATTTGTCAAATCTTCTGGCGGAAACCGTTTCGTTGCTGAGGAACAGCGCCGAGTTGCGGCCGGATCACACGATATTCGCGGATCTCCCGAAACAGCCTTTGCTTTATCACAGTGACTCGAATCAGATGCGACAGATTTTTTGGAACCTCGCGCGGAATGCGATCAAGGCGATGCCCGATGGAGGTGAACTCCGCGTAGGGCTGGAACTGCGACCCGGCCGCGAAGTGGCGATAACGTTCCGCGACTCCGGGCAGGGGATGAGCCGAGAACAGAAGGAGAGGCTTTTCGAGCCGTTTAACTCCTCGAGCGGCGGCACTGGCCTGGGGATGGCCATCGTCTATCAGCTGGTTCGCGACCACAATGGTGCCGTAGTCGTAGATAGCGAGGCAGGGAAGGGCACTCGTATTTCAATCAAGCTGCCGATCAGCGGACTAATCGAAGCGACAGCCCCAAAGCAAACGGACGCTTCCCGCGCCGACTCTCCAGCTCCCGTGGCCGTGGCAAGTTAGTGGTTCCGAAGGGCAAACGGAGTACTTGGTGTCCCGCGAGGAGTAGTGGCATTACGTTTCGCCGGGATCCTCGTGTTGCATTAGTTTTTAACCCTCGGATAGAGAGAAAATAATGGAAAAACTCCTAGTTGTGGACGATGAGCGGAGCATGCGCGAACTGCTCGAGCTGGTGCTGAAGCGCGAAGGCTATGCGGTGCATACGGCGGAGAGCGGCACACGTGCGATTGAACTCGTGCGGCAGAACGTCTACGACCTGATGATCTCAGACGTGAAGATGCCCGATATGAATGGGATCGACTTGCTTGCCAGGGTCCGCGAGATCTCGCCCGAGACCATGGTCATAATGATCACCGCTTTTGCGACTGTTGATACAGCAAGGCGTGCGTTCAAGCTGGGCGCTGAAGACCTGGTCATAAAGGACGCGGGCTTCGACGTTGAGGAGCTGAAAGTCTCGGTCGGGAAGGTTCTTGAAAAGAAGCAACTCCGGCAGGAGAACGTCTTGCTCAAACGCGAGCTGCGCCAGCGCAACTCGCTTGAGAACATTGTCGGCCGCTCACCGCAAATGCAGGCCGTCTACCAGATGATCGAGACAGTGGCGGCAACGAGCTCGACTGTTCTGATCACCGGAGAGTCTGGGACCGGTAAAGAGCTTGTCGCACGCGCGGTCCACAGTATGTCAGACCGCGCAGTGGCGCCGTTTGTTTCGATTAACTGCGGAGCATTCACGGAAACGCTGCTCGAATCAGAATTGTTTGGCTACATGAAGGGATCGTTTACAGGCGCGGTATCCAATCGAAAGGGCCTATTTGAGGCCGCCGAAGGCGGGACGATTTTTCTTGATGAGATTGGCGAAACTACGCCCGCCATGCAGGTGAAGCTGCTTCGCGTGCTTCAGGAGCGGAGCATCCGCCGTGTTGGCGGGCTCGAAGAACTAGCGGTGGACGTGCGCGTCGTGGCTGCGACAAACCGCGATCTAAGCCAGATGGTGAACGAAGGGGCGTTTCGAAATGATCTCTACTACCGCATCAGCGTAATACCGATCGAGATGCCTCCGCTTCGCGCGCGGCGTATGGACATTCCAGAACTGGTACGGCACTTTCTTGAGAAGTACAGCGCTGCGGTTGGGCGACCTACGCTTGAGATTTCAGAAGAGGCGATGGGATACCTTGAATCCTACGCCTGGCCTGGTAACGTGCGCGAGCTCGAGAACACCATCGAACGCGCCGTCGCGCTCGAGCCTGGACGTGTTGCGGGAGTCGACCGGCGAAAGGAGGACGTTGGTCCGCCGGAGGACCAGCCCGAACGCAGGCTGAAGCCCGAATGGCTGCCAGAGCGCATACTCAAGTACAAGCCACGCACAGTAACCGATCTGGACTTACCCGAAGAAGGTATCGATCTTGAGGCTTACTTGGCCCAACTTGAGAAAGACTACATCATACGTGCTTTGCAACGCACGTCGGGGAACCAGACTCGCGCTGCCGAGATCCTGAACATGTCGGTTCGTAGCTTGCGGCACTTACTCGACAAGCATAAGATTCGACACACTGCCAGTCTTCTGCGTGAATCCGGTCCTCTCAGCGATAGTGCGGTGCACAAATGATTTGGCCTGCTACTTGAGCTATCTGAGCTTCTGTTCCCCGAACGGATTACCCGTCTCGTAGGCTCCTGACCTCTCACGAAGGATGCTTCGCTCGTACAGCAATCAACGTCGGCTTAGGTTAATTCGGGTGCGACTTCTTGTCTCATACTCAGTTGCCCTCTGGCCGGAGTCTGAAGTGGGTTGGCACGGGCATTGCTCTACCGAGTGTGACCTCGTTGGCGGCCAATCGGCGAAGTGACACGGAGTCACGGGAGACTTTTTATGAGAGACGAGCAGGGCTTTTCGTTGATCGAGCTTTTGGTTGTTATTGCGGTTCTCGGCCTGATTGCCTCGATCGCGGTGCCGAACCTAAGGCGCGCGCGCCAGCAGGCTTTTTCGTCGTCCGCTATCCAATCGGTGAGGACGATCACCACTGCTGAGGTTTTGTACGAGAGAAAATTCAGAAAGTACGCCACCTTGGGGGATCTGGCGCCCGAGGGTACCCTCGATCCATACCTGGCCGGGGGGCTCAAGGGCCACTACATCTTCGCGATCACACTCGCGGCCGACGAGGTGCACTATACGGTAACTGCCACACCCCTGCTCGACCCGTCCCAGATGAATTACTACTTCGCCGATGAGAGTGCGGTCATACGCTTCAACGTGGGCGCGCCTGCCGATGTCAATAGCGATCCGATTCCGAAGTAAATTGTTCTTTGACAAAAATTGGCAACAAATTCTACCGGTTTTTGTTAAAGGAGGCGGAGCAAGACGTCGGCAAACATCGAAACGAATGACTACACCCTTTGATCTCAACCAATTCGATACCTGCTCCCAAATAACCCGCAGATGGCACGATCGTTGCCCTTCTAACCTGTGCGATCTGTAGTAGATTAGCCGCTAGGGACAAATAACCTACGGCAATAATTGAGAAATTGAAAAGGAGCTTGAATAGTATGAGGAAAGAAAGAGGATTTTCGCTGATCGAGCTGCTGATAGTGGTGGCGATCATCGGGATTATTGCCGCTATCGCGATTCCAAACCTGCTGAAGTCCCGACAGGCGGCGAACGAGGCATCGGCCATTGGTTCAGTCAGAACGATCGGAACGGGACAGGCCACTTACCAGTCAACGAAGGGGAGAGGCAGAGACTTCGCGGCCGCGCTGTCTGATTTAGCGGCTGACGGGTCAGTAGACGCCGTGCTTGGGGGCACTGCTGGCAAGAGCGGTTTCAACTTCGCTTGCACCGGTATTGACGCTGCCACCAACGATCCCCTCCCGTCGATATTCGATACGACGGCGACGCCCAAGTCGTCGGGGAACTTTGGCACGGGGAACCGCGCTTTCTACTCGAACGAGTCATTCATCATTTACCAGGATGACCCGCCAACCGGAGCGACCCCGCCTGCTGGGGACGCAACCACCCGCGCAGTAACCGGCGGCGTACCGATTGAATAAGGGGAAACCAATCAGGAACCTCACGCACTCAAGAGCGGGTGAGCCTTTGTGGGCTCACCCGTTTGTGCTATAGTACCCGCCATCAGCTCAAAAATAAGCGAACGGTCGAGGCCGGCGAGCGTTCGATTTCATAAGAGAGCACCGGGCTTCCCTGGAAAAGGGCACCTTCGAGTTGAGGAGAGTATGATGGACAATAGAGAGCAAAGAGGTTTCTCACTAATCGAGTTGTTGATCGTTGTGGCAATCATCGGCATCATCGCGGCAATAGCCATCCCGAATTTGCTCAAGTCTCAACAGGCGGCGCGCGAGACGGCTGCGCTAACTGAAGTACAGACCATCGGCAAGAACCAGGTCCTGTATTCGATCACGAAAGGGCGCGGCAAGTTTGCGGACTTGGCAACGCTCGGTTCCATGTCGTACGTGGATGCGACGATGGCGTCCGGCACCAAGGGTGGCTACATCTATACCACTACTCCTATAAACGCGGAAGGCATGCCCGCGATGTTCGACACTACCGCGCATCCAAGCTCGGTCGGCACTTTCGGCACCGGTAACCGGTCGTATTACTCGAATGAAACTATGGTGGTATACGACAACGATGGGATCCAGCCACCGACTGCAACGCCGCAGGATCGGGTGCCTAAGGATGGTACTCCGATCCAGTAGATGACGAATTGGGCCGGGCGCCAGCTTCACACTGACCGGCCCAACTCGCTCTTGGTTCCGCCCCGTTTGAATCAGTCCTAAGCCTCCTGCTGTTTGCGCAGGCGATACTCTTATGGAGTCCCCGCCGCCATTATTCTGTAATTAATTGTCGTCTCAAGGTCGAAAGCCCCCCGCTTGCGTCTTGAAGGAGAAGCCGGAGGCTCAATCGATGATGAACGCTCAGGAGATCGAAGCGGCAAGCGAAACCCCTAGTTTGCCTGAACCAGAAAAGACCCAGAAGGACTCTCACGAAGATGTGACCGCAATAGTCGAGTCAGTCAAGAGGTACGACTCGACTTCGAGACTTGCGCCAGTAGTCGGGCTTGTGTTGCTGGTATTTGTAACGTTTGCGAATTCTGTCCAGGGTGATTTCGTGTACGATGATCGGGAACTGATCGTAACCAATCAACTGGCCGGGCACTGGGATCGAGCTACACTTGTTAGGGTGTTTGCTCACGACTCCTGGGCTGCGGTCAGGCCCGACCAAGCGGGCAACTCTCTCGACAGCATCTATTATCGACCGATTTTTATTCTGTTCCTGATGATTGGACACGCGGTAGCAGGCCATGATCCGGCCGCATGGCACATTCTCGTTCTGTTCTTGCATTCCGCCGCGACGATACTGGTTTTCCGGGTCGCGGAGAAGTCGCTGGTGTTCGTTTCAACCGTGGTCGACGGGGATCGCCGCCTCGTCTCAGCCCTGGCCGCCAGCATTTTTGCGATCCACCCGGCGCAAGTGGAGTCGGTTGCGTGGATCTCAGGTCTCATTAATCCGTTGAGTGGCATTCTTGTTCTTGCGGCCGCTTACTCTTACCTCAAGTATCGCGAGTCCAATCGGGTTAGCTTGTTAACAGGCGCATTAGCCTTCTTCGCGCTGGCGGTTCTGGCTAAGGAGAACTCTCTCGTGGTGGTCTTGATGGTCGGGGCTTATGAGCTTGTCGTTTTTAATCGCAACGAACCCCTCAGATCGCGAGTTCGTTTCTCGATAATCCGCAGCGTCCCGTTTGCTTGCGTAGTCGCCGTGTATTTCGCGCTAAGGTACAGCGTGCTGAGAGCATTGCTTGGCCGAAGCCGCGACTATGACTTTCCCGATGATGCGATGCTCACGCTATCCGACAACCTACGGACGCTTCCGGCGCTCTTGGTGGGATACTTGAAGATCGCTTTTCTGCCGATGAACCATTCGATAATCTATGGCCTAAGTTATGTCAAATCCTTGAGTTTCACTTCGTTTTGGTTGCCGCTGGTTTTACTGGCTGGCATCGTGGCGTTGTGGGTTTATCTGTCGGCTCGCATACCCGAATTGAAGCTTGCCGCCATCTGGATAGCCATACCATTGTTGCCTCATTTGAACACTCGCGCATTTGTCAGCGACGAGATCATGCATGACCGCTATCTCTACCTATCGCTTGGAGGCGTGGGACTCATGGTAAGCATACTGATCTTCAACGCTGTGCGGAGCATCAGGGTCCCGAGTTACGCGTTGGCTGCCGCTGCGATCCCCGTTCTCGCGCTTTTGAGTTTCGCAACCATGGCGCAAAACCGGGTGTGGAGAACTGACGGTGACCTTTGGCGCAATGCGGTCCGGCATGCGCCGAACTCTAGAATAGTTCGACTCGCGGCTGGTGCACACGCCGAACAGGAGCAGAATTTCGACGCCGCATTGGAAGCGTACGAGAGCGTGCTGGCGATACACCCTGACGTTGTAGACGGACTCAATCATGCTGCGTTTGTCTATGCGAGACAGCGTCGCTGGGTTGATGCGACGCGAAACTTTGAGCGGATAGTCGCGATCACGCCGAGTAAGGCGATCGCGCATTTCAATCTCTCGTTTGCCTACGCCGTCCAGAAGCGCTACGGCGACGCCGCGCGTGAGCAACGACTCGCAATTGATCTCGATCCGAACGGCCCCCGATCCGTTGAATGGCGCTCGCGGCTCGCGCAGCTCGAGACGGCAATGGCGACATCGCCGATCAACTCGAACCCGGGATGAGAACTACGCCATGTATTTGACCGGGACCAACTCACAGACACCGGCAAGGTCCGCACGCGGTGGCCGAGACGACGGCTCACCTGGGCGGGCCGAGCGAGACGAGCCCGTTCGAAGGCTGGTGACGTCGATCGAGTCACTTGTAAACAACCGCGCGAAACTACTGATCTGCCTGCTCGCGTTGTTGGCCTACGCGAATTCACTCGCCGGAGACTTTGTCTTTGACGACACAGAACAAATAGTCACAAACCAGAATCTAAGATCGTGGACGAACCTAACCAGGGCGTTCACTACGGACGTTTGGGCTTTTCGCGGTGAACAGCCCGGCATCGACACGCCGCCTCCGTTACCGTATTACCGGCCGGTCTTCACGGTGATGTTGACGGTTGAGTATCAACTCTTCGGCTTATGGCCGCAGGGCTGGCATCTGGTCAGCTTGCTGTTGCACATACTCTCGTCGGTCGGTGTGTTCTATGTAATCCTGTTGTTGTCCCGGCGAAAGCTTGTAGCTTTGTTCGCAGCTTCGCTGTTTGCCGTTCATCCGGTTCATGCGGAATCAGTTAGTTGGATAAGTGGGATGACCGACCCACTATTCAGCGTATTCTTTCTCATATCGCTTTTCTTTTATCTGAAGAGCCGCCAGGCTGGCGCTTCCGCTGAGAGGTGGGTCAAGTCCACAATGGTTGATAACCGTCGGGCCCTGGCTCTGTCGATTGTGGCTTTTGTCATGGCAGCCTTCTCGAAGGAGACAGCGTTGAGTCTTGTGCTGTTGGTGTTCGGCTACGAGTTCATCGAGACCCCAGGCGAAGTAATCGTGAGAGCCCGCCGGGCTGCGCTTCGGGCGTTGCCGTTCGCGGCGGCATCAATGCTCTACTTGATCCCTCGCTACCTGGTGCTTGGCGAATTGATGTGGAAGAATCCGCAAGCCCCCGACCGACCTTTGATCAACACTCTCATGACGTTGCCTTTTGTAGTAGTCAGTTATCTGGTTCACCTCGCCTGGCCGGTTGGCTTGAGCGTCAGCTACGACACCCGTTTCATCACCAGCGCATCCTCACCGATGTTTTTGTTTCCGGCGGCCGCGATTCTCGGTTGCGCAATCGCTCTGTTCGCCTGCCGCGATCGAGTAAACCGAGAAGTCTGGGCGGGGCTGTTGCTGCTCTTCGTTCCTCTGCTGCCGGTGCTGAAGCTCGGCCAGGTTTCACGCGAAGAATATCTGGTGTTCGACCACTATCTTTATCTGTCCGTTGCCGGCTTCGCGTACCTTGTCGGGGGCGGCCTCGCGAGACTTGGCGGGTCTGAGTTCCGAGCGCCAGCCAGCTTGAAGTGGGCAACGTTGCGTCTGGTCGCCACGGCCAGCCTGCTTTGTACCACGATCGCAGTTGCCGCGAGCGAGAATCGCTCGTGGTCGGACTCATACGCGTTATGGTCAAAAGCAGCTCGCGTGCGGCCGTCCAACTGGGCGGCACACTACAACGTGGGCCTCGCGCTTCTACACATTGGTCGGTTTCCCGAGGCTCAAGAAGCGCTTGGTCGAGCCGCCGCGCTCAAGCCGGATGAAGCGGTCGTGTTTGATGCGCTCGGTCGCGCGGCCGACGGAACGGGTGAGTCGTCGGAAGCTGAAAAGGGTTTCAAACGGGCACTTGAACTTGAGCCGCGGTTGTTCGAGTCGCTCAATAATCTCGGCTCACTATACTTCAAGCGCAAAGATTACACGTCGGCGGAAATGAGGTTCGTTGCCGCGATCAGCATTAGACCCGACGCCACGGCGCCTCGCTTTAATCTCGGACTGTGCCTTGCGCGACTCGGTCGCTACGACGAAGCCGCGCGTGAGTTCGAACGCGTCACCCAGCTTGCACCTGACGGAGCCGCCTATCTCGAGCTGGCTTTGGTCTATGAGAAACTTGGGAGGCCTCGCGATGCGGAGAGGGCACTTACGCGCGGGCGCGAGGTTGCGACAACGCAGGACCTAGTTGAAAGAATGGACGAGGGGCTTGCCCGTCTGCGCGGCGAGGACCGACCTCGTGAATAGGAACGCACGACCTTTGGCAGTAAGCCGGAGGTGAATCTTTTACAATGGAGTTGACGGAGACACGAGTTTCGGAGATTACGGCGAGGCCAGCGAGCTTCATCGCCAGCGGAGCGGCCCGCATACGAGCCATCGCCCTGAACACATTTCGTGAGTCGGTTCGCGATCGAGTCTTGTACAACTTGATCCTGTTCGTGCTCATTCTGGTTGGCGCGTCGGTGTTCGTAAGCGATCTGTCAGTCAGCGTCGAGAGCGAGTTCACCGCCTCGCTAGGTTTGAGCGCGATGCTCGTGTTCGGCGCGTTCATAGCGATCTTTATTGGCGTAGGGCTGGTCTACAAAGAGATCGACAAGCGGACGATCTACAACCTCCTGTCCAAGCCCGTCCATCGTCACGAGTTCATCGCCGGTAAGTACTTCGGGCTCTGCGTAACACTGCTTGTCAACTCCGGAGTGATGGTGCTGGCCACCGAGCTTGCGATCCTATATGTAAACGGCCGCTTCGTGCCGCTCCAATTAGCCGTGCTCGCTGCGGCGTATCTTGTTTACCTCGAGTTAGCGCTGTTAGTCGCAGTAGCGCTGATGTTCTCGAGCTTTTCCACGCCGCTGCTTTCGGCGCTATTCTCATTTGCTATCTACATAATTGGAAACTTCAGCCGTGACCTGTTGGAGATGGCGGCAATCTCGGATTCTGCCGTAGGCAACGCTATGCTAAAGGTGGTTTACTATCTGCTTCCCCATCTGTCGAACTTTTCGTTCATAACGGAGGCTTCGCACGGCCGAGTTGTTCCCTGGCGTATGGCGTTGTCGGCGACCGTTTATGCAACGGTCTACATAGGCATTGTGTTGTCGGCGGCGATCCTGATTTTTCAGAAACGGAATTTCAAATAAGGTCATGATGACTAAGCAAACCAAACCGGGCGTGGTTCTCATTCTAGGTATGATGCTGCTCTACCCGGTGCAGCGCTGGATCGATGGCGCGGCGGCGAATGAAGTTAGAACAGACGAGTTGCTTTATCTTTCGTCGGGCGAAACGATAAGGAAACTGAGTCTTGGTCTGGAAGGCTTAACCGCTAACATCTACTGGATTCGCACGCTTCAGTACTTTGGCCGCAAGTTAATCGACAGCGGCAAGCCGCTAAGCGCCATGAGTACCCAAGATATCGACATGCCCCTACTCGCTCCGCTTCTCAATATCGTTGTGATTCTCGATCCACATCATATTCCGGCTTACCGGTTTGGGGCGATTTTCCTGCCCGAGCGAGACGTGCCTGCCGCGATAGCGCTGCTTGAAAGAGGCATTGACAAGAACCCCAACGAGTGGCGGCTTTATCAAGACATCGCCTACACTTACTGGCAACAAGGGAACGCCGCAAGAGTCGAAGATCGGCCGGCGTTCTATGCGAAAGCCGCCGATTGGTACGACCTCGGAGGCCAGATTCCCGGTTCGCTATGGTGGATGCGCGACCTAGCGGGGGTAATGCGGATAAAGGGCGGAAGCCGCGACGCAGCCCGCGTTATTTACTCGGCCTATCTCACCAGCGATGACAAGAACATAAGCTCGCAGGCGGTAGAGCGCTTGAAGCAGCTTCAATCCCTCGACGATCTGGACGTTATCAACTCGGTGCTTGCAAAGTGGAAGCGAGCACATGGTTCATGCCCGTCGGATCTGCGAGCGATTGCGCCGGCTCTCCGCTCGATCAGCGTATCGGTGGATGACGACTCGATGCCGGTAGACCCGGATGGCTTTCCTTATGTCTTCGATGCTTTGAATTGCAAGGCGAAGCTCGCGACGCGGTCCTCGATCCCACGATGAAGTGCCTCAACCCGAGAGTCGCGAAGCTGGAACGCTTCCGGTGTCGCTGATGCGCTTCAGGTCGGCGGTCACGGTGGTGCCCGACGTTTTGATTCTTGCCCTCACAATAAGACGCTTCGGATCGTCGCTAACCCAGACCAGCATTTCGCCGCTTCGCTTTAAGAAACGGCCATCGAATACCTTAGCGTCCAACCTCACGGTCTTGAACTGTCCCAGAGCCAGTTTCACTTCATCGCGCTTACCTACAACCACCTCGATGTTGTAAACCTCTCCGCCGTCGCTTATTGCCACGGGAATCACATCGCGTTCGTTCAGCTTCTGAGCGCGCACAAAATAAATCGCGGAAAGCACGTCTTGTATCCACGCAGGTGACGCGGCTTCTTTGAATTCCGGCTGTGCCTTGGCGTTTGAGAGGTCGCGATCCGTATAGGTGACCGTTCCCGAGTCACGGTTGATCACAGAAGTTTGCTCGCGGAGCTTTTTGCCCTCTTCGATCACTCTCTTGTAGCTGTGGAGCCCAAGGTCGATCTCGTTAACCGAAGATGAGTAAGTGTCCTTCACCTTTAGCCCAAGCAAGGCTGGAAAGAAGCCGCGCGAGACGGCTTCGGCTTTGAACTCAAACAAGTTGAACCTTGGGTCGGCCGGCTTCGAGACCGCGAGTTTAACGTCGCCGACGATGCCAGAGAATATTAACTTGGAAAAGCTCACTTCATAGACAAGCGATTCGCCGGGCTGGAAGGGAAGCGGTCGAACGATTCTTGAATACACGGGAGGCGGCGCAGTCGTTCCAATCGGTGCCTCAGAAGTTACCTGCGCCGCGCTGATTACCGAAAACACAGCAACAGCCCCAAACGTTCTGGAAAGGGTGGCGCGGATTGATTTCATAATAACCCTTAGATGCTCGCTAACCCGCCTAAAGAAGCACGAGCTTAACCGTGAGTAATGCATAGACGCCTAACAGACCAAACGCCGCGCGGTATTCGCGATGTCGCAAGTAAAGCGACGAATCGAAGCGGCTGCCCGCCCGTTCGCTCGCAGCGAGGGTTTGCCGGCCGGCCGCCCTTCGATATGGAGTCAAACGCATATGAAACAAAGGCACTCGTTTGCGGTAGTCTTCGTAGTCGTTTGGAAACAGCTGAAGCATCGCCTCTGCTTCGGCGAACATCACCGGCAGATAGATGAAAAGGTAAAGAGCCATAAAGAGCGCCGTGAACCAAAAGGTTCCCGCGCTAATAGCGACGCCTGTCCCAAGTAAGAATGTCCCAACGTATAGCGGATTGCGTGTGTGCGCGTAAGGACCCGTGACAGTCAGCTCTTCGTTCTTCCTTAAATAGCCGGACGCCCAGGCTCGAATCGCCAGCCCGATTACGGCAACCGACGCACCGGTCAGCAGCGAGCCCGGAGTGGGCCGCGCCGCTATGAACAGCAGCGGCGCAAGCACGAAGCCCGCCGGCACGCGTATGCGTTGAGCAAATCCTCGAAACGTCACTCTGTGTCTTTCCTTTCCGAATTGCCGAGCCGGACTGACACCGCCGTAGCGACCGCGCTCAACGGAATGTCCATACACTCCCAATGCCAGCATCTTCGGCGATGGCAGTTCGAACGGCACCACAGGTCTAAGCCTACCGCTATATCGCGCTTGTCGAACGGGCCGTTGCGCTCAGCCGAAGTCGGTCCGTAGATCCCGACTATCGGCGTTCCGGTTGCCGCAGCGAGGTGAAGCGGACCGGTGTCGCCGCCCACGAAAAGACGTGCGTGTCGCGCAAGCGCTACGAACTGCTTGAGCGTCGAAGCCAGCGGCCGACCAGCACAGGCTTGTGAGCTTGCGGCGACTTTTTTAGCCAGATGTTCCTCACCCGGTCCGTACGTGACAACCGAGCGGAGACCATGTTCTTGTAGCAGCAAGTCGGCGAGTTGTCCAAAACGCTCGGCGGGCCAGAGCTTCGTGGGCCAACCTCCTCCCGGATTCAGAATCGCGAAACGGTCATGTAAGTCAGCGGCGACTGAGGCCGCGAAGCGTTCGTCAGCGGGCGAGAGCTTGATCGGAAATTCATGAGCCTCGGATCCCAGAGCTGAGTTTAGAGCCGAGGTGTTCCTTCCAGCAGCGGCGCGTGCAAGCGCAAGATTCTTCTCAATAACGTGCGTAAACTCCGAAGCGTCGACCTGCTCGGTCAAGAATGCGCGGCTCGCCTTCTCGCGCAGGTCGCTCGATTCGAAACCAATCCTTCGCTCCGCTCCCGAGGCTCGGGCGACGATCGCCGACTTGATCAAGCCTTGCAGATCGATTGCCACATCGACGCGTCCATCGCCATTCTCGCGCCGGCCGGACTGTCTCAGATCGTCCAGCCTCGCGCGCGCATCGAAGATCGTTCGGCCGTCGAGCAGTTGCCTGCGCCAGGAGCGCGTGTCGATCACGATCAACTGGTCGATGACCGGGGAGTCCTCCAAGATTGCACTCGCACGGCGCTCGACTACCCACGAGATGTGAGCGTCGGGCATCGCTCGCTTGAGAAACGCTGCTGTCGGCAAGGCGTGGACTACGTCGCCGATCGAGCTGAGTTTGACGATAAGAATTCGCATTGGGAAATCATTGAGTGCAAGCCAGATTATAGCATTCGAGCGTTTAGTAACACTCTTTGATAATGCTCGCGAGCGCATGCTAGAATCCGGGTCGTCACCTCAAACTATGACAAGCATCAGCATACTTGGCTCGACAGGGTCGATAGGTCAAAGCACCCTCTCCGTCGTCGAGGCGCTCTCGGACAAGTTTTTGGTCAGCGGGCTCGCTGCAGGGCGGGACCTCGAAGGCTTAACGCGGCAAGTAGCCCGCTTCCAACCGCGACTGGTTTCCGTCGGAGACGAGCAGGACGTCAGCTTCTTGAAGACCAAGCTCCGAGCTGCGGGCGTCGATCCACTGCCCGAGATCGCTTTCGGCGAGGAAGGTCTTGTTGCTGTTGCCAGTCTCGAAGGAGTCGAAACCGTCGTTTCCGCCACGGTCGGCGCGGTCGGGTTCCTCCCAACGTACAAAGCGCTCTCGCTCGGACGCCGTGTGTGTCTGGCTAACAAGGAGACGTTGGTGATGGCTGGCGAGCTCATGACGCGCGCGGCGCGGGAGTCAGGCGCGGAGTTGCTGCCGATTGACAGCGAGCACAATGCGCTTCATCAATGCATGCGAGGCGAGCATCTGTCCGAAGTGAAACGGCTGATCCTGACTGCGTCGGGCGGACCGTTCCGGCAGACGCCGCTCGAATTAATGCGCCAGGCTACGGTTGAGGAAGCGCTCGCTCATCCGACGTGGCAAATGGGCTCTAAGATCACGATCGACTCGGCTACGTTGATGAACAAAGGTCTTGAAGTCATCGAGGCGGGCTGGCTTTTTGGCTTCGCCGCGGATCGAGTATCAGTGGCCGTTCATCCGCAATCGATAGTTCACTCGATGATCGAGATGATTGATGGCTCGATAATCGCGCAGTTAGGCGTGACCGACATGCGACTGATGATCCAGTACGCGCTGACTTATCCGGATCGGCTACCTACCGATCTCCCGCCTCTTTCACTGGACAAGCTTTCAAAGCTCGAGTTCTTCGAGCCCGACCTGGAGCGGTTTCCGTGCCTCAGGCTTGCCTACGAAGCCATGCGAGAAGGCGGCACCATGCCCGCCGCTATGAGCGCCGCGAACGAAGTCGCGGTCGCCGCTTTTCTCGACCGGCGCATAACCTTTATGGAGATTCCACGCGTCATCTCCGAAACAATGAACCAACACGCTACTCAACCGTGTTCGAGCATTGAGGCTGTATTGGAAGGTGACCGCTGGGCGCGCTCTCGTGCAGCTACGGTAATAGCCGGTCAACCGTCGGTCTCGGTGGTATAGACACTCTACTTGCGCTGGGATACACTTATTGATCTCTTGTCAGAGGCGCGCGGGACTGATGGTCCCGGCGCTGCAGCTACAAGTTTCGAGGTGATGAAGGAGATTTAGGTGGGCATTTTCTTGCAGGCAGCAATCGTATTCGTTCTTGTTCTGGGCGCGATGATCGTCATCCACGAGTTCGGGCATTTCATCGTAGCAAAGTACTTCGGAATTCGCGTTGACGTCTTTAGCGTGGGCTTTGGCAAGCGCCTCTGGGGGGTTAAGAAGGGCGACACCGACTATCGTATCAGCCTGATCCCGCTCGGCGGCTATGTGAAGATGGCCGGCGAGAATCTCGACGAACAAGTCACCGGCGCGCCCGACGAGTTCACGTCGAAACCGAAATGGCAGAGGCTCTGCGTGGCTTTCGCCGGCCCGGCTATGAATGTCCTGACCGCGCTCGCCATCCCGACCGCGCTGGCGATGATGCATCACGAAGTGCCTGCTTACCTCGACAGGGCAGCGCTGATCAAAGCAGTAGAGCCTAACTCGCCGGCCGAAAAAGCCGGTCTCCAGCCCGGGGATTTGATCGTCAAGATCGACGGCCAGGAGAACCCCGCGTGGCGAGACATTGAAGATACGATTGCTGTGAATCCCGATCAAAATGTGCCGATCACTGTAAATCGAGGCGGCGAGCTTAAGCAGCTCCAGCTGCAAGTTGAAGGTCGGGCTTTTGATCAGGAGAAGATCGGCTATGCGGGCTTCAAGCCCGAGGAGACCCGAATCAGCGTCAAGGAAGTGAAGCCCGGTGAGCCGGCTGAGGCTGCCGGACTCCAGGTAGGAGATCAAATCACAGCGGTCAACGGAAATCGCATCGAGCAGAGCGGCTACGGAACGATGGAGATCGTTCGCGCCATTCGCAACAGCGCTGATCAGCCGATTGTGCTCACGGTCAAACGTGGCGGCGACACGTTCGACCTCAAGGCGACGCCGCTTCCGACTGAAGGCGAGCTGCGCCTGGGTTTCTCGCAGGAGATCACAGGTGTCGAGATGGTAAATCAGCGGTTATCGCTGGTCGCGGCGTTCAAGTATTCGGTCAACACCAACCTGAGGATACTCGATCTGACAAAGAGGGCGCTTGCACAGGTCTTTGTCGGGAAGCGGTCTGCTCGGGACACGCTGACGGGGCCTGTCGGCATCGCGCAGATCGTTGGCCAGGCGGCGCAACACGGTCCAGAACAAGTGTTTGAGTTGATGGCAGTCCTCTCGCTCAATCTGGGAATCTTTAATTTGCTGCCGATACCCGTGCTGGACGGCGGTTTGATCTTCATGATCCTGCTTGAGTCTTTGCTTGGCGTGTTCGGACTTCCGCTGACGCTTCGAATCAAGGAGCGAATGATGCAGGTCGGGTTTGTGATGCTGATGTTGCTGATGGGCTTTGTCATCTTCAACGACATCTCCAAGCGAATTCCCTGGAGCAGCGCTACGTCGCAGGTTGAACAAGCTCGGCCCTCGAACAGGTAGCGTCGGCGAGGGTCGTTTGCCGGGGGCGGCTGGAACGCGAATGACCCGGTAGTCACTCCTTAGTCCGCGACGTCGTAAAGCGGGTTCGATCGAAGGCTCGCCACATGAATGAAATCAAAATTGCAGCTCCAGCCGACGCCCTCATCGCCCTTCTTAAATCCTCATTGACCGGGGGTGGCGCTCAAGCGTTCGGCTACCTCGTCATCTATACCTCGTTCGGCGTTCTGAAGGGTCGGACCGGCATGGCATTTCATGATGAGCTTATTAGTCAGGAGAGAGGTGGAGATCCGCCCCAGTTGATCGAGTTGAACGACGTGACCGTCGAGCACTACTCGAATCACTTGGCGACTGCGAACTTCGAGCGTTTCTACGTGCGGCTCTCCGAAGTTCAGGCCTTTGCGCTGGTCGGGTCAAAGGGACAGTCGTAGGAGCCTCGTTCGCACGCAAAAGGCCGACTATCCGCCTCTCCGTGATTCTCAATCGCACTCACCCGCGACGGAGGACATAACCGTGACAAGCACAAGACCAACCGAGAGCCTCAACCCGTTCGAAATCGCCAAACAACAATTCAACACCGCCGCCGATCTTCTGGAGTTGGACCCGAGCATGCGAGCCGTGCTGATCACCCCCAAGCGCCAGTTGATCGTCTCGATCCCGGTGAAGATGGATAACGGATCGATAACTGTGTTCGAAGGCTATCGCGTCCAGCACAACGTCGCGCGCGGGCCGGCGAAGGGGGGAATTCGCTATCACCCTCAAGTGACGCTGGACGAGGTGTGCGCGCTTGCGTCGTGGATGACCTGGAAGTGTGCGACGGTCGGAATCCCATACGGCGGAGGCAAAGGCGGGATCAGAGTCGATCCTCGCAAGCTGTCGGACGGCGAACTCGAACGCATGACCCGACGCTATGCCACTGAGATCGCTCCGATCATCGGCACTCACATAGACATTCCGGCGCCGGACGTATACACCAACGAGCAGACGATGGCGTGGATCATGGACACCCTCTCGATGTTTAGCGGCGGATCGCAGATGTCGATCGTAACCGGCAAGCCGATCGCGTTAGGCGGCTCGCTCGGCCGCGCCGAAGCAACCGCGCGCGGTTGTCAGTTTACTGTGCGCGAAGCTTGCAAGCTGATGGGCATAAATCTCGCGGGCGCGCGAGTAGCTGTGCAGGGCTACGGGAACGCGGGCTCGATCGCCGCGCGGTTGTTTCACGAGGACGGCGCCAAAGTAATCGCAGTCAGCGACACCGGCGGCGGCGCAGTGAATCTGGGCGGGCTTGATCCCACGGACGTGCTGCGTCACAAGGAGGAGAAGGGCTCGGTCACGGGATACCCAGGCGCGGACGCAATCTCCAATGAGGAGTTGCTCGAGTTAGAGTGCGAGATTCTGGTGCCGGCGGCGCTCGAGAACCAGATCACTCAGGACAACGCGGCCGGCATAAAAGCTCGCATTGTCGCCGAAGCCGCCAACGGTCCTGTGACGCCGCGCGCCGATCGAGTGCTCTTCGAAAACGGCGTGCTTGACATTCCCGACATTCTTGCCAACGCGGGAGGCGTGACGGTTTCGTACTTCGAATGGTGCCAGGACCGTTACGGGTTCTTCTGGTCGGACCAGGAAGTGAACGGCTACCTTGAGAAAATAATGGTCAAAGCTTTTCACGAAGTTCACCAGAAGGCGGCGTCGTACAACGTTGACATGCGAACGGGCGCTTACTGTCTGGCGATCGGGCGAGTCGCGGAAGCTACGCGGGTGCGAGGGATCTTCCCGTAGGCGAAGATTTGACCGCGCAAAGCCTGATTGACCTTTGCGCCGGAGCTTGATAGGGTCGTTCAATACAACAATTTCGATTCAAGCGTCAGGAGGAACAAGTATGAGAGCTCTCGGTTTAGGTCTAGTTCTGGTGATGTCGGTTGTTGCATTAGCAGCCGAAAAAAAGGACGTCAAGCTTAGCGGCTATGTTATCGACAACGCGTGCTCGGCGCGCGTTACGGGTGACACCGCACTCGACAAGGTCAAGGCACACTCGACCAAGTGCGCCCAGATGCCCAACTGCGCCAAGAGCGGATACGCGATATACGCGGACGGCAAGCTCTATAAGTTCGACGAAGACGGCAACAAGAAGGTCGCCGAGCTTCTGAAGAATACAAAGAGCGAAAAGGGTTTCGGCGTTTCCGTGGAGGGAACAGTCGAAGACGACATTCTACACGTCACAAAGATCGTTGAGTCCGCAGGGTAGTAGAATCACCGACGATTCGCGACCGCGGATGCAGCTTGAGGCCGGCATCCGCGGTCCGAAAGAACCCATCACTTCACCTTCATTACGACCAGCGTAAGGTCGTCCTGTTGTGCTGTATCACCGCACCAGCCGCGCACGCGCTCTACTATCTCTGAGCTGAGCTCGACCGCTGAGAGATGCGTCGATCGAGTCACGATCTCTCTCAGTCTTGACTCGCCGAACTGCTCTTCACGCGAGTTGAACGCTTCCGTCACTCCGTCCGTGTAGGCGACCAGCACATCGCCGGGCTCCATTTGAATCGCTTCCTGCGCGTACTCGCAGTCCGAAAACGCGCCGATGATCGGGCCGCCCGAAGTCAGCAGCCGCACTCGGAGTTCAAAGGCTTCATCTTGAGCTTCTTCAACCGGGATCGCGGCCAACCCACTGGCGCCCACGCTTCCCGCTCGCTGAGCTCTCAGCCGAGAGCCTGCGTGCACGAGTATCGGAGGGTTGTGCCCCGCGTTCACATAAGTCAGCACACGCGTTTGCTCGTCGAACTGAGCGTAAAAGAACGTCGCGTAGCTTGCCGCGTCAGTCGAGAGGTGCAAAAGCTGATTCATGGACGACACAAGCTCGATCAGGTTTCCGTTGACCGATTGTGCGCGGCTCCGCAGCGAGGCTTGCACCGTGGACATTAACAGCGCGGCTGATATTCCCTTGCCGGCTACGTCGGCAACCGCGATGCCGAGCTTGCAGTCCTCAAGCTGGATGAAATCGTAGTAGTCGCCGCCGACTCCGTGAGCGGGATGGCACACACCCGCAAGGTCGAGCGATGCCGACTCAGGCGGGCATTCGGGAAACAATCGCCGCTGTACGGTAGTAGCTAGCTCCAGTTCGTGTCTTAGGCGCTCCTCCCCCGCGACTTGCCGCACCAGCTCCACATTCTGCATCGCGAATGCCATCTGCAACGCGACTGCCATTAGCAGTTGCCGGTCCTCGCGCGAGAACGGCAAGTCGCCCAGGCGGGGCCCAAGCGAAATAATGCCCAACAACTCGTCCTTTGTCGCGATCGGCAACAGGAGTTTAGACTGAAGTCGCCGAAGCATGTCATGTTCCTCTTGGCGAAGCTCGATGATTTCCGGCTCGCTTGTCGGAAGGCCCTGGCCCCAGCCCGGCAAGTCCACGGCGAGAGGCAGCGACGAACGCCGCATCTTCATGACTGCGTAACCTTCGGCTGGAAGCAACAGGCTCGAGGCGAAGTCAGCCGCGCTGACGCCCGTCGCCTCCAGGCTTGACGAAATGGCGCATGGATAATCGCCACTCAAACGATTTTTCAGGAAGATGTTGATGTTTTCGACGTGAAGCGCTTCTTGAATCTTGTCGACCGCAAGATCCAGCATCTGCCGGACAGTGGTCACGCTTCGCATCTCCATACCAAGCTCGGAAAGAATCTGATGTGCGTCGTAAGCTTCGCGAAAGAATCGCCGGTCGATGATTGGCATCACTAGTTGATTCAGAAGCGTCAGCACCCCAATTGCAGCAGCGGTGGCCGCCATTGTGACAATGATGTCTGCTCGATCACCGAGGCGATCTATCGCCGCCAGCCGAGTGCCCGTCAACAGAAAGCTCAGCACGGCGAACACCACCAGCGCCTGAATGATGATGAAGCCGCGAGAGACCAGCAGGTAGCGGACGCTTCGCCTCAGGATCAACCGAACAGGAATGACCTGATGCCTCACGATCGCGTAGACGAACGACAACGGAAACAGCGGAAACGAAAACAGCGCCACTATCACCAGCCATTGCGCCAGCCTGGGATTGTTCCTCCGCAAGTCGAAGACCCCCGACAGCCCTATCGCGACGAACATCGGCAGGAAGCCGGCGATGCTTCCGGCCACGACTACCCGCATCCTTCGCCGCGACGCCATGCCCGCCTGCCGATAGTTGACCAAAAGCGACAGCAAGCCGGCCGCGATGTAGAGCGTCGCGACCGCGAGGCTCACCTGTCCGAGCCCAGGGTAGGCCACTCGAAAATAGACCGAGCGGTCGGGCGCGAATGCTGCCAGCAGGTTCAACATCGTGAAGTACGGGAAAATCAACAACATATGCGGCAAGTACAAGTAAGCTTCCAGTCGCGGCGCTCTTCTGATCAGCGCCGACGGCTCGGGGAATACCTGGAAAAAGTGCAAGAACACCGGCCACAAAAACACCGACACCACGTGCACGCTCAGCATCACCGCAACCAGCAGGATCGGTTCTCCGACGAAGGACGGATCGATAGCACGAATCGCGCCGTAGAACATTCCGAACATCAGCGCAAGCAATAGGGCTTGCTTGTCATCAGGCTTGAAAAGGAAAACAGCAAGACCGGTCAACAGGAAAATGTTCGGAATGATCAGCCCGACGACTCCGTTTACTACCCACGAGCGAAGCGGGATCGCTTGCGATCGCAGATTGAACGGTGGCACTCGAACACCGTTGCGTCTAACCAGAGCCGTGTAGGGCTCGCCGGGCTGGATGTCGTGGAATATCTCTGGAACTTCCGAAGCGTATCTGATCTCGCGGCCGTTTATGGCTACAAGCTCATCACCGGGCCGGAGCTGTCCCTGCGGTTCGACCACGGTTAACTGGCCGATCATCACAAGGGTTCCAACCTGGTGTGGAGTCCATCCGGGATCGCTCTCCATCCCAAGCAGCGAGAACGTCCTGACAAATCGGACTCCACCGTACACCATTAACAGCGCGAAGAAGATCCCGCCTAGTGTGAGTTGCGTTCGCCTTCTCATGCTTAGTCTCGGGAGTTCAATATAGCAGCCGAACCACGACTACCAAAGGACCGCGACTCGACCGTTGATCGGGTCTGCCGCTACCCTCCGAATACGTCGCGTGCCTGCGCTGGGATGCAGCGAACATGAGAAAGAACTCGCGTCGCTTTTCTACAGACATTTCACGGCGCGGAGTGGGGCAGCGCGCGTCCCAGCTTTCAACCTCGCGGCGGAGTGTTTATAATCCAAGTCTGAATTCACTTTGCGGAGGCCTATAGTGATCGAAGCGATTCAACAAGCCCTAAAAGACGCGGACCTTGATGGCTGGCTGTTCTACAGTTTTCGCGGCAGCGATCCCATAGCCGCAAATATCCTCGGAATGCCCACCGAAGGCCACATGGCCACACGCCGCTGGTTCTATCTGGTGCCGCAGTCGGGCGACCCGGTCAGGATACTCCACTCGATCGAGCGCGACGTCCTCGACCACCTGCCCGGCAAGAAGGTCATATATCTCCCGTGGCAACAACTTCACGCTGTCTTGAAGAGCCAGTTGACTGGGTTGACGAGCAAGCGAGTGCCTCGCCTGGCGATGCAGTACTCGCCCGACGCCGCGATTCCTTATCTGTCGAGAGTCGATGCCGGGACCATCGAGTTGATCCGCTCGTTCGGCATCGAGATCGTTACCTCGGCTGATCTGGTTCAACGATTCGAGGCGGCCTGGAACGATTCGCAGTTGGCTATGCACGAAGAAGCTGCACGCGGATTGTATGCAAGCGTCCACGAAGCCTTTTCCGAGATTGGCCGCCGCATCAAATCAGGCACACCGACCAATGAGTACGACATTCAGCAATTCATCATGTCTCGATTTGCCGACCGCGGCTTGTTCACCAAGGACCCGCCGATCGTCGCAGTCAACGGCAACAGCGCCGCGCCCCACTACGGTCCGACACGCGAACACCATTCTCCCATCAACAAGGGCGACTTCGTTCTGATTGATCTGTGGGCCAAGCTCGACAAACCCAACTCGGTTTATGCCGACATAACGTGGACTTCGTTTGTTGGCGAGCGCGCGCCCGACGATGTGGTCAAGGTTTTCAATATAGTTCGCGATGCTCGCGACGCGGCTACCGAGTTTGTTAAGGAAGCATTCGGCAGCGGTCGCAAGATCTTCGGCTGGCAAGTCGATGACGTATGCCGGGAGGTGATACAAAAAGCAGGCTACGGCGACTGCTTCATTCATCGAACGGGCCACAACATTCACACCGAAGTGCATGGGAACGGGGCCAACATCGATAACCTCGAAACGAAAGACGAGCGAATGTTGATTCCGCGCACCTGTTTTTCCATCGAGCCGGGGATTTATCTTGAAGGCCGCTTCGGAGTACGCAGCGAGATCGACGTGTACGTGGATGAGCGAGGGGCCCGCGTAACCGGCGGCGACGTCCAACGCGAACTCGTGGCCATACACTGACTATTGCTTGATCAAGGCGTCATAGCGCTTAGTCACTTCCTCAGGCGACAGGTCTTCCTTGCGAGTTGCGATATACCAAACATGACCGAACGGGTCCACCAGCTTCCCTGACCGGTCGCCGTAGAACTCATCCTCCACGGCAGAAATCGCCTTCGCTCCTTCGGCCAAAGCTCGAGCGAACACTTCGTCCACATCGGCGACATAGAGATGAATGCCTACGGTGGAGCCGCCGCGCGACTGGGGGCCCAGCACATCCAGTTCGGGGTATTCGTCGGAGATCATTATCGGGGAGCCGCTGATCGTCATCTCGGCGTGTCCGATCCTTCCGCCAGGCTCAACAAGCCGCATCGTCTCAACCGCCCCAAATACCTTCTTGTAGAATTCGATCGCGCCGGCAGCGCCCTTGACCGTCAGATTCAGGCTCACTGCGGGTTTTGGCACCAGCGCTTGTTTGCTTGTCATCGATTTTCTCCCCTTTCATCGGTGATGTCCTAACTTCAATTCTCTGCGCGATCTCTGCGGCGCGGCGACTCCGCGGTTAACAAGGTTTTCGATGCTAACTAACCGCGGAGACACAGAGCCGCAGAGATCGCGCAGAGAAAACATTCAAATCAGGACCCGACTCTTCCTTCTAGTAAGTTGATTCGCGCACATCGATATCTTGATGCGCCATGAACGAAGGGTGCGGGCTCGGCCAGCTCTAGTGTTTTTCCCCTGCCCGTCTCTGAATCTCCTGTTGTGACACGTCCTCGATGTGGGTTGCGATGTACCAGATGTGTCCAAACGGGTCTGTTAGTGCGCCGCTTCGGTCGCCGTAGAACTGATCCTGCATCGGCAGCAGCTCTTTCGCTCCGGCAGCGATCGCGCGGTTGAACACCGCATCTGCGTCCTCGACATAAAGGTAGATGTGGACCGGCGTGCCTCCACGAGACTGCGGGCTAAGCCATGCCGGGAAGTCCGGGTGTTCATCGGTGATCATGAACGGCGAGTCGCCGATCTTGAATTCGCCGTGTCTTAGCGCGCCGCTCTCGTCCGCAATGATCTCAAGCACCGTTGCGCCGAAGGCTGTTTTGTAAAACTCGATGGCGCTCGCCGCATTCTTGGCAATCAAGTAAGGCGTCGCGGTGTGATAGCCCTCCGGGATGGGTTTCACTTTGCTCGTCATGCGTTCCCTCCTTTTGAGAAGCCTAATGGGCGTGCTCATGTACCAAATGTTTTCAAATGAGTCCGCGACTCCGCCGACGCGGTCACCATAGGGCTGGTCTGCCGGCTCGCCACGAGACGTAGCTCCGGCTTCCAGCGCGCGCCGATACCAGGCGTCGACATCATCCACATACAAATAGAACATCGTAGCCATCGGCTGCCACTCGCCGTGTGCCTCGCCCATTTCGATCATCGAGTCGCCGATTCTCACCGTAGCGTGGTGAATGACGCCATCAGGTGATTGCGCGCGGGATCGCTCCTCCGCGCCAAAAGCCTGCTTCAGGAAGTCGATCATTTGCGCCGCACCGCGAGGATGCAGAAAAGGGGTCACCGTGCGAAGGCCCTCGGGAATGTAAGCGGCGCCTTTATGCGTCGCGATGTACCAGTGGTTCCCGGAAAGGTCCTTCACGCCCGCTTCGCGGTCTCCATAAGGCTGATCCATTGGCCCGTAAATAGGAGCCGCGCCGGCTTGTACAGCCCGATTGTAGACCGCGTCCGCATCGTTCACATAGACGTGAATCCCGGTAGGCATCGGGGTCCCGCGCCAGACCTCACCTCCGCCAATCATAACGATCGAGTCGCCAATTTTGACCTCGGCGTGAACGCCGCCAGCCGAGCCTGTGGTGCGAAAGAGTTCTTCAGCGCCGAACGCCTGCTTTACGAACTCAATCAGCTCGGGCGCCTGATGAACGGTCAGATAAGGTGTCACGGTATGAAAGCCCTCGCGAATCGGTTTGGTTGCCGCCGTGGAAATGGACGCTGCCCTTATCAGTTCGTCCTTGAGACGCGCTTTGAAGTCCTGGCGGGGAAGGGAACGCAACTCGGCCGCAATGCGAAGCTGCGCGGCAATGCGCGGGCTCACCTGCGAAAGCGGCGCTCCGGGGTTGGCGATAATTGCCTCCACCGCTTCGTCGAGTTGATCTATCAAGCTGCCGTTAGCCATTCGTTTCACCCGCTTCTTCGCTCAACCGGGCGCGCAAGTTTTGCAGAGCACGGAACTGAAGCTGCTTGACGGCGCCTTCCGTGCGCGAGAGGTCATACGCGACTTCGCGAATACTCTTCTCCTCAGAAAACCGCAGCACGATCACCCGGCGTTGATCCCGGGGAAGCTGATCCACGAGCCTTAATAACCGGGCCCGCTGCTCCGTTTCTTCGAACTCCTGAGGGCTCACCTCGGTAGGCTGATCGAGGCCGGAAATGTTCGACTCTTTTGCCGCGTGCTTTGCTCGATCGATGATCGCGTTTGAAGCGATCCTTATCAGCCACGCACCGAAAGGCACACCGCGCCATTCGAATCGAGGCAACCCGGCAAGCGCTTTATGGAACACATCGGAGGTCAAATCTTCGGCGACATCGCGCGAGCCGACGCGACGCGCAATGAACCCATACACGAGGTCAAAATTGTTCTCGTAGATCTCGGCGAAGCGGGCAGGGTTCTTCTGCGCCGCCTCGATCAGGAGCCGCTCCGCCGTGTCTACTTCGGTTGCCGTCAAACCAGGATCTCCCGCATTGATTGCCTATGACTGTATAAACTGCGTGGGCCCGGAAAGGTTACGGCAGGAACATCAGTTTGTCATCTGCCCGCGCGTGATGGTGTCCCGCGCGTGATGGCCCCGCGTGGCGCGTTAGTTCGTGTGATTCAGCGGTTAAGGTCAGAAGTTTTCGCGGAAGCGAGGAGCTCGTCGAGGAGATAAGGCACAGAGGTGTAGTGTTGTCTTTCTACTTCCTGAGGACGTGTTGGTGGAGCGTTCATATTCAGCCTACATCGCGCGGAGCTACAGCCCCTTTCCCGAAACCCACCAACAGCGCTGGTGGGATGTGCGCCCGAAAGGCGCGATGGTCAGAGAGGTGAAAGTCCCCTCCGGGCAAACGCTCTCCGGCCCGAAGCCAAGAGCAACCGCGGCGCCGCGAGGCGGGGTGGGGAGCAGCAGGAGGCGAACGACTAGTCCGTAGGAACACGAACTCGATTCGGTCTGGCGAAAGCTGGTGAGCCTGCATCCCAAAGGCGAAGCCTGGACCGCGCAGAGCGGAAACCTGTCGAGCTGAGGGGTAGCGTGAAAAAGCGGCGACAGGACACGCCGGATGATTGGAGACGGAATGGTCAGGAAGGCCAGTCGCGTAAATCGGGGAGACCTGTTCGTGTAAGTGCCGGAGTTCATGCGATAAAGCGCGGAAGCGTGTAAAGGCGGAAGAGCCGGGCGAACAGGAGTCAGAGCGCCCATAGTAGCGAGGAAGCCTCGTAACTGAGGTGGAGCGAAGGGAGCGCAGGAAGGTGGATTTGTGACGGACACAACGAAGGAAAACAAACCGGCGACA
>JBASRN010000305.1:0-22798 GCA_049273855.1 Blastocatellia bacterium
GCCCTGGCTATGAGGCTTGTACGTTTCTTTTTCCCCCTCGTATTGCTTTTACCATTGAACGGACTCAGCCAAATTCTGTTCCCTGGGGCGAAGCTTATAAACGAATTGATTGCCTTTGGGATTGCAATCGCGATCATGGGAATGTTTGAGGTCACTCCCTGGCACAACATCATTCTTCGAGCCTCGATAATGGTCGTGATGGTCTTATCCCCCTTCTTTCTAATAACGATATCTCAAGCATTTTGGTCAGCGATCAGCGTTCCGCATCCGCAGCTGGCCGCATCCCTGAACGTCAGAACTACGGCTCGTCCGCGAGTGTTGTGGCTGCTATTCGACGAAATGGATCAGAGAGTTGCCTTTTCGAATCGGCCCGCAAACTTAGAACTTCCTGAGCTGGATCGTCTGCGCAGCCAGTCCCTCTACGGTATCAATGTATACCCGCCGTCGGACTCCACTTTGGTCTCAGTGCCTGCACTCATCTCGGGAAAGCTTCTTTCTAATGCTGAATTGGTAAGCCAATCAAAACTGATGATCACTTTCGGCGATACCGAGAGACCGGTGAGTTGGAACAGCGAGCCCAACTTGTTCTCAGAGGCTCGCGAAGCCGGATTCAACACAGCTTTTATAGGCTGGTACCTTCCGTGCTGCGATATCCTTCCTGAAAGTCTGACCAGTTGCGCCTGGATCGATACTGAAGCAGCAACTTTGCGCGAGAGCATGTCAAAGCAGATCGAGGGGCTGATGATCACAATTCCCTTTATTCCAGCTCTTGGAAATACATATTTTGACAAAGAAGAATCGAATCGGAATAAGGCGGTAAAATCACATATTGGAGTCCTGGAGGCGGCGAAGAGAGTTGTCGTCGACAGCGACGTTGGACTTATGCTGGTATATTGGCAGGTGGCCCACCCGCCGAATATCTACAGGCGGGACACGGATGAGTTTGAGGTTAAGGGGGAAAGCAGTTATGTTGACAACCTCCGACTGATTGATCGCACGGTGGGTGAGCTACGCCGCGTTATGGAAGATTCGGGAACGTGGGAGAACACCTATGTCCTCCTGACATCTGACCACTGGTGGAGGTCGTCGATCTGGCGATCAATTGGACCCTGGACGAGCGAGGACGCAGCCACATTCAAAAGCGAGAGCGACCATAGGGTTCCCTTTATACTAAAGCTTGCCGGCCAGAAGCACCCTGTCACCTACGATCCTGTGTTCAACAACGTGCTAAGTCATGACCTGATATTGGCATTGTTGCGTAGTGAACTATCAGGCCCGGACAGCGTGGTGCAGTGGCTTGATCAGCATCGCTCGATTGGGCAAAGCCCATACCTGTTCAATTCGCCAAATTGACGTCCTGCACTTGGCTTATTATCGCGGCGACCTCTCTTGTACTGGCTAACTACGGCATAGATGAATCCGAATTCACCAACAATCCCGGCAAAGGCGAGAGGGTCGCTTGCGCAGGCGACCTGGTTCTTCTCTCGATGTCTTCGGAGAGCAGAGAACGCTTTTGCGGGATTGGCCCGACAGCGAAGCCTGGCGATCGCTGTCGTCAGTGTCAGCGCGTTTTTGGTCACCGCGACGCTTTCGCTACTCGTGCGGTTCCCTCAACCACGAGTCCATGATGAGTTCAGCTATCTCCTTGCCGCCGATACGTTCGCGCACGGCCGGCTAACCAACCCAACTCATCCGATGTGGGTTCACTTCGAAAGCCTGCACGTCATTCACGAGCCTACCTATGCTTCGAAGTACCCGCCCGGTCAGGGACTCTTCCTCGCAGCGGGGAAAATCATCGGCGGCCACCCTGTTGCCGGCGTCTGGTTGAGCACCGGGCTGGCGTGCGGCGCGATCTGCTGGATGTTGATGGGTTGGATGCCGCCGCGATGGGCTCTTTTGGGCGGGATGCTTGCAGTGTTTCATCCGCTGATTTTGGGATGGAGTCAGAGCTATTGGGGCGGAGCAGTGGCGATGGGCGGTGGTGCTCTGGTGGTTGGAGCATTCCGGCGAATTGTGAAGGCCCCGCACCCTCGCCATGCATTGGTGATGGGAGTAGGGATGGCAGTGTTGGCCAACAGCCGTCCCTATGAAGGACTGATTCTAAGTCTGATTATGGCCGGCGGGTTAATAAGCTGGATGCGAAACAAGGAGAGTCCAGCAGCCCGTGTCTGGCTACGACACGTCGTGCTGCCGGCCTCCCTTGTCCTGGCCATCACGGCTGGAGCAATGGGTTACTACAACCTTCGGGTAACCGGCAACGTTTTTCGCATGCCTTACATGGTTCACCAGTCGACCTACAGCGTTGTACCTCCATTTCTGTGGCAGCCGCTCAGACCCGAGCCGGTATACAGACATAAAGAGATAAGGGCGGCGCACACGGAATGGGAGCTTGATTATTACCAGAGTCAGCGCACGGCCACCGGGCTACTGGTGTGGGGAATCGGTAAGATGCTGGTCCTGGTTGTTGGCTACTTCAGCCTCGTTGGCCTGGTGTTGCCAATGGTGGCCCTGCCGTTTGTCATCGAAAAGAATCGGTGGCTGCGATTTGCGCTGTTGACTTGCGGCGTGTTTGCCGCTGGGCTGCTGATGGAAACGTGGATGCACCTTCAGTACGCCGCTCCGATAACCGGAGTCGTGCTCTTGGTTGCAATTCAGTCTATGCGACATATGCGGTCGTGGCGTTGGCGCGGGTTGCCGATCGGGGAACTAATGGTAGGGGCAAGCCTGATCTTGTGTCTGGGATCGTTTGTTGGCTTCTGTAAGAAGGTTGCGGTCCAGTCCATCGCCGACCAACAAGATTGGAGTACTCGACGCGCACGGGTGCTGGCGAACCTGGAGAACAACACCGACCGTCAGCTTGTTATTGTGAAATACGGACCGCAGCACCCTCCGCAACATGAATGGGTTTACAATGACGCGGATATCGACAACTCACGAGTGGTTTGGGCTCGCGATATGGGTGCCGATCAAAACTACGAACTGCTGGATTACTTCAAAGACCGTCGTATGTGGCTTCTGGAAGTGAATAGCGACACGCCGGACCTGGTTCCGTACCGGGCGGCAACTCGGAAAACTGGCGGGTAAGGAGAGCTCGGGTGAACGACGTCGCTAAGGAGACAATCGCAACATCTGAAGAAGGTGTCGAGCACGCGAATCGGGATGGCAAGCGCTCTTCTGATAGCGCGACCGTTGCCATGCGACGTGACCGCGCTTACGACAGGCTTGCATTCTGGCTGGTTCTCGTAGTCTTAGGTATTGCATTTGTCTTGCACCTTGGGATGGTGGCGCCGGGAAGGTTCGGCGGTTACTACGACGACACAATCTACGTCACCGCGGCGAAATCGCTCGCGACAGGCCAGGGTTACAAAATGATCAGCCTGCCGCAGCCGGTGGCGCAAACGCTGGTTCCGCCATTTTATCCATTCGTGCTCTCGTTGGTTTGGAGACTCGATCCTCGGTTCCCCCAAAACCTTCGGTGGATGATGTTAGTTTCAGTGATTGCGATGATGGGATTCCTGCTTTTGATCTGGCGGTATCTTGTAATGAACGGTTATGCGAGTCGCTGGCAAGCTCTGGCCGTCATCGCTCTCGCAGCAATCAACTGGCGCCAGATGAGTCTGGCCACCAGCATAATCTCAGAAGTCGTATTCGCTCTGCTGTCGGTGGCGACGTTGCTCATTGCGGAGAGGTACGAGAAAGAACAAAGCGGATGGAGGACGGGCGCTGGTCTGGGCTTGATGGCCGGCCTGGCATTCCTGACCCGGACATCCGGGCTGGTTCTTCTCGCAGCCGTGGTTGTTTATTACCTGTACCGCCGGCGATGGACAAAGGTGTTGGTGCCGGTTGCTGTTGCATCGCTGTTTATCATCGGATGGTTCGGCTGGGGTTATCTCAACAGGAACACGATTGGGGGCGAGCACGCGGCTTACTACGCAGGCTATGTACATGGCATAACCGAAACAGTCGGCAAGCTTCAGGCCGTTAATCACGTATCCAGGCTGATGGTTCATTTGAAAATAATTGAGACGAATGCGCTTGGGCTGATACTCGTGTGGGGTCCTCTGCAAACGCTCGGACTGCGCGCGAGCCTGTCAATGTCTCTCCTGATACCAGTCATCATTTCCTCTTTGGCTCTCATCGTGGCCGGATTCGCGAGGGAGTTGCGGAAGGGCCCTAGACTGCTGGAGATCTATCTGGTGTTCTATATCGCCTTGCACCTCGTCGTGCCCGGCCATTCATACGAGCGCTACGTTATGCCGATCGTGCCATTCCTGCTGTTCTTCCTCATCCGCGAGCTTTCGGCTCTTTTGTTGATGCTGAGAACAGCGCTGACATCAAGCGGGCAGGTTTTCGCTAAGGCCGCGGCTGCCACGATCGGACTCGTCGTGGCCGTCGGCGCCGCCATTGCGCTTTACAGCAACTCGACCGGCATATATCACGCGCTGGCTTCGCCAAGACCAGCCGCAGGTTCTGAAGCGGATGCGGAAGCCATTGATTGGATCGTTGCGAATACGGACCCATCCAGTGTCCTGGTCGGGTTTGGTGATTTGAAATATTACTTATACACAGGTCGCAAGGCGGTGCGATCTATTCCAGTCACCATGCTCGATATCAACGTCTATCAAGCCACGGAGCCTGACTCGAATGAACTGCTTACAGTTTTTCGCAATATTACCCACGAGAATCGGGGCGCCTACATGGTGTTGAACGAGGCCGATTTCCGGGATCAAGCGCCTGCCTACGGCAAGAGTATCGAGGCTTATGTGAAGCAGCACCCCGAAGAGTTTGTCCCGATGTTCGAGTCCAAAGAAGGGCGAACCGCCATTTATCGCATCGATTATTAAACAGGGTTGGTGTCAGTGGATAAGCTGTCGTCTAAGCCGAGCGAAACTAGTGGTTCAGCCATATCGACGCCCCGCGTCTTACCCTCTGACGTATCTCGTGACGGTCTGACCCTTGTCCGGAAGTGGAACGTAACGAAGTTGAAGAGAGTGGCGCTGATTGTTGTCCTCATCGCAGCCGGCGTCCTCTACATTCGTGCGCTCGACCCACAGGCGTTCGGACTCTACGGCGACGATGCCCTTTACGTGACTTCTGCAAAAGCGCTGGCAACCGGACAGGGCTATCGCATACTTAGCCTCCCCTATGAGCCGAGGCAGACCCTCTATCCACCGCTGTTTCCGTTTCTGCTCTCACTAATCTGGAAAGCTTATCCCCAGTTTCCAGCCAACCTGACGGTGATGATGCTTCTGTCCATCATGGCGACTCTGGGCTTTCTGGCACTGAGTTACCGTTATCTGGTGAGTCAAGGGTATGCCACAGCGGGCCAGGGATTGATTGTGATTTCTCTCGCGGCGATCAATTGGCGCACCATGTACTGGGCGACGATATTGCTTTCGGACATGTTTTATGCCGCGTTTTCGGTTGCGGGTTTATATCTGGCGGAGAAGTACGAGACGAAGGCGGGAGATCAGGCCCGAGGAATTGCATTGGGAGTCATCATGGGCCTGGCATTTCTGACTCGAACCTCCGCCATTACTTTGATAATAGCTGTAGCGGCGTACTATGTGCTGCGGCGGAAATGGCGGAGAGTCTTGTTGCCTGTAGCCATTGCCTTGGCATTTGTCATTGGGTGGGGCATCTGGAGCCAACTGAACCGAAGCTCGTTTTCCGGGGCGAACTCCGATTATTATGCAGGCTACGTACGCTGCTTTAGCGAAGCCTTCAAGTACCTCCAAGCACTTAATGGTACATCGACACTGTCGACGCTTACTGGTTTGGTGGGGACAAACTTTGCATTGCTTCTAATAGCGTCGGTCCCGGTAGCTTGCCTCGGTCTTGGCTACGGTCTCCCGCGAGTCGGTTTTATTTTATTGGTGTTTCTAACGATTGGCCTTATCACCGCCGGAGTCTTGAGGAGAGCAGGAGCCAGATTAAGCCTGTTGCATATTTACCTGATTCCCTATTTCGCACTCCATCTGCTTTTGCCCGGCAGCGCATATGATCGCTATCTAATGCCTGTCGTACCGTTTCTTCTTGTTTTCTTAGTAACCGAGCTTGATGTAGTAATCTCGGCAGTGCGAGATAGATTGAAATCGCGTGAAAACGTGTTTGGCAGGGTCGGGGCTGCTTTTGTTGGAACAGTTTTGCTGGTATCTATCGCTCTGGCGCTGTCCAGCAACGCGGCAGCAATATACAAGTTGTCGGCCGCAGCCTCTTTCAAAAAAACTGCCCAGCCTCCCGCGGAGTTCGCCGAAGCAATTGATTGGATCAACACACACACCAATCCTTCGGACGTGTTAGTGTGCAACAGCGATCCGATGTATTACCTCTACACGGGTCGCAAGGCGACGGCCTCGTACTCGCTTATTATGCTTACGACAGTTCCATATCAGGCCCGTCAGCCAAGTCCTGATGAACAAGCACGAGAGTTCCTCAAGATAGTAAAAGAGAACAATGGTGGGTACCTGGTTCTCAACTCGACCGACTTCGGGTATGAATCTGACGTGCCTGGGGTGAGCATCAAAGATCTTGTCGAGCGGTCTGCGCAAATGTTCATCCCTGTTTTCAAAGCGCCAGACGGGCGGAGTGCGATCTATCGCATCAACATCAGTCTCGATTGATATCTGATTCTGGCGCAATTCGAGACGCGAAATGACCAGGAGATCGAAGCTCATAATCACGGTGTGTCTGGCCATCACGGTGTTAGGCTTCGCGTACTTCGCAGCCTATCGTCCTGAGAGGTTCGGTTTCTATCGCGACGACAGCATGTACGTGGTAATGGCGAAGGCGCTCGCTACGAACCGGGGTTATCGAGTCCTGAGTCTTCCGGGCGAGCCGATACAAGCGAAGTCACCGCCGTTTTATCCGTTCCTCCTGTCGTTAATCTGGTGGGCACAGCCTCATTTCCCCGAGAACGTCGCCTGGATGACACTGCTGTCGGTGGTCGCAACGACCGCTTTTCTTGCGCTTGCGTGGCGTTGTCTGGTTGACCAGGATTACGCAACTCAAGGGCAGGCATTGGCCGTCGTAGCCCTGGTTGGAATCAATTGGCGGACGGTGGTGCTGGCAGGCGGTGTGTATTCCGAGATGGTGTACGCGGTGTTGTCAGTACTTGCGCTCTACCTGGCTGAAACGTATGAGAAAAGCCCCGAGCGATGGATCGCGGGGTTGGCCTCCGGCGGACTTGTCGGACTAGCCTTCCTGACGCGGAGCGCCGGGATAGCGATGTTACTGGCGCTGACTTGCTACTACATCATGCGAAGGTTCAGGAGAGGGCTTCTGCCCATCGCGAGCGCCGCCGCGATTGTTATGGGATGGCTCGCCTGGGGCCAGATCAGCGGGTCGGGAGCTGACAATGTGAATGCTGGTTTCTATGAGAGCTATTTCAGCACATTTAGCCAGGTGGTAGGCGGTTCGCAAGCGCAAGGCTTCTCCGGGATGCTGAAGGTAGTCTCCCAGGTAATCAGTACCAATGTGGTCGGGCTCCTGTTTGTCTCCGTGCCGGTGGTTTGCCTCGGCCTCAATTATGATTCGGTCGTTGCCTTTCGATTCGGGTTTCCGCTCATGGCTGCCGCCGTTCTGTTGCTGATTGTCGGGGGATTTTTAAGACAGACCCGCCAACGTGTTCGCTTGGTGCATTTCTATGTCTTGTCATATGTGGCGGTGCATTTATTGTGGCCTTACACCGCTTATGATCGCTTTCTGATGCCTCTGCTGCCGTTCCTCATACTTTTCTTTGTAATAGAGGCTGGAGCTTTGTGGCTTTTGGTGAGAGACAGTTGGAGATTGCCCGGGCAGGTGTCGAAAAAACTTAGCGCCGCCCTGATCGCGGCCGTCGTCCTCTCCGCGGCCGGAATTGCGTTTTACAACTACGGCTCCGGTTTGATTCGATCGATGACTCTCGCGACGTTGAACAAGGCGGCAAGGCCTTCCGTCGAAGACAGCGAGGCGATCGAGTGGATCAATGCCAACACCCAGCCATCCGACGTTTTGATTTGCTACAGGGACCCGTTGTATTACCTTTACACAGATCGCAAAGCGACACGGTCCGTATTGTCGAGGCAAGGAGGACTGCTCGACGAGCAAACCGGTCTGGATGAAACCGCGAAAGCCTTGCTGAAAATAGTCGAAGACAACAACGCCAGGTACGTGGTCCTTACCGACAGCGACTTCGACCTCGAATCCGAGCCAAATGTACAGCGAGACAATTTGCTTGCAGTCCTGCAACGGAATACAGGTGTGTTTGTCCCGGTCTTCCATGCTCGGGACAATCGGAGCGCTGTGTACCGCATCGAGGACAACGTCTTGCGGACGAAGCGGTCTCCCTGAGGGCGGTGAGAACTTCAACAGGCGGTCAGTCGCGTCGCTCGGTTCTGTCGGGCTGCGTGTCTTGAGAGGCAGCTAACAGCCCGGACGGTATTCAAGATCTTCAAACATCGAGGACCCGGAAGCGTGTTGAGCCAGGAAGAGAAGCCGAACACCTGTTCCGCGGTCGATTCGACTTCTGCCGTGTTTACATCGACGCGGGTACACCGATTGATCCTGGCAGTGATTCTGACAGCCGCCGCGGCAGTGTACTTCTTCACATACAATCCCACCCGGTTTGGGTCTTCGCACGATGACGGGATATATGTGTCCACCGCCAGGGCGCTGGCAACGGGTGAGGGCTACAGGATAATCAGTTTGCCTTATGCTCCGGCCCAGACGAAGTATCCGCCCTTCTATCCTTTTCTGCTCGCGCTGATATGGGGAGCAAACCCGGGGTTCCCGGGAAACGTGAATGCGATGGTGAGCTTGTCTGCTATTGCCTCGTTGATTTTTCTCGGAATGACGTGGCGATACCTTGTAGAGGAACAATACGCCCCGGGCTGGAAGGCCCTGATTATCGTCGCTCTGGCCGCATTCAACTGGCGAACAGTGATTCTGGCAAACAGTCTCTACACAGAGATGATTTTTGCCGCACTTTCGATTGCGGCGTTGATTCTCGCGGAGAGAATGGAGAGGAAGCCTGAGAGTTCGCTCCGGGGTCTGTGCCTAGGACTGATTCTGGGGCTTGGGTTTCTGACTCGAAGTGCAGGTGTGGCGCTGCTTGCCGCGGTAACAATTCATTACATCCTTGGCAGGCGGTTTCGGTTGGCGCTTTTGCCGCTCGGCGTGGCAGGCGCGATCGTGGCGAGTTGGATAGGTTGGTGCTACGTTAATCGCACCACAGTCACGGGGATCAACGTGGCCTACTATACGAGCTATCTTGGACATCTGAAGGAAGTCCTGGTGGACTTGCAAGCGCAGGATCATACGTCCACGTCGGCGACTCTACTGAACGTTCTGGCGACGAACGCGCTGATGCTGATTGTTTTTTCAATCCCGGCGGTGTGTTTTGGCCTCGACTACAAGTGGATTCTGTTTCTCGGGTTCGCATTCCTGCTTATCACCGGAGGGTTTATACGCGACGCATCAAAGGGCTGGAGGCTGCTCCACGTCTATGTGCTTTGCTATTTGGCATTACATCTGTTCTGGCTTCCCTATGTCTCGTACGATCGTTTTCTGATACCGATACTTCCGTTCCTGCTGCTTTGGGCAATCCGGGAACTGGAGAACATGGCCTCACTCGGGAGACGAGCGCTGGTACCGGGCGGCTCGCTCCTCGGGAGGGCGAGCGCGGTGTTGATAGGGCTGGTTCTGATCGGAACCGCTTCTGTGGGCTTGTACAGCTACGTCTCGAAGCTATACCTTTCGGTCGCTTCTGCCCCGCTCCGCAAAGAGGTGAAGCCGATCGACGAACATATGGAAGCCATCGAGTGGATCAAGGCCAATTCAGAACCGTCTGACGTTTTGATATGTGATCGCGATCCAATCTACTTTCTATACACTGGTCGGAAGAGTGCGCACTTTCTACCAATGTCGCCGGCGATCGACTGGCAAAAAGATCCTGAGCCCATATTTGACCTGGTTGAAGAAAGCAATGGGAAGTATCTGGTGCTGACGACTGGCGACTTCGAGTTCAAGAGCTTCAAAGAACTGGTCGAGTCGCACCGGGCGGTGTTCGCCCCCGTCTTCACGTCCGCAAACGGAGGGAGCACAGTCTACGTGATCAACGCGGCAAACCGACCCCACGCGGGAACTTGATACTGCGATGACAAACAGCGCGCCCGATTCTCCGGAAAAGGTTATCCCGGACGCATCAACCACCGGTGGCTCTAAGGGGAATGACCCTGAAACTGGTACGAGTCGATCTATCCCCGACGTCGTCCGTGAGGAGGGACGGTGGAGCGTAGCGATCCTGGCAGCGATACTCCTCGGGGCTGCGGCACTGTATTTTTCCCTGTACAACCCTTCGCGCTTTGGGTTTTATCACGATGACAGCATGTACGTGACGACCGCCAGGTCGTTGGCGGAGGGTCAAGGCTATCGAATAATCAGCCTTCCCTACGAGCCGGCTGCGACGAAATACCCTCCGTTTTACCCATTTCTGCTTTCTCTAATATGGCGTTCAAACTCGCATTTTCCGGAGAACGTGAACGCCATGGTAGCGCTGTCAGGGATCGCAACTCTGATCTTTCTCTCAATGATCTGGCAGTATTTTACAAGGCAAGGCTATGCCACCAGATGGCAGGCACTCCTGATTGTCGCGATGGTCGCGGTGAACTGGCGAATCGTGATTTACGCGACGGGAGTGTACTCGGAGATGATCTATGCCGCGCTGTCGCTTGTTGCGCTTTTCTTGGCGGAAGAACTCGGGAAGTCGCGCGAGAGTCGGGTCCTGGGATTGACTCTCGGGTTGGTGCTCGGCGTAGCCTTCCTGACCAGAAGTACGGGCGTCACATTGCTAATGGCAGTCGCGGTCTACTCTCTGCTTCGAAGGAAGATTCGGCCCGTGCTCTTGCCACTGGCAGTCGGAGGCCTTTTCGTCCTCGCCTGGGTTGCCTGGTGCCATGTAAACAGAACAAGCGTTGAGGGAGTCAACGTGGCGTGGTACACGGACTACTTCGGCCACGCCAAAGAGGTACTGCTCCAGTTAAGCACACACAAGGGGACCAATATGGCGGTTACACTTCTGAACATCGCGGGTGGTAACACGCTGATGCTGGCCGTGTCGATACCGTTGGTGTGTCTTGGCATGGATTACACCTGGGTGTTCTATCTGGGGTTTGCCTTGATGTTCATCGCCGTGGGGTTCATACGCGAAGTGTCGCGAGGCTGGAGGCTACTGCACGTTTACGTAATCTGCTATCTGGTATTGCACGTGGTGTGGCTGCCGTTCGTCGCATACGATCGCTACCTGTTGCCCATTCTGCCCTTTCTGTTGCTGTGGCTGGTTCGCGAGATTGCGTCCCAGGCTTTGCTCGTGAGGGGGATTCTGGTTGGCGAGGGGTCAGCAATACAGAAGGCGAGCGCCGGCCTGATTGGGCTCGCTGTGCTGTTGATCGTTTCGATGACCGCTTACAGCTATGGCTCGACCTTTTACTTGTCGCTTGCCTCAGCTTCGTTGGAGAAAGAGGTGAAACCGGCCGAAGACGATGCGGAGGCGATTGAGTGGATAAAGGCCAACACCGATCCGGCGGACGTGTTGGTTTGCGCCCGCGACCCCATGTACTTTCTGTACACTGGCCGTAAGGCGACACGCTCGATTGCAGTTACGGCGGGGATCTTCTGGCAGGACGATCTTAGACGCGTGCTTGATGTAGTTGACGAGAGCAACGGAAAATACCTGGTGCTGACGCCCGGCGACTTCGACTACCAACCCGATCTACAGCTCAGCGGCTTTAAGGATCTAATCAAGGAACATCCTGAAAAGTTCGCCTTGCTCTTCACATCGAGGAACGGCCGCTCCACGATCTATCAGACTAGGGCAGAAACCAAATGACAAAGACTGGGATGAGAGATTCTACCCAACTGATGCGCTCGGAGCGCAGGTGAATCGACCTACTAAGGTGCCCGCGTTGAATGTCCCGCCAGAGCTTGTGCTGGTCCTCATAGTCGCCGCATTCCTATGAGACTGACGAAAAAGCTCGACAGAATGGTCTGAAATCCCAGCGCCGTCAGCGTTGCACCCGGAATCACCCACCGCATAGTGTGGCTATAGTCCAATCTACCGAAGTCGGCCATTCGCCACTGATTGATCGCCGCAAGCAGCAACCCTATGCCTATGAGCAGGGCCACTGCGCCTACGATCAGCCCTTTCTCGAGGTTGACTACTTCATAAAAGCGATCCATATACGGGTCTTCGGGCATAAGACCTTCCCTGATTGCAAAGGTCTTGCTGAAGATTGCAAAAAGAATGGATTGATAGCCGCAGAGAATAAAAAGGCTTGCGAACAACAGGGTGTGTCCCTCGAATGTCAACGAATTTATCGTCACTCCGGGCATTGCCAATCCGTAGCCAATGATGCCGAGCAGGATAAGCAATGCGCCGGGAATCAGAAACAACCACCGCGGGCTATACATCAAGAAGAAACGGAGTGTTCGCCAGCCGTCGTGAAACGTCTTTAGGTGCGGTGCGTGAGACTTTCGACCATCGGGGTGCAGCGTAATGGGGACTTCGGCAATGTTTGCTTGATAGAGGCTTGACTTGATAATCATCTCGGTTGCGAATTCCATCCCCGTGCACCGTTGTTGCAGCCGGTCATAATGTTGCCGTGTGAAGCCGCGCAGCCCGCAATATACGTCGTGTATCGGCGCATGAAACCACTTTCGGGCCAACCACGAGAACATGGGATTCCCCCACCAGCGATGAAGAAACGGCATCGCGTTTGGCATCACCGTACCTCCACCGGAGGGCAGACGGCATCCCTGCGCTATGTCAAAGCCTTGCCGAAGCTTCTCAACAAAGCTTGGTATCTCGAGAAAGTCGTAACTGTCGTCAGCGTCACCCATTATGATGAATCTGCCGCGAGCTGCCGCGATGCCGCCCATCAGGGCGTTCCCATATCCCCTGGCTGTGACTGGAACGACGCGGGCGCCGCCAAGCTGGGCAATTTGCCGAGACCCATCCGTGCTGCCGTTATCGGCAACGATGACCTCGCCGACAATGTTGTTCTCTCGCATTGCTCGTTGCGCCTTCTCGATACAGGTCTCAAGGGTGTCGGCTTCGTTGAGGCAGGGCATCACGACGGAGAGCTCAACAGGCGTCTCACTAGCAATCGTTTGATCGTCGACATATCTGATGTTTAGATCTTGACCCACGGATACCTTCCTGGCGGGAATGAGTGCTGGTCGTACATAAAAACCGTCAAAGAAAAGCTCCAAAGCACATCTGGACGGCGTTTCCTTCCATGGTCACGAAAGTAAAAATGGCCGTCCCTTTTCGAGAATGGCTACCTCGCCATAGATAAGAAGCGCAAAAACTATTATGATCGGCGCAAGTAAGCTAAAAGTACCATAAGACAGAGTAATCAGGTAAAGGGCGTCGGGAGCTATAACCAGCAGCAATATGGAGAGTCCCCAATTAGGCAGAATCCGGTAACCTGGCATAGTAGCGAGATGATTCAAAGCTGACAGAATCGGCAAAAGCAAAAGAAGCAAATCGTGAACTTGCAGGTGATAGCTTATCAAGAGCGCAGCGATTAAACTCAACGAGAATTTTAGATTGAATGTCTCCTCTTCGGTTTCGCGAGATCGGAACCATATGCTTATCAAAACCAAAACCGTGATCAACGAGCAGACTGCGACCCCAAGAATTACAAGGCGTTCCGACATCGTGTTTGCAAACGTAGCGTAAATGAATCCTCTCAGGTTGGGCATTGTCGATGGAAACGTCATGTGTCGCATTTGATTAACCTGAGTCGCAGTGTCCTGGTTTTGCTCAAACAAGAGGCCAGGGTAATCGGTTAGTCCTCGCCATCCTGTGATTTGAAGAGAAATCAGGATCAGACACACAGCCGTAGCCACAAAAGCAAAGACTGCTTTCCATCTTCTCCTCACCAAGAAAATAAGGGCCAACGGTAAGACTATTTGAAACTTGAACAGGGCCAGGGCCAGAAAAAGGCCGGCTCTATAGTCGCGATTAACTTTTAGGTTGATAAATGCCAGCGTGACCAGAAGCAACAAAACTATCGAGTCTTGTCCCTGCAATACCGCGATCAGGACAGGGAAGAATGAAAAATAACAGAGGATTGCAACTACGCGAACCTGTCCTCGAAGACGATGAAAAACACTTACCGAAAGAAACGACAGGATGAGCAGGATCGAAATATTAATCAAAGTCCACAGGATATATGCCGTGCTGTAAGAGAAGTATGTCAGAGGAATGAAAAGTAGTGTTTCGTAAGCCGGATGTATAAATGGAAGGGGCGAAGGACGAGAAGGCACATTTGGAAAGAGATTCTGTTGAAACTCTCTTTGGCTGTCAAAGTTGTATAGACTTGTTCCCAGTCCCTCCCTCACCATCCTGGCACCGGAATAAAAGGACGAGAAATCTGCGTATCCGATCAGCGATTCGTGCTTCGCGCTCCAGAAGGCTATGACATTGAGGAGGGCCGAGGCGCACAGAAGAACAAAAAGAAGCAATGTGAGAGTCTTATTCTGCATTGCGCCTTGAAAATAAGCACACCATCGCCATCTTGAGCAATCGCCAAAACCCCGGTTTGCCTTTCAAGGTACCCTCGCGTAGAATCGCTCCCCAAAACTGGACCGGCGCTCTACGGTATAGCAGCAACTTTCGGAAGCGATGGAACAAGTCGAAACAACGCGACGGAGTGTGCTCCTCCTAACGATCGACCATCTCTGGTTAGCAGTGCCAATTTTTCTCACCACCGGCTTTGGGTTTCTTCTCAAATTGAGACTGATTGATTTTTGGTGGCATCTCAAGGCCGGCGAAATAATCATCACCACTCGATCGATTCCAAAAACGGATCTCTTCTCGTTCACCGCCGCGGGTAAGCCGTTTATCCTGCAGAACTGGTTAGTCGAGGTGATCTATTACGCCACTTACCAGGCGGGCGGCCTGGCCATGCTGGTCGCCCTGAATGCAATATTGCTGGTAGCCGCGCTGTTGCCTGTGTATCACCTCTGTCGTGAAGCGACCGACCGGCTGAAGCTCAGCGTGGTATCGGCGTTGTTGCCGGCGGTTCTGCTGCTCTATTTCGGCAGCGTGCGATCGCAGGTCTTTTCGTTCGCCCTCTTCTCCGCATTTTATTGCGTGCTGTCGGGATATCAAAAAAGAAAGGGAAACCTACTGTGGACCCTGCCGCTGATGATGATCCTTTGGGTGAATCTGCACGGGGCGTTCATCCTTGGTATCGGGCTTATTGTTCTGTTTCTCTGCTGCGAAGGCGTGCGGCGTTTTGTCTATGCCGATGGCCCGGACACTTTATCGCCCCGCGAGCTCGGCGGATTGGGATTAATCCTCCTCCTCACGTTGCTGACCACGCTGGCGAACCCCGAGACCTACCGAATCTATTCGTACATTCGCGAGGTCGCGACGAACCCTGCATCTCAGGCGCTGGTGCTTGAGTGGCAACCGCCCCGCATCAACGAGCCGGAAGGTATTGTCCTTTTTTATGGACCGTTCTTCATCACCCTGCTTGTTTTGTTGGGAGCGCGCCGCAAACCAGAACTCGTTGACCTGGTTCTTGTGATCACTTTTTCAATGCTTGGACTTAGTGCGGTGCGAAACGGAGTATGGTTCGCGTTGATCGCCGCTCCGGTTATAGCTCGCTATCTTCCGACGGTTGACTTCTGTGTGGTGAGTGCCGCGTTTAAGCGTCTGCGCTTTGGAAAAGCCGATCGGCCTCCGAAGGATCAGCGAACCGCGGCTCCTATTCGGTACCGGCTAAATCGGCAGATAGCGGTGCTGATGCTCACTCTGATTGTTCTTGTTTCCCCGTGGGTTTATCCTCGCCTGGGAAATCCGGCCTTTGGAAATACGCTCTGGGAGGTAACCACGCCGGTCGAGGCGATGGACTACATTCAGGAGCACCAACTCGAGGGCCACATATTTCATCCGCAAATCTACGGCGATTATTTGATCTGGCGGCTGTGGCCGGCCCAACGGTCGTTCGTCGATGGGCGTGTCCACTTGTTCGATGCGTCGGTGATCCGGGACTACCGGCTCTCGTGGCATGACTCTCACTGGGACGAGCGATTGGCGTCCTATGGCATCCGATTCTTGTTGCTAAGCAAGGAGGAAGAAGAGAATCGCCAGATGATCGAGACTGCTCGAGAGTCGGCCGGCTGGCGAGTTCTTTACGAAGACGACAAGTCGATCCTGTTTGAGAAGGTGGCTTGAACAGTACGCCTCGGGAGAGCACGCAATAACCCCTTAAAGGCTGTGACGGGAGTCATGCTGACAGGTGACGCCCGTCATAGCCTCCACGCCAGCCGGGTCTCATGCTCTCGTCGGATCTATGAGGGCTGGCCATTGCTATCCGAGAAGGTTCCTAAAACACCTCGAAGGTTGCAGGCGCATCATGTCGGATCGCGGATCGCGGAAGTGTTGGTAATAGCAGACCTTAGCGGATTGCGCTTCGGGCATTTGTGGAACGAGGCGGTGATTCGGCCTTTACTCAAGAAGGCTCAGGCTTCGAGGGTTGGGCTGGTATGGTAAGGTGGCTAGTCACGGTCACCTATACGGGTGTAAGGATTGGAAGTATTGGTGATTGACAAGCTCAGGTGTTTGTGATAAAAACGGGGCCATTCGCTCGGGCGCAACCCCAGATGACAAGGTGGTTGCGCTTTATTGACTGGGCCGGTTTTTTTAAGTAGTGCACATCAGAGAAAGCTCTCCCGACGGCCCTGCTGGAGAGAGAGGACGCACAAATATCAATCATCGATGTAGGTGGGTAGAGAATCTCGCTCAAGAATGTTTAGTCAAAGGAGAACCAGCTGATTAGCCGACTGAAACGCTTTATTATTGAAGAATCAGGCCAGGACGTGGCGGAATATGCTATGTTGCTGGTCTTGGTGGCGATTGCCATTGCCATCGCTTCCCCGACTATTACTAGCTCGGTTCTAAGTGTTTTCAGCAGGACTAAAAGCGTCCTTGGCGTGTGATGAGTGTTGGAACGGCGGCAGGAGCTGTACGGTTCTGCCGCGTGCTGGGTTCAATCGCAACGGGTGCTGAAGTGATCGCCCTGACGGTAGGTGCGAGAAGAAGTCGAAGGGAATTTGAAAGTGAGTCCACGAGCATTAACACCGGCCCAAGGCTATGACGTTCGACACAGCGTGGTACGTCCGAAGTCGATCCGCAACACCCCAGGCAGCGGTGCATCCTCAGTAACATCCGGCCCAGTCACTATTGGCAAGCTCGATCTATAATATCGCAGATTATAAAATGTTCTTATGAGGCCCTGCCGATCAGGGCAATTTATTCCAGCCTTCTTTTGTTAAAGGAAGGGACGTGAAAACGGGACTCCCTGCGGAGTGTTTTTCCGATTCCGTACCGAAACCCGTTTCGCTCGTTAGACGAAAACCAAAAAGGAGAATGCCCCGAATGAAGAATCAACTCAAGAACTTTATCAAAGATGAATCTGGTCAGGACGTCGCGGAATACGCAATGCTGCTTGTGCTGGTGGCGATTGCTATAGCGATTGCCTCCCCCACAATCACCAGCTCGGTTCTGAGCGTTTTCAGCAGAACAAAGAGCGTCCTCGGAGTCTAGCAGCGGGGAACGAACGACTCCGTTCGTTTTTTCGCTTAAACCTAATACCATGGTATTGGGCGGCAGCCTCCGTGTGGTGCCGCCCTTACCCCATTTATGCCGACCATGTTTTTACTTCTGAGTGCCACGACCGCGGCCTATTTCGATCTGCGTTGGCGGCGTATTCCAAACTGGTTGGTGGCGGCTACCACGGCGCTGGCGCTCGTCTGGCACACCTGGTCAACCGGCTGGGACGGTCTGTGGCTGAGCGGCGGCGGATTGTTGGCCGGGATGGCGCTGCTCCTCCCGCTCTTTTTGCTCAAGGGAATGGGGGCCGGAGACGTCAAGTTCTTTGGAGCGATCGGGGCCGCGGTGACTTACAAGCATATCTTGAGCGTGTTCGTGATTGCCGCACTCATAGCCGGAGTGATGGCATTATTCCGCGTATTGGCCGCCCGAGCGTTCGTCGCAACGCTGGCGAACATCGTAGACATCCTCAACCGATTCCTCCACGGACGTCTCAGTCCTCATCCGATCGTCAGCCTGGCTAACGAACAGGCGCTGGCAATTCCTTTTGGCGTATCGGTGGCGGTAGCCACCTGGGTCTTTGTTTTGATGGGTGCGAAATGAAGATCGATCAAACAGATACGAATGAACGCGCAGATACGAATGAACGCGGGTCGGCTATTGTTGAGGCTGCGGTGACTCTGCTTGGCTTTCTGATAATTATATTTGGAATCTTTGAGGCCGGGCGTATGATCAGTATTCAGCAGACTTTGACCAACGCGGCGAGAGAGGGCGCCAGACTTGCGGTATTGCCTGAGTGGGGTGGCACTGACATCCTTCCTTCGGATACGGCGATCGAAGCCCGCGTCCAAACTTTTCTGAGTGCCTCCGGTATGAACGGCGCCACCGCTACAGTAGTTGTTGACGACGTGACTGTGAACTCGACTGTGGCAAAGCGCGTTACGGTGACTGCGCCCTATAGAGTGCTGACCATTTCGATGTTTAGCTTTCTTCAAGTAAACTTACGCGGGCGGGCAATGATGCGAGATGAGACGAATCTCCAGTAACAACGGAATAGCTGGTACTGATGAGCAGGGTAGTGTCATTGTAGAACTGGCCCTGATGCTCCCGCTGTTGGCGATGCTGATCCTTGGATCTGTAGACCTGGGACTGATTGTTCGCGAACACCAGTTGCTTCAGAACGCTGCGCGAGAGGGGGCTCGCTTCTCCGCTCAGCCTGCGAACAAGATCGACCCGGTCACGCCGGCAGCGACACAAGTGGCCACCGCCCAGTTGATCAGGGATCGGGTGATCAACTACCTTGCGCAGGAGAAAATCACCATCGCGACAACCGCCTGTGCGGAGGATGGAGCGATTCCCGGCCAGTTCAACTGCGGGCCCATAACCATCTTCCAACAGCAACCCATCGTTACAATTGTGGGGCCGGACACCTTTACCGACTTTGGCTCCGCGGTGTCGGTGACATACGATCGCGCGTTTCTGTTTTCAGGGGGCTCGTTGTTTAAGTTCAATACTGTGAGCCTCCGCGGGAACTCGGTGTTTCGCAACCTGTACGGAAACTAGCCGCGGCACGGAACCACGGTAGGAGGTGACCCCATGAACCGGACTCGAATGATCGTATTCGCACTCTTTGCTTTGGCCCTGAGCGGCGCAGTCACTTATTACGCCTATCGGATGCTGAGCACTCGCCTGAGCCCTCCGACTGAAGAAACGGTCCCGATAGTTGTGGCCGCCGAAAAGCTTTCTCTGGGCACGCGGCTGGCCCCGCAACACCTCCGCGTAGCGATCTGGCCAAAGGCCAACCTGCCGGAGGGCCGTTTCTCGGATCCCGCGGAGATCGAAGGACGCGGGGTAATCGTTCCGATGTCTGCTAACGAACCGGTGCTTGACTCGAAGCTTGCCTCCAAGGAAGCGGGCGCGGGGCTCGCGTCGGCCATCCCAGAAGGGATGCGAGCTATGGCCGTCAGGGTGAACGACATCATAGGTGTCGCCGGTTTTGTGGTGCCGGGCAGTCATGTAGACGTGATAATCGTTGGCTCACCTGGTCCCAATAGCACGACAACTTCGAAGATATTCCTCGAGAACGTGCAGGTGCTTGCGGCGGGCCAGAACGTCGAGCGCGACGTGAACGGGAAACCGCAGGCCACCCAGGTGGTGACTATGCTGGTGACTCCTGAAGACGCGCAGAAACTGGCGCTGGCCGGGGATGCCCGTATACAGCTCGCTCTGCGAAATCCGATCGATATGGCCCAGGAGAATCCACGGGGTGTGCAAACGGCAAACCTCTATGGGAAAAGCAGTGCGCCGGAGGCTCCGGACGCCCCTCGACCCAGAGTTGTTAGATACGCTCCAAGGCCGAAGCCCAGGTCTGCGATCGCGTCGATCCCGGTCAACGTTGAACCAGCCGTACGCCGGGTAACCGTGGAAATGATTCGCGGGGATAAACGCGAAACCTCAACGTTCGAGCTGAAGCAGAAGCAATAGGGGCGCTTTCTCTCCGCGCACCCTCTGCGTGTTCGGCGGCTCTGCGGTTCATGTTCTTCGCGAATCTGATTCACCGCAGAGGCGCCGAAGCACGCAGAGGTTCCGGAGAGAATTGTTAGTGAAATGCCGAATTAGCCCACGGACTTTTGAGTCCGAGTCTAATTGTATCCGATGTGAGCAGGAGCATCATTAGTAAGAAACGGACAAAAGAAAATGAAAAAGACACTCGTTTCTCTAGTCTTCATCCTGCTAGCCGGCGTTACGGCAGCTCAGGGACAAGCAGTAGAGTCTTCAGTTGACGGTCGGACTCAACCCATTGCGCCGAACCAGCCTCGTCTCGCTGCTGGAGTTTCAACCGTCACCTTGTCTCCCGCTCAGGAAACGCTGCAACTCCGCGTGCCTGTAGGGAAATCGCTAATTCTGAATTCGCGTGAGTTTCTGAAGCGGGTCTCAGTCAGCGATCCGACGATTGCATCGGCGGTCAGTATATCTCCAACCCAGGTGTTGCTGAACGGTCTCACTGCCGGCGAAACCAGTCTGATTCTGTGGAACGAGCGGGAGCAGCCAACTACCTACGATCTTCAGGTTGAGCTTGACGTAGTCGGCCTGCGCGACACGATCGCCCAGGTCTTCCCTAATGAGAACATTCAGGTGAGCCAATCGGGGGCCACAATCGTACTCACCGGCTCGGCCTCGACAAAAGAAGTGTCCGATCGAGCGCTGATCATCGCCCAAACGCAGAGCAAGAGCGTGGTCAATATGTTGGGCGTTTTGATGGGAACCCTGGGAGAACAAGTGCTGCTCCAGGTCCGCTTCGCCGAAGTTGACCGGATCGCCATAAAGCAACTGGGAATAAACTTCTTCAGCACAGGCCTCGCGAACACGCCCGGCGCTGTTTCTACAGGCCAGTTCAGCCCGCCATCGGCGGCAAATGTCACCAGTAGTATTCCTGGCAGTCTTCCTGGTTTCCAGAGTATCTTCACGCTAAGCGATCTGCTGAACGTTTTTATATTCCGGCCGGATCTGAATCTTGGAGTGACGATTCGCGCGTTGCAGTCGAAGAACATTCTGCAGATTCTGGCCGAGCCGAACCTGCTCGCGCTAAACGGCAGGGAGGCGAGCTTTCTTGCCGGCGGCGAGTTCCCGTTTCCGGTGGTGCAGTCCGGCGGTGGCTTGAACTCCGTCACCATAACCTTCAAGGAATTCGGCGTCCGGCTGAAATTTACGCCCACCATTTTGTCTGACGGCACGATCCGTCTAAAGGTGGCGCCGGAGGTCAGCGCGCTCGATTTCACGAATGCGCTGACCGTCTCAGGTTTTCTGATTCCTGCGCTGTCAACGCGTCGCGCTGAAACGGAGATCGAGCTGCGCGATGGACAGAGCTTTGCGATAGCCGGTCTGATCGACAGTCGCCTGACCGAAAACGCATCGAGGGTGCCGGGACTGGCAAACATTCCGATTATCGGATATCTCTTTAAGAGCAAATCGGTTAATAAGAGCAACACCGAATTGCTGGTTATGGTTACCCCAAAGCTCGTGAAGCCGCTTGCTCCGGGTCAGGTGCCAACGCTTCCGAACTTCGAGAAGCCGTTTCTGGATAAGAACAAGTTCGAGGGCAAGACCGGCGAGTCAGGGTCCAAGAAGAACTGAACAGACGTACTCTAAGTGGGAGGAGTTGACCATGCCTGGACACAATAACGAACAAGGTTACACCCTGGTCATAATCGCTGCGGTTATTGTCGTGTTTCTCGGTTTCACCGCTCTTTCGGTGGATATGGGAATCCTGTACAGCGCGCGGGCGTCGGCGCAGCGGGCGGCGGATGCCGCAGCCCTTGCCGGCGCGTTCGTCTTCATTACGCGGTCCGATCTCACCGAGACCACTCCTATAAAACAGAGCGACGTCATCAAAGAGAATGCGGTAAAGACGGCTGCCACCAACAAAATGCTGGGCGCGACGGTGACGATCACGCCGGCCGACGTATTTGTTGACACGGCTAACAGACGCGTAACGGTTACCGTTACTCAAAATCAGCCGACGCTTTTTGCAAGGGTGCTGGGCGAGAACGCGGCGAACATCCGAGCGACCGCGATTGCTGAGGCTGCTGCGAGCGCGACTGGAGACAGGTGTCCAAAACCCTGGTTTATTCCCAATACGGTTCTAAGCCCGAGAAATGGAAGCAATGCGCTGTGCGATGCGTGCGCGGCGAGCCCGTCTGAAGTGATAATTGACATGAACCCAAGCAGTGCCGACTATAGGAAGCCGTCGCAGTATTACAAGGACTGGCTTGTGGCCAACACGTCGCGCCAGTTCGCAATCAAGCCTCAGAATCCTTCAGGAGCCATCGCACCCGGCCAGTTCTTCGCGATCCGGCTTGGGGATTCGCAGGGAGGATTTGACTACAGGACCAACATCGCGACCTGTCCAGCCACACCGATATACTGTGCAGAGGACTATCCATCTGAGCCAGGCGACAAGGTTGGTCCGACCAGGCAGGGCACCTGCCAGCTAATCTGTTACGACCCCGCTGACCAGGGCAATCCATGTACCGGCTGCGAAAGCGACGCCTTCGAAGGCATTGGCAAGTATCGACGGCCCGACCCGCCGACTTCTGATGGGGGGCTAGGCACTACCAGTCGTTCGTTGGTCATATCCCCGATCATTGATGTTTGTACGTTTTGCACGACGGGGTTCCCCAGCGGAACCTCGAC
>JBASRN010000316.1:0-9374 GCA_049273855.1 Blastocatellia bacterium
TACGCGTACATCGAATACTTCCCACGCGGTATGTTTCAGTTTCAGCCCGACCCGAACCTTGGCCGCCGGCAACAGATCTTTCAGGTATGGATTCGTCCGGTCGAGCCCAAGAACGGCTTGTTCACGCTCCGCGCCGGGTTGTATGAGTTGAACAAGCTTGTGCGCAACGGAATTTCTCAGGAGGACTTTGAGGCGACGCGCCGTTTCCTGACCAAGAACGTAAACACGCTGACCAAGACTCAGGATGCGCAGCTGGGCTATGCGATTGACAGCAAGTACTACGGGATTCCGACCTTCACGGACTATGTGCGGGATCAGCTTTCGAAGCTCAAGTTGGAAGACGTCAATCGCGTAATCAAGAAACACCTGCAAGCCGAGAACGTAAAGATCGCCGTAGTTACCAAAGACGCCGAGGCGTTCAAACAAGCGGCCGTCGAAAACAAACCGTCGCCGATCAGCTACACGTCGTTGCCTCCCAAGGAGATTCTGGACGAGGACAAGATCATCGAGAGCTACAAGCTGAGCTTTAATGCGAAGAAGGTCGAGGTGGTTCCGGTGGATCAAGTGTTTCAGAAGTGACGATCGGGGCTTCCTAGAGGGTTGCTTAGTCTCTTGCCGTCCAAAAGGAATGGTCTTATCTATAAGCAGGTCACACTTCCTTCCTGATTTCCGAAGAGCTAATTGGCCATAAGAATCCTTAGAATCGATAGCTCACTTCTAATTGTACGCGCCGCGGCCCGAAAGAACTTGTAGCAAGGCCGAACCCCGTAGATGTAAGAGGATGGCGGAAATCAAAACTTGGCGAACCACGACTGCCGGATACGATCCTTGGATCTAGTCCGGACAGGTCAGGCTGACCAAGAACGGTGTTGTAATCGAACGTCTTCATCAAGCTCTGACGCATGCCTCGGAAGGTCGGATTGTCCAAGTACCCGTGATTGGTTATGAATGCCAATATCCCATAGCCGGTTTGCTCGATGCGCCACTGCGCGAAGCGGATGAACTTCACATAGTCATCGTTGAGCCATTTCGGATTGCGCTCGCCAAGCGGCTTTCCATCGACCTCGAAGTAATTGGCGGTTTGCTTTCCAGTCGAAGTATCGCGCCCTCGAAGCAGGTCAGCAATCCATTGCCCCGTGTTGGCGGAATGCCCTGAATACGGCGGATTGCCGAGCACTACCATAACCGGCACTTCTTGTTTGATGTGGCTGGCTGAGTTTGCTTCTTCGGCCAACCACTGAGCGAACAACGGCAGCTTGCTATCGGAGTGCGCCTCTTCAAGAGTGTTCGTGAGATAGACCCGCAGACGCTCGTCTGTCGCGAAATCGTAGCCGGTGTTTTCAAGCAGCAGCCCCAGCTTCATATGCGCGACCGAATACGGAGCCATCAACAGCTCGAATCCGAAGAGGCGCGGAAGCAGATGCTCGGACACATAGCCGGACCACATTCCCAGATTGTTCTTGAATGAATCGAAGACGGTGTTGATGACTCCGTACAGAAACGTCCCCGTGCCCGTCGCCGGATCGAGGATCAAAACCTTGTGTACTTCGGTCGCGCTCTTCTTATTGCCTGACTTAACCTTGATCTTGGTCGCGTCGGCCAACCCGTCGTGCACATTGAAATCGGTCTTTAAGATTCGATCGACGCTGCGGACGATGAACGACACAACTGGCTCCGGCGTGTGTACACGCCTCGCGCCTCTCGCATCTTCGGATCGTATGCGGCAAGAAAGGTTTTCGTAGAAGTGGACAACCGGATCTTCGCGGCGCGTTCGCTTGCCGAAGTCTTCAAGAATTGCGCTGATGTTGGTTCGATGAAGCAACTCGGCTAGATCGTCGACCGCCCAAACAATTCGGTCGTCGAGGTCCGGTCCAGCGATGTGACCGAACATCTTGCGCAAGAACGGATTCGTCTTCGGCAGACTGTATGCTGCGTGCTGGCGAGTGAAATGTTCGCTGCCCTTGATGTTGCATCGTGCCGCGAAAAGCCCATAGCTAATCGTCTGCGCGTACATATCGGCGAACTGGTCTTGCGTCAGGTCATGAAGAAGCACCTTTCGAAACCCATCCATCTGCTGGTGTAACGCGCCGCCTTTGTCTTCGCCAGTGAATGCGCGGGTGATCGCGTTGCGAATCAGCTTGCCAATGGCGGCCATTCGCTTGGCTAACTCCTTAGCGCTGGCAATCGTTGGAATCTGAGCGTTGATGAATGCGGTCAGAAGTTCCGCGACTTCGTCCGCGCCTCCTTTCGCCGATTTGAGACTGCCATTGGTTCCGACTGTCGCGAGACGACCGGTTAAACGATGCTCACCCAGAACGAACCATCGAAACTCCAGGTAGTTAGTGAGCACGAGATTGGCAAGACTCTCGCGGTAGCGCGCCAACTGTTCACTCTTTTCAGCGTTGTCCAGCGACTCGCCAACGTCCTTTGCCTCGATGTACCCGAGCGGAATCTCACCGCGCGTCACGATGTAGTCGGGCGCGCCGCATTTGATGCGCTTAGGCTCGTTGGTTGCCGTGATCCCACTTTCCAGTGATTCGATGAAGGACTTCAGCGCTGGTCGATGCGTGTGCTCTGTCGCGTTGCCCGCTTTGAGAGCGCTTTCTATTTTCTTGCAGTATTCAGCCGAGGTCATTGATTGTCTGGGATGATAATCAACTAGGAACTCTGCTTGGGTCAAGCATCGAATATCAACGCCCGAAGAGTCCAGATACCCGAGAGAATGTAGCGCCGGAGCTTGAAGATTTTCGTCGCTTGGACCGGGGGCTTCCTCGATGAAGCCGGGAATCCAGCTTCTGGTCTTTTGATATGACTTGGGCTGAGGTGAATCTGCCGATGCTGCTGCATGATTGCGGTTTCCGAACCTGGGACGCCGATTATGTTCTTCCACTGAGCGCGAGCAAACTGTACACTGATGGCCGGAGGTCGCGATGACCACGATCACTATTGGCTTATCTGATGATCGCGCGCTAAGGCTGAACGAGATGGCTGCCCGGCTCGGTGTTTCGCCTGAAGAGCTAGTGCGCGTCAGCGTTGACGAACTCCTCGCACGGCCCGACGAGGAGTTTGAGCGCGCTGTAGATTACGTTCTGAAGAAGAACGCGGAACTCTACCGCCGGCTTGCCTGATGCGTTATCTCACACTCGGCGAATCCCTACAGCTCTATTACCAGACCATCGAACAGTCGGGCGGCTCAGCGGGAATCCGGGACCTAGCGGCGCTGGAGTCAGCGGTCGCACAACCGCGAATGACGTTTGACGGCGTGGATCTCTATCCTACAATCGCCGAGAAGGCATCGGCATTAGGCTTCTCGCTCGTTCAGAATCACCCCTTCCTCGATGGAAACAAGCGCCTGGGTCACGCCGCGATGGAAACATTTCTCGTTCTCAACGGCTTTGAGTTCAGCGCGCCTGTCGGTGAACAGGAAGAGGTCATACTTGCGGTGGCTGCAGGTGAGATGGAGCGAGAAGACTTTACCGAGTGGCTTCGCGGTCACATAGTGGAACGGACGGTCTTGTATTGAATCCGTGTCTCGACGGCATCAGACGCTTGCGGTCAGGGTCTGGTTCAGAACGTCAATTATTCTAGTTGTTTGACGTGCTGCATGAACGCGACAATCACACAATTACGCTGAAGCAGAGTGGAGGGCCGGCTCAGTAACAAGGTTTCACAATGAACCCAAGTAGCGAAAGCAGCTTCAAAGGCAGGTCCAGCCGGACTGCGGCGCTGGCTATCGCCCTGTTGGGTTGCGCATTCGCTGCCCCGACCGGGCAGCCTGTCGTAGCGGACGATGTGCCGCCGTGGCTGCGGGGGCTTGCGTCTACAAGCGTGTTGGCTCAGGACAAACGCGTCCCTGCTGTTGTGCTGTTGCGCGAGCAAGTGATCCGGGTCGAGGAAGACGGAAAGGTAACCACGGTCGAACGCCAGGCCGTACGCATCTTGTCAAAAGAAGGTCGGGAGGAGGCGTTCGCAAGCGTCCACTACACAACAGACACCGGCAAGGTGCGCGACATGCGCGCATGGATGATCAGACCCGGCGGAACAGTCAAGAAGTTTGGCAAGGACGAAGTGGTTGATTTGGCGGCAGCTCCCAACGACGTGTTCAACGATGTTCGCGTCAAGATCATCGCGGCGCGCGACGAGGCCGAGCCGGGCGCGGTATTCGGATATGAATGGACCGCGGAAGATCGCTCGGTGTTCACTCAATTCGACTGGCAGTTTCAGGAAAGGCTGCCGGCGCTTGTTTCGCGGTTCACGATCACCCTACCGCCCGGCTGGCGCGCGGAAGGCGTGATGCTCAACCACGAGAAACTGGAGCCGGTGGTTAACGGCTCAACCTACGCGTGGGAGTTGCGCGATCTGCCTTTCATCGAGGAGGAACCGGCCAGTCCTCCGGTGACCGCGTTGGCGGCCCGGCTCGCCGTGAGTTACTTTCCTCCGGCTGACAAGAGAGCCGGCGCAGGAGTGTTCAACAACTGGGCGGACGTCTCGCGCTGGCTGACCGAGCTGAGCGAAGGGCAAGCGACTTTTGACGATGCGCTGTCGGCAAAGGCCAGCCAGCTAACGAGCAACGCGAAGACGGAGCTGGAACGCATTCAAGCGATCGGGCGCTACGTGCAAGGCGTGAACTACGTTTCGATTCAAACCGGGATTGGCAGGGGCGGAGGCTACCGCCCGCATTCAGCTATCGACGTGTTCGCCAAGTCTTACGGCGACTGCAAAGACAAGGCAAACCTGATGCGCGCGATGCTGAAGGCCATCGGAATTCAGTCGTATCTGGTGTGCATCTATTCGGGCGATCCCTTCTATGTGCGGCAAGAGTGGCCCTCGCCTCAGCAGTTCAACCACTGCATCATCGCGGTGAGGCTGAGCGGTGAAACGCCGGTCGCTACGATCGTAAATCATCCGTCGCTGGGCCGGTTGCTGATCTTCGACCCGACTGATGACTGCACGCCGGTCGGCGATCTTCCGGATCATGAGCAGGGAAGCTTTGCGTTGATCGTTGCAGGTGAAGCGGGCGCGTTGCTCAGGATGCCCCAGACTCCTCCCGAGGCAAATCGGCTCGACCGCCAGGCCGACGTCGTGTTGTCGGCGGACGGAGGAATAACTGCGAACCTGCGTGAGCGTTCGGTGGGTCAATCGGCAGTCGACTCGCGCCGCGAGTTTCGCGGCCTCTCGCGCACCGACTACGTCAAGCGAGTCGAAGGCTGGATAACGCGGGGCGCCACCGGCGCGACGGTTTCGAAGGTCGAGGCGTTGGACAGCAGCGCGGAGGGGAGATTCGCGCTGGATGTTGACTTCACCGCCGCGCGCTACGGTCAGTTGATGCAGGACCGGTTGCTGGTGTTCAAACCCGCCATTGTCTCGCGCCGCGAGTCGCTCTTCCTCACCGAGGCAGCGCGCCGGTACCCGGTGGTGCTTCCGTCGCTTGCTTATTCGGAGAGGGTGCGGGTGAAGCTGCCAAAGGGCTTCGAAGTAGACGAGTTGCCGGACGCGGCGCAGCTTGATACGTCGTTCGGGACATACGCGACTTCTTACGTCGTGAAAGAGGAGCACCTGAGTTTCACCCGCACGCTTTTGGTTCGAGGTGCAACGATTCCGGTGAACGACTACGGGAAGGTGCGCGCATTCTTCGCTTCTATCCGCGCGGCTGAGCAGGCGCCGGTTGTGCTTGCCCGGAAGTGATCGTTGTTGATGCCTGGCGGCGTATGATCTTGGCGCCTCCTTCGCTTGCAACTGCAGGAAACCTCCCTTAAAGCCTCTGTTTGCGCTGCGTTATTTGTTGCTGATAAGATAACGCGCGCTGAAGGTGAATTGCTGTGAATGATGCGGAACGCACTGTTAAGCTGGATCTGAGGGATGTACCGCCGGCGAGTGCCAAACGTCCAGTCCTCGTGGTACTTCAAGGCCAATCGATCGGGCTCACTGCCCAGCTGGAAAAAGAACAGTTTGTTATCGGCCGCGGGTCGGCTGCCGACCTCGTGCTGAGGGACGACATCGCCTCGCGGGCGCACGCCGAGATCATGCGGCTGGATGTCGAAGGCGATTGCTCCGAGTACTACGTCACCGATCTTGATTCGACGAACGGAACTTACTTAAACGGCGCAAAGGTCACTTCGCAGCAGCTGCTTCAGGACGGCGACAAGATCAAAGTGGGCAACCATATGATGAAGTTTGCGATGCTCGACGAGTTCGAGGCGGAGTTTCAAGAACGGCTTCATCAGATGACGCAACGCGACGAGTTGACCGGGCTGCGCTCGCGACGGAGCTTGTTCGCGGACCTCGACCGTGAGATAGCTCAGGCGTTTGGAAGCGCGGTGCCTCGCAAGGTCACCACGATAATGATGGACTTGGATTTCTTTAAGAAGGTCAACGACGGGCGCGGCCACCTGATCGGCAGCCATACGATTCGCGACGTCGGCCACATCATTCGTGACGTGATGGGAAGCGCCGACCTCGCTGCACGCTACGGCGGGGAAGAGTACCTGGGTTACATGGTGGGGTCGCGAGAGCAGGGCTACGAGATCGCCGAGCGGATCAGATCGACAGTCGAAGCGCATCCGTTTCAGGCTTCGACAATCAATCTGGCTCAGACGATGTACATAACGATCAGCATGGGAGTCGCTTCGTTCCCGGAGGACGGAAGCACGGCACTCGAGATCGTTCAGAAAGCTGATCAGGCGTTGTTCCGCGCAAAGCTCAACGGCAGGAATCGGACCTGCGTATACGATCCGCTGATCGATAAGCCGGATTCATTCCGCCCGGCGCTTGATGTGTCCGCGATCATGTACGGTCCCGCCGACGCGCAGTAACACGGCGCAATGTTGCGCGCCGACGTCAACACTCCCAGACAACTTTCGGGTTGCCCGTCGGGCGAGACGAGCACCTGTCCCCAATCACACCAAACTAGTTGGTGGTCTAGAGTTTGGACATGTGCGCGGAAGGAAATCCGTCAGGAGTTCCATGTGCCGCCTCAGGTATTCGCTCCGGAAGCCCTTCTTGGCATGATGCTTCGGCGAGGCGCGGCCCCCGAAGCGCTTACGAACCGAGAAGCGCGCTGCGAAGCTCGCGTTCCTGGTTGGTGTTCACAAGCGCAATCACAATGTCGCCATCGTTGAGCGTAGTATCACCACGCGGAACGACGGTCGTCTTGCCGCGGAGGATTGCGATCAGGTTGCTGTCGTCGGGCAAGTCGATTTCGCGAACGGTCCGGCCGACGCCGGGAGAGGTGGCGTCCATCGGGTACTCGAGTATCTGAAACGCGCCCGACTGAAGACTCAGCAGGGTCTTGATGCGCACGGTCGGCAGCTCGCGTTCGATTACTTGTTGGATGATCGCGGTGGAGCTGACCGTGGAGTCGATGCCGAGCCGCGCCATCACCGCTTCGTTCTTGGGATTGGATGCGCGGGCGATCGTCTTCGGAACGCCAAACACCTTCTTGGCAACCTGGCACGCGATCAGATTGTCCTGGTCGCTGCCGGTTGCGGCTACAAAGACCCGTGCTCGGGCCGCGCCTGCCTTTTCGAGCACATCGTGAGTCGAGCTGTCACCGACGAACACTGGGCAATCGAGCTTGCTTGATAAGGCGGTCGCCCTCGCGCTGTCTCGTTCGATCATTGCGACTTCGTGACCGCTGTCGTAAAGCTCGCGCGCGAGGTTCACTCCGACCTTGCCGCCCCCAGCCACCAGGATGTAGCGCGACTCATCAGCGGCGTCATAGCGTGGTCGAGGCTCGGCCCTGGGCGGGGCGACCGGCAAGCGTTCGCCGATAGGCTGATTGGCGGCGATGTCGACTTGCTCGACGATAAGCTCGGCTGCAACCAGCGTCGGGCAGACGACAATCAACTGCGGGTCTTCCTGGGTTGCTTCAGCGTGAGTTGGCTCGTAGACCCGGGCGATTGCGCGCGGGATGTGATAGTGGGTGCGTGCCACTTGAGCGGCCATCAGGTTGACGTTGTCGTCGAAGGTCAACGCTAGGAGCATATCGGCTTCGTCGACGCCGGCCTCGCGCTGGACGTCGACGTCGATGCCGTTACCTTGAATCAGCTCGACGCCTTCAAGGTGCGAAGCCCGCCCCAGCCGGCTCGCTTCTTTGTCTACCAGGGTAATCTCGTGGCCGCGTTCTATCAGCGCTGCAACTGCTCGTGACCCAACCCTACCGTATCCGATTACGACTATCTTCATCTGTGTCCTTGTTTGAACACTAGCGAACAGGCGAATCGATGACAAGCGGAAATGAAATGGAAATGAAAGGTCATAAGTGGATGGGCTATTAGCATATTGCAGGTTCCGCGCCGTTCATGGTTGGCCGCCCGCTTGAACTCGTCACAATACGGCGTCGTTAGGCCGACTCTATTTATACTTCGAGTGGCTGCGCGCCGGCGCCAGACGCTTCGCCGCGTTAGCCGCACGTCGCACGTCGTCGTTTGTGAACACCGCAAAAAGGAACGCCTGTGATTCGAGGAAGTGAGCCAGGTCGCGCAACCTCAGACCAAGATACGACAGCCGGTCCTCATCAACGAAGATCTGGCCGTTCTCCGGTTCGAAGGACGTAATCAGCTGCTTCACCTCAGGATCAAACTTCTTGTGCAACAGGTCTATGATGGACGGCGCAAAGTGCCGGCGGTCCGGCGACGACGGTTCCGACGGCATGCCATGGTCCGCGGTCACCGCGAGGAGATAGTTATTCCCAACCTTTGCCTCCAGCGCCCTCAGCATCCGCGCCAGGTGACGGTCCATTTCGCCGAGCGTGACGCGGAGCTCATTCGAATCCGGACCGTACTTGTGGCCCACGAAATCCGCCCCTTTGTAGTTCAGCAGAATAAGATCCGCAACGTTATCTTCGCCCACGGGCTCACGCCCGATCATCGCGGTCATCGCATCGGCTTCGAAGGCTGGAAACAGAGCGGAATAGCGCACAGCGGCGGTCGAATCGATTCTGTGACGCATCCACTCCCCGTCAGCCGGCCACAGTGTTCTCGTGTTTCGGTCCTTCAGATACGCAGGCAGCCGGAAACAACTCGGGTTGGTGTTCCAGCCGCCCGTCTGCTGATCGTAGCTTGCGAGCACGACTGGCGCTCCATTCAACTGACACGCTCCATGCCCAGCGAGTGGCGTCGCCGCGCGGTCGATGCTGCCCTGCGCCAATATGATCGCGCGGCCAGACGTCGCGAACTGCCAGACGTCCGCCAGCGTCAATGCCATCAGATCTTGCGGCATCCCTCCATCAAATAGGTTGTGGCGCCGGCGCTGCGTGCGGTCGTACACGCTGACGCCTGTGATTCCGTGCACGCTTGGGTCAGTTCCCGTCGAGATGGTAGAGTGACCAACCGCAGTGTTCGTCGGGAGAAAGTTAACCCGCGCCTGGGTGAACC
>JBASRN010000319.1:0-2020 GCA_049273855.1 Blastocatellia bacterium
GCCCTGGAGTTTTGGACGGCCGTCCGGCTCGACGGCGACGCCCTGGCTGCGAATCACCAGATAGACGGCCAGCGCCGACGCTATCGCGATAAACAAAGCAAGCGCTGCGATCCTTCCTGCTGATACCAGCTTTACTCGAATCATCAACTAGGATTCTTGCACGCAGCAACGATCGGTGGCCAGTGGCCAGGGAAAAGGAAGATCGAGGATAAAAGATCGAGGATTGTAGATCACGATCCTCCATCCTCCATCCTCGATCCTCTTTCCTCGATCCTCCGCGCCCAATTCGTCTATCGTCCCGGCAGCGGGAGGCGTACCGTGAATCGCGATCCTTTACCCTCTTCGCTTTCAACTTCGATCGAGCCGCGGTGCGCGTCGACTATCCACTTCGAGATCGCAAGCCCCAACCCGAATCCGCTCACCCGCGAATCGCGGGGGTCTGTCCGGCGATAGAACCGCTCGAAGACGTGGGGGAGCGACACCGCAGGTATTCCGCGGCCGGTATCTGACACTTCGATCAGCGCCGAGGAGTCTTCAGTCGCAAGCGAGAGCCGCACTCTTCCGCCGGCCGGGGTGTACTTGATCGCATTCTCAAGCAGGTTGACGAGTAGTTGCTTCAATCGCTTCTCGTCCCCTTCGACAACGATCTGAGATTGAGTGCCCTCGCAGGCAAGAGCGACGCCCGCCGACTCGGCAATCGGCCGGATGTATGAGTGAGCTTCGGCCGCAAGACGGTCGAGCCTGACCGGCGCAAGCTCCACGACTTTGTCGCCTGAATCCGACCGGGCCAGCGTTAGCAGATCTTCGGTAAGCCGGGTGATTCGCTCGATCTCTTCCAGGCTTGAATTGAGAACCCGCTCGTACTCTTCAGTCGAACGATCGCGGCGAAGCGCCACCTCGATGTCGCCGCGCAACACCGCGAGCGGAGTTCGCAGCTCATGTGAAGCGTCTGCAGTGAATCGCCGTTCGCGCTCGAACGCCTGGTCCAGCTTTGAGATCATCTCATTGAACGTCGCCGCCAGCCTCCCAATCTCATCCTTCGTTCGCGGCTCCTCGACTCGTTCGCTGAAGTTGCCGCGCCCAATCCGCTCCGCCGCGCGCGTCAGGCGGTCAACGGGTTTGAGCGCCTCGTGAGCGAGCCATAATCCGCCAAGGCTGGCCAGCAACAATGCAACCGGGTTCGAGATCGCGAGAAGGAGTAGCAGGTGCTGTTGCGCGCTCTTAAGCTCCTTGAGCGACTGGCCGACTACCACAAAGAACATCTCGCCGTCCTCGTCGTGCGAGGGCCAGGTTATAATGCGCGCGTGCTCGGACGGGCCGACCGAGACCTCGTTGTACTGCGGCTTAAGCTCGGCGGCGGCTCGCTCCATCGCTTCGGGTATAACCGGCACCTGGCGTCCTTCGACGTCGAGAATGGCGTCGGTCACTTCACCGCTCCGGTTAACGATCGACACGAACTGCGGCGCGAGCATCAACACACCTGGTTGGCTGGGTTCTTCGTTGCTGGACGGATGGCCGGTCGACTGAGCTATGCGCTCGGCTTGATTCCAGAGAGAGGTGTCGATCGTCGTCAGCAACCCCCGCGACAGGTATGCGTAGATGGCGATGGCAAACGCCACCAGGACGGCGGTGGCGAGGCCGAGATACCAAAGCGTGAGCTTTGTGCGAATTGAAAGCATGACCAAGACCCGGATCCAGTGTAGTCAGGCCCCGAGTATATCAGCACTGGTCTTTGCGGTGGAATTCGCCTGGTTTGCGTGCCTCGGGCGGGCGCGCCCGGGTTCGCCGGTGGTTATCTGATGAGTGTCTGATGAATGGTGCGGATGAGAGGACTTGAACCTCCACGAGATTGCTCTCACAGCGTCCTGAGCGCTGCGCGTCTGCCATTCCGCCACATCCGCAATTTCGATTGTGGAACTCTCGCAGTGAAAACATACTAGCCAGCGGCCTCGAACAGTGTCAAATTTGATTTTGGCGCGCGGTAGCACGAGCATGAGTACAAGAGCACGAGAGCATGGAG
>JBASRN010000344.1:0-39792 GCA_049273855.1 Blastocatellia bacterium
AGCTGCGACGGCACTACAAGCACGCGCCCGGGTGGAAGCGACTGCAGTAGATCAGTGGTCCGCGTTGGTGGAAAAACCCGCGAGCGATCAAACGTCCGGTTGAACTGACCGCTTATCCAGAACAAATCTATCAGCAGCAGCGAGACGAGCGCCGCAAATAATCCGCTGCGGCTTAATCGACCCGAGCTGCGCCAGGCTAAGAGCAAAACCACTGCGAGAGCGAACGCCAGAGGGATCACCACGCCGGCGTCGGGTGGCAGAAACTGAGCCGACAACGCGAGCGCGGCTCTTCGCGCAAACGCGAGCTTACCTCTCTCGCCCGCTTCGACCGCCGCGCCGGCGAGCTTGATCAAGTACGAAGCAGCGGTTGCCGCACCTGCAAAGATAAATGCAGCGACCGCGATTCTCCGCGCGTAGCGAGTGAGCTTTGTCAAAGCTTCAACGCTCGCGTTCAGAAGATTGTCTGTTCCCAGCGCGACCAGCGCAGACGCCGCAAAGAGAAACAGCACTCCCGCTCTTACGGCTACCCGAATGACTTGAAGCAGCGGGATGAACCGGGTAACCGGCACATACAGCGGCGCCGCCATCATTATCACTAACGACAACGCTGCAAGCACCGCGAAGAACGCGACCCGGCGATCAGCCGGCGCGGCGAGACCGCCACGCTTTAGCGAGTAAACCGCGAAGCCCACCGGTGCGAGCGCCGCAACGCCCAGATACAAGATGTGATCGTGAGAGACGCCGAGCCCGGTAAACAGCGTCAGCGTTCGTATGTCATAGGCCGAGCCAAACAGATTCGGAAACAGAAGAGTGCCCGTGTACCACGGCGGCAAATAGATGTATCCAAGCTCAGCTCCGATGATGCGCCGATTCGAGTGTCGCAGCAGTTCAAGCATCGGAACCCATTGCGTCGCGGAAAGCGTAAACCCGACTCCTAGGGTCACTGCCGTCATTAGCGCGGCTCGGCCAACCCTGCGCCGCTCACCCCTCAGCGCGAAGAACCCGTAGCAGACAACAACGGCACCCGCATAGTAAATCTGATTCGGCAGGTAGCCGCAGTAGAACTGAGCGGCGAGAAACAGTCCAGCCAGCCCCGCTTGCTTCAAGCTGTTCCGCGAGATCGCTCGATCGACGAACAGCATTATGAGCGGAAGCCACAATAGCCCGCCCCACCAGCCCAACCCGGTAAGATGCAACATCGAGTGAGCAGATAGCCCGAACACCAGCGCGCCCATCAACGCGCCATTAGGACTCGCGCCGATTCCAATCGCGAATAAGTACATGAAGACACACGCCAGCAACAACTCGGTCAGGCGCGCTAGCGAATAGCCCAATGGCACGTCAAACAGTTTGTAAAACAGAAGAAATGGGGAAAGCGGCCTTGTTACGCCGTCGGCGTAGATCGGGTGTCCAGCAATCGTGTAAGGATTCCAGAGCGGAAACTCGCCGTCGCGATAAGCCGCTACCACGAAATAATCGCGCGTGACGTAAGTATCGGTGAGATCGCGCCGATTGTACGGATAGTTCGATTCGACTGAGCTGTAGCCCCAGGGAAGCTGATTGTTGAGAGTTGCAACATCGACGAGGGTCTCGCCGAGAAAGAAGACTCGCCAGAACAGCGCGACCACCGCCACCGCGATCAAAGCGATGTTTACCGCGTGCCGGCGCGCGCGACCAGGCCCCGGCGATGGCAACACCTCTGCAATTGCTTGCGAAACTCCGCCATCAGCCTTCATCCATCACCCTCATTATCACAGGTAGCCGAGCCCGCGCAGTTTCTCTTCGATCAGCCGCTCTTCCGCTTCGCTGAGATCAGACCCGCCCGCCGCAACCGCTTGCGAGGCAGAATCAATTTGTATTGGATTGCGTTCCAGAAACTCTTCAGTGAACAGCTCGGGAATCGTGCGGCCATCGAGCCCGGCGGGCACCGGGAGCTTCGCGCCGTACATCAGGGTTGGCGCGAGATCATAGACGTTCGCGCCTTCAAGATTCGCGCCTCGACGGGTGACCGGGCCCTTTGAAATCAGGATCCCATCCGGACGATGATCTCCCCGCCACCAGAACCCGCGGGCCCGCACTTCAGCAGGCGGATCACCAAGCGAGGCCGCTGGATTCCAATAGACGTACAGATCGCTTGCGCGATCGGTAAAAGGACCCGAGTACACCTCATCGCGATGGACAATTCGCTCAACTACTTTTATGCCGCGCGGGTCCGTCCACTTGCTGAGGTCGCGTCTGATTCTGCGGCAGACGCCTTCGTACTCGCTCGCGGCAACCTCACCGTCCGCGTTGCGGCCCGCGAGGTTGATGTTTATCACGTGACGCCCGGGCTCGCTGTAAGCCATCGTCCGCGCCCAGTCAATCGACGAGTAGAAGAGGTCCTTCTCGGCGGCTTGAAGTTGTTTGACTCGCTTGGCGCCGATTCCGGCCTTGATCTTTTCTTTGACCGAGCCTGGCAACAGATTCTTCGCCGCTCGCCGGCCTGCTCCGATCAAAGAGCTGCGCGCTTGCGAGGATCGATTGCGCTTCATATATCCGTTCGCTTCGAGCCACTCCGCCAGGTGATACGACGCACCGGTGTGCGGACCCATCCCGTGGTCCGAAATCACGTAGAGTTGGGTCTGGTCATTCGCGTGCTCCAACAACCGCGCGATGGCTTGATCAAGCGCGCGATAAATCGCCAGCAAGGGTTCGGCGTCCGCGCCGCTCGATTCATTCGTGCGCCAGAGATTGTGACCGGCCCAATCGCTTGCGGTGTAAACCGTCATGAAGAAATCGGTTGGCCGAGCTTCAATCAAGTACTCGGCAGCCGACGTTTGAGTCTCGGTCAGCCTCAACCAGGCGGCTATCGCATCATCGACTTTGCCGGCGCTCATCAGGTCGCTGAGCCCGGGAGGAGTGAATCGATAGTCCGGAAACCTGCGCAGCAGATCGCCTCTAAGCTCGGACGGGCAAAATGCCTTCTCGTTTAGCGAAGGTGCGTCCAGCCCGCTGACCATGAATCCACCGGGATGACATTCGGACTTATAGGTCATCGGCACGTTTAGAAACCCGGCGGTCAATCCGTGACGCGCGAGCAGCGAGCCGATTGTTTCTCCCCGGCGATCGCTCCCTTTGAAGAAGACCTGGCGGCCCGTCGCAAAATCCCGATCAGAAAAAACAAACAAGCCGTGACGCCCGGGGTTCAGACCCGTGAGGATCGAGGTCCACGCCGACGCGCTGTGCATGTTGGGAGTCGAAAGAAGCCGGCCCGCCGAGCCCTCATTCATCAAGCGAGCCAGCGCAGGAAGATGACCGGCCGCGCTCCACGGCTCGATCAAATCCATAGTAGCGGCGTCGAGGCCTATGACTAGAATCTTCATGAATTTTGCGCACCGACCTCAGCAATCCAACCGGTGGCTAAAACGTCCGGGAGCGATCCCCTTGAGAATTGGCAACTTGAAATCTGAACATTGAGAATTTGAGATTAGAGATTTGAGATCATTTGAGATCTAAAACCTCCGATGCTCCAACAATCTCAAATCTCAAGTCTATCTCAAATCTCCAATCTCAAATCTCCAATATCTCCAATCTCAAATCTTCGATCCCCATGGCGCTCTACTTGATATATCCGAGCGCGCGCAGCCGGTCTCTTAACTCAGCTTCTTCGCTTGCGTTATAGACTGATCCCTCCGATTTGCCCGCGTCTCGATAAGAGCTGCCGGCGGGCGAAAGCACGGAAACGCCGTTGAACACTTCCAGCAACGCTCGGCCATCCATGTCAGTCGTCACCGGACATCCGAGCGATGCAAGCGCCGTCGGGCCAACATCTCTCAAATTCGGCCGGCTCGAGAAGCGCGTACCCGCTTCGATTCCCTTCCCCCACGCGATGAAGATTCCGTCGCGAGAGTGCGTCCCCGTAGTCGAATCCGCCGGCACGATCATCTCACCATAACTCGGCCGCTCGTTGTACACGTATTCATCTCGCCGCGGAATCATCACAAGGTCGGGGAGACGTTCTGAGTAGCGACCATTGAAGGCTTCCTGCCGGCGCATCACTTTTTCGAACACCCGCTCGCCATCCTCGGGCGACCTCAGCGAAACCAAGGAGTCGCTGATTTCGTCGACCACTTCATCGAACCCGCTTTCCGGCACGATGCCCTCGCTCTCGCGGCCAGACAGGTTCACCCACACGCCTTTGTCTTGAGCGAAGAACGCCCGGGTTCGAGACCAGTCGATCTCGTCGAGGTAGGCGCTGCCGTAGGCGACCTTCTTGTCAAGAACGCTGCCGTTCGAGCGAGCTGGCGCGAGTCGGCGACTGATCTTCTCGCTGAGCGAGCGAACGCGCGCGCGGGTTTGTCTTCCGGGCTTAAAAGCCAGCAACCCGGCGCCGGCCAGGACCTCGTTGACCCGCACTTCAAGAAGCTCCGAACAAAAGCCGTGATCCGACACGGCGAAGACCCGCGAATCGCTTGGCAGTCGTTCAACCAGCCTTCCAACCGCCGCGTCGAGCTGCTCGTAAGTCTCGCGGATAAAGTCGCGAAACTCGGGCGGTGTTTTCGGGTCGTGGCGCGGGTGTGCCGGTTCCATATCCGCCCAGTAGTCGTGCTGTGCGCGATCCAGCACCGAGAAAACCACCATCAAAAAATCCCATTCACCACCTGTCAACAAGAAGCCCAACGCTTGCTCGGTCGCGGCGGTCGCGCGGCGGAACTCGGCCGCGCGAGCGTGGCGGTCGGGAATTCGTTCCGGCTCAATAAGGTAACCGGGAACCGCTGCGAGCAACTCGGCCTTGAGCGAAGCCGGATATGTGAACTCCGAAGCCATCGAAGGCGTCAGCATTCCGGTCACCATCATTCCGTTGATCGGCTCGGGCGGGTAGGTGGTCGGAACGTTCAACACGATAGAGCGCCCGCCGAGTCCGGAGAGGATATTCCAAACGTTGCGGGTCATGATGTCGCGTCCGCTCATCGCGCGGACCGTGTAGCTGGATGGGTTCTTGATGAAAGGCGAGAAGACACCGTGCATTCCTTCGCTGGTGCCGGTCGTGCAGCTCGCCCAGCCCGGAAAACTGTTCGGGAGGATAGTCGACCTAAGCGGCGAGCTCACACCGTCTCGCATCAGCCGCGAGAGGTTGGGCAGACGTCCCGCGCTTGCGAGCGGGTTGATGATGTCGAACGTAGCCCCATCCAGCCCAATGATTACTGTTTTCATTCGAAAGAAAAGAACCGTGATGCGTTATGGGTAGCGCAGACTTCCGTCTGCGCCAACACCCCGAAGCGTTCCGTCTCTTAACCCAGTGTTGCCGTACGCCAGCACCCCGAAGGGGTTGCGGCCCCCGGTAGCAGTTACACAGCGCCGCCAGGTTTCGTTGTTCATCTTCCGGGCCGCGAGAGGCACAACCCCCTTGCGGCTGGAACCCGTCGCGATCCGGAGTCCAAGTTGGCCGAGTACGGCAACCTTGGGCTATGAGATGCAATCCCGTTGGGATTGGCCTTAAATTGTCAAAACTCCGAGCGGGACCAGCGTCTGAGTCAACTTTCACGCATCACGCATAACTCTTAAGTTCTTCATCGCTGAAGCTTGTGGTTCGGCGCGGGGAACCAGGTAGAGATCTTCGAGCCTGGCGATGATCTGCGCTGCGCTGGTCTCCGCCGAGTCAACGTCGGTTTCGACCAGGACCTCGGGCGCAACCGGCGCTTCGTAGGGATCGTCTACTCCGGTGAAGTTCTTGATCTCGCCGGCAAGCGCCTTCTTGTAAAGTCCTTTCACATCCCGCTTGGCAAGCACATCGATCGGACACTTTACATAGACTTCGACAAAGGAGCCGATGTCGGTTCGCAGTTCGTCACGCACTTCGCGATAGGGTGAGATCGCCGCTGCTATCGCTATGACGCCGTTGCGACTCAGCAGATTGCACACGAACCCTATGCGCCGAATGTTTGTGTCGCGGTCCTCTTTTGAGAAACCGAGTCCCTTTGAGAGATTAGTGCGAATGATGTCGCCGTCGAGCACCTCGACTTTCTGCCCGCGTGAGAGCAGTTCGGCTTCTACCAGCCGCGCAAGCGTCGTCTTGCCTGCGCCCGACAAGCCGGTAAACCATAACGTAAAACCTTTTCGTCCCATTCTTGTCTCCATTTTGAATTGAGCCTGCTAATTCTATTAGCAAGCTCGTGCTTTGCGCAAAGCGGGCAATATACACGACCGGCGGGTCTACCGAAAGCCCCCTCACTTCTCTATGTCGAGCGTGCCACGAAGACTCAAAGTCACGAAGCCGCACGAGCTGGCCGTCTATGTGTGCTCTTCGTGACTTGGTGTCTTGGCGGCGAGATGAGTCCAATCTCACGCGCGACTACCATCAGCTTGACACCCCCGCGCGCGAAAGTTAATAATCGCGGCGCTTCATCATCAGAGATCAGTCTGCCTGCGTAGCGCGTTTGGGCTGTCCAGTTAGCGGGTTTGCCTTCGCCGGGATTTCCAGTCCTTCACCGGGACTGACGAGGGGAACACAATCGAATGGAGAAAGCTGAAGCCGACAAGCCGGGCGTCAAGGCGACGTTCCGTGGTTTGTTCCGCGTGAAATCACTCGACTCCATTCTCAAAGACGCCGAAGAGCCCGAACATCAACTTCGACGCGCGCTTGGTCCGGTCCAACTCACTCTGTTCGGCATAGGCGCGATCATCGGCGCCGGAATATTCGCGACAATCGGCACTGCGGCCGCGGGCGATGCGAACAGACCGGGCGCGGGACCCGCGTTGATGGTCTCGTTTGTGATCACCGCGATTGTCTGCGGCTTCACAGCGTTATGCTATGCCGAGTTCGCGTCGATGGTCCCGATCTCCGGTTCGGCGTACACGTATTCGTATGCGACGCTCGGCGAAGTCGTTGCGTGGATCATCGGCTGGGACTTGATCATCGAATATGCCGTTGGAAACATAGCGGTCGCGATAAGCTGGGCCAACTATTTCAAGACGCTGCTCGCCGGTTTACACATTCCGGCGATCGCGCCGAACGGCATTCACATACCCGACTGGATCTCGATGGACTACCGCACGGCTGCAAAAGTGCCTGGAGTCTACGAAAACGCGCCCCATATCTTCGGCAAACCGATCATCTTCAACGTACTCGCCATCGCGATTGTCGCCTTCATCACGATGGTTCTGATCTGGGGCATTCGGGAGAGCGCGCGCTTCAACGCAACGATGGTTGGAATCAAGATTCTGGTTCTAACGTTCTTCATCATTGTCGGATTTACCTACGTGCAGCCCGCGAACTGGACACCGTTCAACCCGAACGGTTTCGCGGGAATCAGCGCGGGCGCGGCGATCGTGTTCTTTGCGTACATAGGCTTTGACGCGGTTTCCACGGTGGCTGAAGAAACCAGAAATCCGCAGCGCAACTTGCCGATTGGGATCATCGCCTCGTTGATCATCTGTACGATATTTTACGCAGTGGTAGCCATGGTCTTCACCGGCTTAATCTCTTATCCTGACTTGAAAGCCAAGCTCGCCACCGAGCAAGCCGAACCGCTGACGATGGCGCTACAGCACGTCGGTCAACAGGCCAACACGGATCTGGGATGGGCTATCGGCATCGTCGCTTTTGGATCGGTCATCGCGCACACCGCGGTGCTGCTGGTCTTTCAGCTCGGCCAGCCGCGCATCTTCTTTTCGATGGCGCGAGATGGACTGCTGCCTCCAGTCTTTTACAAGGTACATCCCCGATTCCGAACTCCGTACATCTCGACGATCCTCACCGGCATCTTCGTCGGCGTGTTCGCCGCTGTTGCAAGCATCGACGAGATGGTCGACTTGACGAATATCGGGACCTTGTTCGCCTTCATTCTGGTGTGCGCGGGAATAATAGTCTTGCGTATCAAGGATCCCGCGCGGCACCGACCCTTCCGCGTGCCGGGCGGTTTGATAATTCCCATACTGGGCATCATCTCGTGTCTCTATCTGATCTACTATTTGCCGCCGACGTCCTGGCTCAGGTTTGCGGCGTGGTTGAATCTGGGGTTCGTGATCTATGTTGGGTACAGTTCGGTAAACAGCCGATTGACCGGGCGTCTTCGTGCCGAGCACCCTACCGAGCACGATGCTCATACGGCTCAGGTTGGGTCGTGGTTAGGTTTGATGGGAACGGCGCTGCTGTTTTTCATGCGAGGCTTCGATGTCTACCTTGCAGCGCTTAAGACTCACGAAGGAGCGACAGGGCCTTCACGAGCCGCCGCCGCGTTTGGAGACGTGTTGCAGACTGAGCCCTGGATCGAGGTGTCGTGGTTTCTCATCGTCCCGCTGGCGCTGAACGCGTTCGTGCTGTGCCCGATCATCTTTCGCCGCGCGACTCGCGCAAAGCACGCAAACGCCGCGATCAGCATCACAAGTCGCGCTATAGCAGCAGCGTTAGGGCTGGCAATCATCGCTTATATCGCAATGGTGTGGGTGCATAGTCGCTGACCTTAGGCGCGTCCTTGTGTGGGCGCCAGGGTGCGCGACGCGCTCTGTAGGCGGGGTGGGAGCGCCCACCCGGGGGCGCCCGTTGCAACCGGACTGGAGGGGAGAATGGCTGAAGCAGCCGTCGAAGTGGAAGACAAGAGGACCGGATTTATTCGCGGACTCGGGTTGCTTGATTCGACGATGATCGTAGCGGGCTCGATGATCGGCTCGGGGATCTTTATCGTGTCGCCCATAATATCCCGGCAGGTTGGATCTCCCGGATGGCTGCTGGTCGTCTGGGTTATCACCGGCCTGCTGACGGTGACGGCCGCGCTTAGTTACGGCGAGCTTGCTGCGATGATGCCAAAAGCCGGAGGCCAGTACGTATACCTTCGTGAAGCCTTCTCGCCGATCGCGGGATTCCTGTACGGGTGGACTCTTTTCATGGTTATTCAGACCGGGACGATTGCGGCTGTGGCGGTTGGGTTCGCGCGCTACTTCGGTATTCTTGTGCCGTGGATTTCCGAGAACGAACACTACATAGTTTCGCCGGTGCGGATTGGATCAGGCTACGCGATTTCGCTTTCCACCGCGCAGTTGGTCGGCGTGCTATTGATTGCGCTCCTGACCTGGATGAACACTCGGGGCTTGAGGCTCGGCAAGCTTGTTCAAAACACTTTCACGATCGCGAAGACCGGTGCGCTAATAGCGCTGATCGTGCTTGGAATCATTATAGGTCTGCTCAACACGCCGGCGGGGGCAATGAACTTTAGCGATTTGTGGACGGTGCGAGGGACCTTGCAAGACGTGGGCCCGGGGTTGACCGCGATTGCGTCGTTTGGCCTCTTTGTCGGGATTTGCGTCGCCCAGACCAATTCGTTGTTCTCAGCCGACGCCTGGAACAACATCACGTTCACCGCCGGCGAGGTTAAGAATCCAAGACGCAATATTCCTCTCTCGCTTGCGTTCGGCACCGGGCTTGTCATCGTTTTGTACCTGCTGGCTAACGTAGCATACCTGGTGACGCTTCCGTTCGACACGATTCAAACGGTACCAAGCGATCGTGTAGCTACGGCGACCGCCGATGTGATCTTTCCCGGCGCTGGCGCGACCATAATGGCGGTCTTCATAATGGTCTCGACTTTCGGCTGCAATAACGGACTCATTCTGGCGGGAGCGCGAGCTTACTGGGCGATGTCTCGAGACGGACTCTTTTTCAAATCGTCGGGCCGCCTAAACAACCATCACGTTCCGGCGTGGGGTCTGGTGATTCAGGGCATCTGGGCAGCGCTGCTGGTTCTGCCTCGGACGGTTTCGGTGGATGCAAAGACCGGGGCGCTGACGTACGGCAATCTCTACGGAAACCTGCTTGACTACGTCATCTCGGCGGCGCTGATCTTCTACATTCTGACTATCGCGGGCATCTTCAGATTGCGAAAGACGCGACCGGAAGCCGATAGACCTTATCGCGCGTTTGGATACCCGATCGTTCCAGCTCTCTACATCATCGGCGCGGCGGTGATTTTAGGAGTGCTCTTCGTCTATCAGACCGCGACAACGTGGCCGGGGTTGATCATAATAGCGACCGGCGTTCCGGTTTACTTCATCTGGCGAAAGGTCGGGGTCGCGTCGCCGGAGCAGGAAGCGCAATGAGGTCGGGCAGTGAATGCAGCGTGATGTCGAAGCAATGAGTGACGATACGAATCAACCGCAATAGGGAGACCGCTCGCTCCCGATCGGAGACTGATCACTCATCGCAATCAATACTTTTAGGACTCGCGGAGGAATTGATAAATGGCGAACCAACTCTGGGCAAGAAAACCACTCGAAGCACTGCTTGACGAAATGAAGGGCGATCACCGGCTGCGTCGGGTGCTCGGCCCCTTGCAGCTAACGTCGCTTGGAGTCGGCGCGATCATCGGCGCGGGCATCTTTGTCGCGACAGGCGCAGCGGCTCATAACACCGCCGGTCCGGCGTTGATGATTTCGTATGTCGTCGCCGGTATTACTTGTGTATTCGCAGCTCTGTGTTACGCGGAGTTTGCCTCGATGGCGCCGGTTGCGGGTTCGGCGTTCACGTACGCCTACGCCACGCTGGGCGAGCTATTCGCCTGGATCATCGGCTGGGACCTGGTTCTCGAATACGCGGTGGGATCGGCAACGGTGGCCAACGGCTGGTCGAGTTTCTTCCAGAGCCTCTTGCCCGACGGTTATCTGCCCGACGCAATCCGACAGGCGCCTATCGTCTACGACGCCGCAGCGGGACATTTCGTTCGAACCAACGGCTTCGTGAACCTTCCCGCTATAGTGATCGTGCTGATCGTCACCGCAGTGCTCGTAAAGGGCATCCAGGAAAGCGCCTCCTTCAACGCCACGATGGTCGGCGTAAAGGTCGCCGCAGTGCTGTTCGTCATCATCGTCGGCGCGTTTTACATCAACCCCGCCAACTGGGACCCTTTCGCGCCTTACGGATGGGGAGGATTGAACCTCTTCGGTTATACGTTAGGAACTGAATCGGCAGGCGGCACGCCCGTGGGAATGCTTGCCGGAAGCGCAATCATCTTTTTTGCTTTCATCGGGTTCGACTCGGTTTCCACGCACGCAGAAGAGGCAAAGCAGCCTAACCGCGATGTGCCGATAGGCATCGTCGCATCGCTGATCATCTGCACGGTGCTTTACGTGGCGGTCGTGGTGGTGCTGACCGGGATGGTGAAATATACTCAGATAGACACCGGCTCCGGAGTCTCGACCGCCTTCAAGACCATCGGGTTGAACTGGGCTGAGTTCGTCATCGCAGCGGCGGGCGTCGCCGGCATCACATCCGTGCTTCTGGTTATGATGCTTTCTGGACCGCGAGTATTTCTCGCTATGGCGCGTGACGGGCTTGTTCCACCGAAGTTCTTTGCCGATGTACATCCGCGCTTTCGCACCCCTTGGAAGAGCACCATTCTGGTAGGTTGTTTTGTGTCGATAGGCGCCGGGCTGTTGCCGATTGACGCCTTGCTCCAGATGACCAACATCGGAACGCTTTTCGCTTTCACTGTCGTCTGCATCGCGGTGCTGATCATGCGCAAAACACACCCGAACGCGGAGCGCCCTTTCCGTTGCCCGATGGTGCCGCTCGTTCCGATACTCGGCATTTTTATGTGCCTGATGCTGATGTTTTCTCTGCCCTGGGCCAACTGGTTGCGCTTGATTGTCTGGCTCTTAATCGGGCTGATCATCTACTTCCTCTATAGCCGGAATCATAGTTTCATGAGGAGCTACCTTGCTCACGAGATCTCGGCACACGGCGTCTCGCCCGCCGGGGCGCTCGTTGACGACATTGATACGAAGGACAAGGCTCATCCCGACGCTGATCGCAAGTGAGACTTATCGGAACCTGAGCCGAGGCGACAGAATGGTTCGTAGTCCCGTCTTCGGGCGGGGCTACGAACTGAGCCTTCGGTCGCTGCCTTCGCAAGCCAGCCACCCTAACCCGATTTGTTTACTGGAATAACTCGCGTTGACGCTCGTTGGTCGCCGCAGTAGAATCTGCTTTACTCTGAAGCTACCACCGCGGTTTAAGCCTGAGGGGATGTGGCGGAATTGGCAGACGCGAAGGTCTCAAAAACCTTTAAGGGTAACCTTGTGTGGGTTCGATTCCCACCATCCCCACCATCTCAAGGACTGAGCGATGAGGACTGAGGGCTGAGCAAGCGACTCAGGCAATCCGCGCACAGTTCTACTCAGTCCTCAGTCCTCAGTCCTCATCGCGCTATGAAGAAGGCTGAAATCAGCTTCGATTCAATTCCCAGTTCCGCCGTCGCGGAAACCACTCTCAAGATTTGTCTCAAGTGCGCTTTCGACGTCATAACCAAACAACTAAAACTCACGGCTCGCACCGCCTACTCCGAGCTAAAAAAGCATGTGCCTGAAGAGTCAGACTTCAGCGGAGCCGCGACTTCCCGGCCGCACTTCTTCGCAGGCGCAGACACTGATCACTGTCCCTTCTGCAACGGAACCAGGCGCTGGTTCGCCGACTTCCACGCCAGGCGCATCGACTCGCATCCGTCGTTTGAGAGGGAACGGAAGAAACTGTGGGCCGCGCTCAAGAAGACTCCCGACCGCTTTACTCTCTGGAGCCTTGAGCGGACGCAGATGCAAATATTCTCCGAGTGGCTTGAGCGGCTGAATCGCAGCATCGACTTCGAGGGTGACCACTGGCTGCTGGACGTGGCCGTCTCGAACATAAAGCGCTCTTCTCCCTCGAGCGCGTGGGACGAGACGCTTGCCGGCGGGGTGCGGCGCGTTCAGCTTTCGCGCGAGGTCGAGGATGCCTGGCGCTATGAGGACGGCTGGTTGTATGTTGCGCCCGGGTTGTACGGCGATGCCCTGATGGTTCAGCACTTGATCTCGCGGTCGCATCTCCATGGCGGGCGAACCTTCGAGGGCCGGCTGACGCTCCACGAGCTAATGCGGAGATTGCGCCGCATCGGCTACTTCCAGGCGCGCGGCATCGACGCCAGTGACCCGTTCGAAGCGTTCGAACAGGCGATAGTAATGCTGGTTGATTCGGGACCAAGCGCCGTGTACTATGCGGTGGACCGAAAGAACTATCTCGAGAAGCTCAAGTCCGTCTACGAAAAGAAACGCGACAAATAAGATGAAAAGAATACTGCTCTCAAAGCTGATGTTGTTGATCCTGGCCGGCTTCGCAATAGCTCAAGACGCCGCGCAGACCGGGTTTGTTATCACGTTAAAGAACGGCAGCACCATTCGCGGCCGTACACTGAGTCGCGATGAATCGAGCGGCACTCTGAGGCTGACAATGACCGAAACCGGCTCGGGCGAAGCTAAGAGTTACGCGATTATCTCGCCCGATGACACCGTTGATATACGATCTTCGTCAAGCGACTCGGATTCGATAAGAATAAGGCTAAAAGGCGGAAGCGAGCTTAAGTGCAAAGAGTTTGTGCTGCAGGGAGATGCAGTCGCAGTAAAGCTGGGGTCGGCATCGCGAGTCGAAGTCAAGTGGAGCGACATCGAGTCGATAAGCTTCATGCAGTGAGAGCGGAAGTGGAGGATGGAGGATGGAGCATGGAGGATGGAGGATGGAGGATGGAGAATAGAGGATCGAAAGTTACGGATAGCGATGCCTCGATCCTTTGATCCTTAATCCTCTATTCCCAAAGACCCTCGATCCTCAATCTTCAATCCTCAACCCTCGATCCCCAATCCTCGATCGTCTATCCTCAACCCTCGGTCCTCGCAGCGCCGCATTCAATTCGTCCCACGCAAGTTTCACGTGCTCGCGGGTAGTGCGAATATTCCCAATCGCCAGCCGCAACGTAAGTCTCCCATGAAGCTTCGTGTGTGACAGAAACACCTTCCCTCTTCGATTCACCTCTTCCATCAATCTATCGTTCACACCGTCTAGCTCCGATTCATCGCTTACACCCCGCGGATGAGCCCGGAAGCAAACAAGACTAAAAGGAACAGGTGCGAGCCTTTCAAAGTCCTCGCTCTGATCGACCCAATCGGCGAACTCGCGGGCGAGCGCGATCTGACTGCGAATCCGCGATCGCAAACCTTCAGCGCCGAAATACCGCATAACAAACCAGAACTTCAACGCGCGAAACCGTCTGCCAAGCTGCGGCCCGTAATCCATGAAGTTTTTGACTTCATCCCCCTCGCCGGTGCGCAGGTATTCAGGCACCAGACTGAACGCAGCACGAAGCACTTCCATCCTTCGACAATAAAGCACGCTCAAATCGACAGGGACGAACAAACCCTTATGAGGATTCACAACCAACGAGTCGGCGCGATCGGATCCTTCCAGCACCCATCGCATCTCGGGCACAACAGCCGCCGATCCGCCGTAGGCGGCATCCACGTGCAGCCACAGGCCTTCACGCTCGCAGATTTCTGCAATCGCGGGAACCGGGTCGACGCTTGTCGTCGAAGTCGTGCCCGTCGTCGCAACAACACAGAAGGGCCGCCAGCCGTTCGCGCGGTCTTCGGCGATGGCGCGAGCCAGTGCGCCAGGGTCCATCCGATACTCGGAATCGCTTACGATCTTGCGGAGCCCGGCTTGTCCGATTCCAAGCGTGATCGCCGATTTATCGACTGACGAATGCACGTGCTCAGACGCGTACATCCGCAGTTTCGCGCCAGTCACGCCGAGACCGTCTTCGCGCACTCGCAGACCGGGAATGGCTTCGCGCGCGGCTGCTATGGCGCAGAGGGTCGAAATCGAAGCCGTGTCGTAGATCACGCCTCCGAACGACTCCGGCAAGCCAATCAACTGCCGAAGCCATTTGAGAGTGACCTCTTCAAGCTCGGTTGCCGAAGGCGACGTGCGCCAGAGCATCGCGTTCACATTGAACGCCGCGGAGAGCATCTCGCCGAGAATGCCGGGCGCTGACCCGCTGATTGCGAAGTACGCGAAAAAGGCGGGGTGATTCCAATGAGTGACGCCTGGAACGATCAAGCGGTCGAGGTCGGCGAGCATCGCTTCCATTGCTTCGCCGCGCTCGGGCGCGGCAAGCGGCAGAGCTTTCTTCAGGTCACCGGGCTTGCTTTGAGAAAGGACCGGGTAGCGCTCCGGATGAGAAAGATAGTCGGCAATCCAATCGACGACTTGATGCCCGTAGCGCCGAAAGTCCTCAGGGATCATATCGCCGAGTTGCTCCGGCTGTTGTTTCAGTTCCTTCATTTCACTCTGACCAGCGCTTGAGCTTTCTTCTCTGCGCAACCTCTGCGTCTCGGCGCCTCCGCGGTGATTTTCTTCGCAATCTAGTTCGCCGCAAAGCCGCAGAGACGCAAAGGTTGCGCAGAGACAGACTGCCGGCTGTCATCGCTGGGGTCTGACGGGGTTGTGCGAGGAGCCGATCCCCGGGTCTATCCAACCCTCACATAATCCGCCCGGCGTTTTACTGGTGAGAACCCTTCGGCAATGATCGCGTCTCGAAGCATCATTTCGGTGGCTCGATGATTGGCTCCCGCCGGGGTGATCACATTCTCCTCGATCATCGTGCTGCCCATATCGTTGGCGCCGTAGTGCAACCCTTCCCTTCCGACATCCAGTCCCTGCGTCAGCCACGAGACTTGCACGTTCGGAATGCTCGACAGATAAAGGCGCCCGATAGCCAGCCATCTCAAATACTCATCGCCAGGGATGCGATCGGGAAAGATCCTGCCGATCGGTGTGTTGTCCGGCTGAAGCGTCCACGGTATGAACGAGACAAACCCCGGGTTCCGCTCTTGAAGCTCGCGCAATCGTTCCAGATGAATAAGCCGTTGGTCCCGCGTCTCGCCCATCCCGAACATCATCGTCGCCGTAGTCGGAATACCCATCGAGTGCGCCACGTCCATCACGTTCAGCCACTCTTCCGTGTTGCAGTGCGTGCGGCGCTTGCGGCGAATCTCGTCGACCAGTATTTCGCCGCCGCCGCCCGGTATCGAATCCAGCCCGGCGTCTCGCAACTCACGAAGCACGCCTTCAACTCCCAGCCCCGTGATCTTTGCGAGGTGATCGAGCTCAGGCGGCGAGAAGCAGTGAAGATGAATCTTGTAGCGCGTCTTCAATTCCCGCAGCAGCCCGGTGTAGTAATCGAGCGGCAGATCCGGATGCAAGCCTCCCTGCATCAAAACGCCGCTCCCCCCAAGCTCGATCATCTCTTCGACCTTCTGATAGATCTCCTCGTAGCTGTGAACATATCCTTCGGGCGAGCCTGGCTTGCGATAGAACGCGCAGAACGTGCAGACCGATACGCACACGTTCGAGTAGTTTATGTTTCGGTCCACGACGTAGGTCACAACTCCGTCGGGATGAAGCGAATGCCGGAGCTCGTCCGCCAGCCGGCCAAGCTCTTGGGTGGGCGCCGAGTCTTCCACTGACTTCCATTCTTCAAAAGACAGCCGGTTCGCTGACGCGATGCGGCCGAGTAGTTCTTCCGGTTGGGTTCTCTCGATCGTTTTCATTGCGGGCCTCGACTGCGATTATAGCCAAAGAACTGAGAAAGCGAAAACAACGGTCCCGGTTAAGACCGTCGAACGGCTGCGTCTCGTTTTTGCTTTCATCCGGCATCATCGTGTGGTAAACGTAAGTGTGCGAGGACCCCAATCGCATGAGACGAACTTACCGATGGATGCATACCGCAAGGCGCAGAACCTCTCGCTGATCATTCAACCGGGCGACAGCTTCTTTCCGATGGTCGACGCCATCGACAGCGCGCAACGAGAAATCAAGATGACCATCTTTCGGATGGACGATCCAATCGTCAGGGATGCGATGAGCTACGCAGTCGCTCGCGGAGTGAAAGTCCAGGCGCTCGTGGCGCCATCTTCGAAAGGATGGGGCAAGAAGAACAAGAAGCTCGCTGAAGAACTTACGAAACTCGGGGTGGACGTAAGAACGCCAAAAGCGGGACGCGAAAAGCTGAAGCGCTATCACTACAAGATCATGATGATCGATGATAAGGCGTCGTTGATCCTGACGTTCAACCCGACTCAACAAAACCTGCATTACGCGCGAGACTTCGGGTTGCTGATCAGGGACCCCGACATCACCACGGAGTTGAGCCGGTTGTTCGATTCCGACTGGCAGGGCACCAACTTCAAACCTAAGGATTTGCCGCTGGTGATCAGTCCTGACAACAGCCGCGCCAAGCTGATCGCACTGCTCGAGTCGGCGACGCATTCGATCAGAATTCTGGATGCGAAGATCGAGGACAAACAGGTGCTGGGGCTGCTGTTGCGCAAGGCGTCGGCCGGTTGCAGCGTAAAGATGATCAGCAGCGACGACTACTACGATCAGGTGGTGCCCAGTCTTCATGTGAAGACGCTCGCGCGATTCAGACTTCACGCGAAGTGCGTGGTAATCGACGGTTTGCGGTTCTTCGTTGGGAGCCAGAACCTGCGCCGCGTCAGCATGGACTCCCGCCGCGAAGTCGGGATGATTGCCGAAGACGCTGCGATGGCACAACGCATCGAACGCGTATTTGATGAAGACTGGAACAATGCGGCGGAGATGGCAGCAGTGAATGAGCTGAAAACAACCTGAGCTGAAAGACCAAATCATCGCCACTAAACCACGAAGACACGAGGGAGCACAAAGCCCACAACTTATGTATTCACTGAGTTGGTGCACCTTCCCGACTTGGCGTCTTGGTGGCGAACTCCCATGTTCGCCAGCCTACTGGATCGAGCAGGTGTTTGCCATGAATAAGCATCACGTAACCATCTACAACAGCGGCGACGAAGTCAGTTATGCAATGCCGTCGGGCGTGCTTTACGGAACAGTTACCCGACTGCTGGGAGCCGGAGATTCGGCCGCCGTCGAAATAGAGTTCGAGGGCGGCCGCAAGGAAATCAAGAAGGTGAAGGACCGCGCGTTGAACTTGCTGCGGCGCGCCAGCGGTTTGAGCGAGGAAGAAGAACGCCACCCGGATCGCGAGCGCTTGCGAGATCTTGACATCGAACGCATTCGACGCAGCGACCAGCGAAGACGGTAGTAAGACTCAACCACAGATGAACACAGACCAACACGGATAGAGGGACTTCAGCCCTGGAACGTTCAAGTCGGGCAAAGGAGAGATCAGTGTTCATCGGTGTTCATCTGTGGTTCGTGTCTCCCCGATGGGTCTGAGGTTAGCCATGCTTCGAAACGCAGCTTTTCACCATGTTGAGCTTCCCTGCGACGACCTCGAGCTTGCCGAGCGTTTCTACACAATTGTTCTCGGCGCGCGGGTCTACATGCGCCGCGAAGCATCGCGTCGCTCCGATGTCCCGTTCGCCGGCACCATCGCGGAAGCCGAGGACAAAGGCTTTCAGATCGACGCGACCTATTTGAAGATCGGCGAATTCAGGATCGGCTTCCTCAAGCGCGAGCAGCAACACAATCAACACGAGATCGACCATCTTGCCTTCGTGATCGATGACGACGAACTCACGATACTTGCGCGCCGGCTCACCGAATACAAGATCGAGGTAGTGGACCAGAACACCGACCGTATGATGATCCGCGATCCATTTGGATTGATGCTGGAATTGTGGCCGCGATCCGTGCTCGGGAGAATGGGATTGATTTAAGAGGAACGCTTCACCCAAACAGGCGGGCGATCAATTTGAGCAGCGGGCTCTGAGCCAAACCTTGCGGCGGCGAGAAGAAGATCAAATAGAGAATGCGCCCAAACCCGACGGTTGCAAACATAATAACGAAGTTTCGCACCAACCTGAACCGGTCGGTCGTCCGATCTATCACAGTCACTGCTTCCGTCTTGTTCGCCAGAACAAGCAGCGCCCGCACCCAGGTCAGCGCTAACGCGAGAAACAGCAGCGGCCCCAACGCGTTGAATGCAAAAGCCGACGGCAAGTCTCCCTTGCCCAACGCACAAAACGAATGAGTCAGACCGCAGCCGGGACAGGGCAACCCGGTGAGGTTCTTAAACCCACAGAGCGTAAAGTAATCGTCGGACGGCGAAACCCCGCCTGGCCTCAACACGACGCTCGCCAGGAAGACTAACGACAAGCCCGCAAGCGTCAGCGCGGCGAGCTTCCTTGAATGCTTTTCGATCGGTACGCTCTCTATCTGGGCGATCGAGCTCATCTTGGTTGTTGAAGACTGCGCCGGTTCGTACTGCCGTCGCCGATGAATTCGTCTATCAGCTTCGTGAACTGGCCGGCGTATTCTAGCATAGGCAAAAACCCGCAGTCGCCGATCGTCCCGAGCTTCGCCGCACGCGCAATGGCGAACAGCCGGCGCGCTTCGGCCGAGCCTTTCTTGTCTTTCTCACCACAGATGATCAACGAGGGTGAAGCGCTTCGCTCGATGAACTGATGCAACGCTCCGGCAGATTCGCCCTCCGATGCAGAGAGCGCGGTCTCGTAAGCGGCGCGCGGGCTCAGATTGGCAAAGTCGGAGTACAACCGGTCGCGATAAGGCTGCGGCGCACGGCGAAACCGCCTGGTCACCAGATTACGAATCAGGGGATAGTTGGCCAGCTCGCGCAACGCAAGCGAAGCGGGCGTCAACACCGCGAGGCTCTTGATGTCCTCGGGCGCCAGACCGCGGCGCGGGCTCACTACCACAAGCGCTCTGAAATGTTGTGGGTGAGCTTGGGCGCAGCGCGCGGCGACAAGCGCCCCGACGTCGTGCCCGACCAGGACGGCGTCGTACACGCCCGCGTATTCAAGAATCGAGTGCAGGTCTTCGGCGTGATCTTCGATAGTGAAGCGAGCGTCGATCGAAGCGGGCTGTGAGCGACCTACGCCGCGCGCGTCGTAGATCAAACAGCGGTGCTTGTCTTCGAGCCTGGCGACGACCAGCCGCCAGCACTCGCACGACAGCGCCCACCCGCTTACGAAGACGATGGGCGGGCCTTCTCCCGACAGCTCGAAGTACAGCGGTCCGCTTTGGCTTTCGATGATCATGCTTGAGAAGGATGGCCGATTGTTTATAGCTCGTCAACAGAAACGCGAACGCTCTCGCTGTCCTTGTTCACATAAATGTAGTTTCATTATCAGGAGTCTGAAGCGAGCATTTCTGAAGAGCCCGGTGCGAGAGCCGCGCGCCGGAATATATACCGGGGCTATATGGCCGACCGATTCTGGATGGACGCCCAAAGTTGCCGCTCCTGCCTGATGACTAGAGAATGGGGTGACTTCTTGTTTTACCATGTGCTTCGGGTTCGGTTTGTGATAGACCTCCGCATCAAATGAGGTATCGAGACTTAGAACTTCTGACGATCAAGATAATTCGGGAAACCCAATCTCGGCCTGTCCTGGTGTTCGTTAGAGTCTCTTTTTATGTATTAGCACTTGTGTCCCTAACCTACGCCGTCGTCACGGCTCCGGCAGAAGGGAATTCATTGGACCTTGGGATCTTTCAAGCCACGGGGAGAGCATGGGTAGGCGGAATATATCAGAGTAATGTTATTCCCGGCCTTCCACCATACGCTGTGGTGTTGTTTGCTCCGCTGTCCTTGCTGTCTTATACGCATCTGAAATTAGTATGGCTGCTGTTGAACCTTGCGGCAGCTAGCCTGTGCGTTTTCTTAGCTATCAAGTTAGTGGGGCAGAAATGGCCCGCAGAGGCTCGTTACTTCCTAGCAGCTTTTCTGTTACTCTGGGCTCCATTTCGCGTTACCATCCGCGACGGACAGATTAGTCTGATGATAACTGCGCTGCTACTGGGTGCATTGTTAGCGAGGAAACGGGAAAGAAAGTGGCTTGCAGGCGCGCTATTGGGATTCGCCCTCTGCAAGTATCCTCTGAGCTTCGCCTTCCTCCTGTACTTCATTTGGCTTAAGGAGTGGACATCTGTGAGCCTGGCCTTGCTTGTGCCGGCATCACTGACGCAAGTCTTTGCCTACCGTCTGGGTATATCAGCGGTTACAGTGACCGGCGATTACGTCCATCTCATGGGCAGAACCTTTGCAGATAACCATCCTGCGTTTATTGGTGTAACCGAGATCAAGCCTCTCCTCTATAGCCTGATGGGTGGAAGCGAAATAGCAGCCTCCATTATGACTTTGACATTATCAGCAGCGGCCCTGATTTCTATGCTTATCGCTGTCGCGCGAAGACCAAAACTGGAAGGTATCCACTATGCTGTACTGACCTTCTTCACCCTGTGGTCGTTGTATCACCGAGTTTACGATTCAGTACTTTGCATTCTACCTGCGGCTGTGCTGATAGGGAACATAGTGCAGCGTAGATACACACTGTTCAGCCTCATCGGGCTAACTTCTTTGGCTTTGCTGGTGGTCAGCATCCCTGGGCTTCTAACTGTCAGGCTCGCTTTAGGCGCGGAGACCCTATCAAAAAGCCCTATTGGTTTTCTTGGACTCCACTTGGAAAGATTGCTAATGTTTGGGATGTTCTGTTCCTTTTTATTGCTCTTATGGAATACGCCTCGTCGGGAAGAGGAGTCATGATTGATCTTGCCTGAGCCTGCACCGAGCGTCTGCTCTTAGCGAGGCCCAAGCCGAACAAACACGGAATCACGCAGACGGCCGGCTACTGGCCTTACCTCTTTCAATCTTGTAGCATGTGCGCTCGATCTCTCATTAGGTTAATCCGGTGCACGAAAGAATCATGATAAGAGTTATTGCTACCCTGGCTTCACTTGCGATTCTGACTTTCTACTCGATAACTAACTGCGGTGAGTATGTCTCAGGATACCGGATTAATCGCGAGGATACGACAGAGCACGTTAGCCCACCCGGGCACCCTCGTCATCGAAGTGGTCAACCCTGACGGGATTCATTCAAACGCTTTCACGGTACAGGTCCAATTATGAGTGTTTTTAGCGTACGAACAACGACGCCTGTTGACGAAGCTTCAGCGATCGCTACAGTCGTCCTGGCATTTTCGACCGACCCGGTCGCGCGTTGGTGCTGGCCTGACCCTCATCAGTACGTTGAAAACATGCCCGGTTTTATCCGGGCGTTCGCGGGAGGCGCGTTCAAACACAACGGTGCACTCTGCAGCGACGACCACGCCGGCGCTGCGCTTTGGCTTCCACCAAATGTACATTCAGACGAGGAGGCTTTGGGCGATATCCTTCAACGCACTCTAACCGAAGGGGTCCGCGGTGATCTATCCGCGGTCTTCGAGCAACTCGCTGGATACCACCCGGTCGTGCCGCGCTGGTACTTGCCGATGATAGGCGTAGATACCGTGCACCAGGGCAAGGGTTATGGTTCGGCGCTTATGAAATACGCTCTCGAACGTTGCGATCGTGAACATTTACCAGCATACCTGGAATCGACGAATCCAAAGAACATTTCTCTGTATCAACGCCACGGATTTGAAGCGCTAGCCACTGTCCAGGAAGGGACATCGCCACCCTTCGTGCCGATGGCGCGCGAGCGACGTTGATTCAAGACCGCCGCACAAGCTGACCGCTTAAACGGCAAATGGTGGCTCGTAACCGCGGAATGAGGCCCAACACTCTTCCGGCGCATAACGCAGGGGGGATCTATTTATGACCAGGATCGTGATTACAGGCCTTGTCGCCATTCATCTAACCGCAACCCTTTGGCACGGCAGCGCCCATACCCAACTCGACATTGGGCTCCCGCCTGAGAAGACGATCTTTGTCTATGTGGTGATACTCATCGCCCCAATCGTGGCGGCGGGTCTGGTGTGGACACGCTACGTCTCGGTGGGGCTCTGGATGTTCTTCTTATCCATGCTTGGCGCCCTTCTCTTTGGGTCTTATCACCACTACGTGCTGGTGTCTCCTGACAACATTGGCCATCTGCCTACGGGCAGCCCCGAGTCTCACTCCCAATTCATTACGAGCGCTGCCGTAATAGCTTTCCTTGAGCTCGCCTCGGCACTATATGGGGCGTACTGTCTGGGCTCACGCCGCGCACAACAGGCGCACGCCTAACGTCCGGAGTATCATTCTATCCCGATGAGAATACCGAAGATGCAAATGCCGGCCTTCCGATTAGCGATTCTCTCTATGCTCCTAATCCCTTTTGCCGCCGGGCCAATGTACCGCGTAGGCACGCTTGAACCACCAGGTTCAGCCGGGGAACTGCAAGTTTTGTTTATTGGTAACAGCTTGACCTACACCAATGATCTGCCATCGGTTATCGAGGCATTCGCAAAGGCTACCGGCCAGAGACCCTTTGCTTACAAGACAATCGCCTTTCCGGACTTCAGTCTTGAGGACCATTGGAACAGGAAAGACGCCCGCAAAGCGATTGCGAAGGAAGAATGGGACTATGTGGTGTTGCAGCAGGGACCGTCGGCCTCGAGGGAAGGTCGTGCACTTCTGCTTGAGTATACTCGTCGCTTTGCTGAAGAGATCCGCCATATCCGTGGAAGGCCCGCTTTGTATATGGTATGGCCTTCCGCGAGCCGGATGCAGGATTTCAAAGGGGTAAGCGAGTCCTACAGGGACGCAGCCGAGGACGTTAATGGATTGGTGTTTCCAGTGGGAGAGGCATGGCTCAGTGCGTGGAAGGTTAATCCTTCAATTAGCTTGTACTCGATCGATGGATTTCATCCGTCCGCTGCAGGCACATATTTGGCCGGCTTAGTAATCTACGAGCAACTCTTCAACCGGTCACCATTGGGGCTGCCTTCCAGGCTGCGGTTGGGCTCTGGGGTACGGCTTGAAATACCAACGGACCAGGCGGCGTTGTTGCAACAAGCCGCGGAAGACGCGAACAGGAAGTTCAGAAGACGTTAAGGAGAGCCATCTTGTAGATCGGGAAGTGGGGCTTATTTTTGACGAATCCTGCTTGCGTAACCGGCGGACCTGACTAAGAATTCCCTTTAGTCGCTGCCCGGAACGTTTAATTCAAAGGCCCAATGAACGGAACCCCAGATAAAGGACTAGCGAGAGGACACCATGAAGAAACTGACTGCCGCTTTGCTCCTGCAAGCAGTTTTGCTTATCACGCTGCTCGCGCCCATTACACTCGCGCAAAATGGCTACAAGCTGCCGCCGCTTGCCAAGAAAATGCCGCACACCACTGAGATTCACGGATACACGCTTAAGGATGATTACTTTTGGCTTCGCGAAAAGATGAATCCTGATGTAATCAAGTATCTCGAGGAGGAAAACGCTTACACTGAAGAAACGATGAAGCCAACAAAGGAACTGCAAGAGACGCTTTACAAGGAGATCCTTGGCCACATCAAGCAGACGGATCTGAGCGTGCCGTCGCGCATCGGCGACTACTACTATTATTCACGCACCCAGGAGGGACAACAATATCCGTATATGTGTCGCAAGAAGGGCAGTCTCGACGCCAGCGAAGAGGTCCTTCTCGATTTGAACAAACTTGCCGAAGGCAAAAAATTCCTGGGACTGGGCGCCTACAGCGCGAGCGATGACGGCGCCTTGTTGGCCTATTCGACTGACACGACCGGTTATCGTCAATTCACTCTCCATGTCAAAGATCTGCGCACCGGCCAGACCCTGAGCGAGAACATCGAGCGCGCCGGGTCAGCCGTATGGGCGAATGACAACAAGACCTTGTTCTACACGACTGAGGACGCCGTCTCCAAGCGTTCCGACAAGTTCTGGAGGCACGTGGTTGGCACCGACAAGAGCGATCCGCTTTACGAGGAGAAGGACCAGCTCTTCGACGTGGGCGCGGGCCGGTCGCTGGACAAAAAGATCATTTTTCTGGGTTCGTATGCGAAGACTTCGCGAGAGTTTCGCTTTGTGTCGGCGGACAATCCGACCGGCGAATTCAAAGTCATTCTGCCGCGTCAAAAGGAGCACGAGTACGATGTTGACCATTACAACGGTCAGTTTTACATCACTACCAATAAGGACGCGAAGAATTTCCGCGTTGTGACCGCGCCGCTTCACGATTCGTCGGAAAAGAATTGGAAGCCGTTCATACCGCACAACCCAAAAGTGAAGATCGACGGGATAACGACTTTTGTCAATCACCTGGTAGTCTCGGAAAAAGAAGGCGGCCTCAACTACCTGCGCGTGATCGATATGAAGACGAATACTTCGCATCGGATCACGACCGATGAGTCAGACTACGCACTCTTCTTAAGCGGCAATCCGGAGTTCAACACCACGACGGTGCGCTTTAACTACCAATCGATGGTCACGCCGTCGACGGTGTACGACTACGATATGAGCACACGGCAGCGCAAGCTGCTCAAGCAGCAGGAAGTGTTGGGAGGGTTCGACGCGAAGAACTACGAGGCCAAACGCGTCTGGTCCGTCTCGCGCGACGGCACGAAAGTGCCGATCTCGCTGGTGCACAAGAAAGGCGTGAAGGTGGACGGAACGGCGCCCATGCTGCTCTACGCTTACGGTTCTTACGGCGCGTCGATGGCGGCGACGTTCTCAGTCGGCCGGCTGGCGCTGCTTGATAGGGGTGTAATCTTTGCGCAGGCCTATATTCGCGGCGGCGGCGAATTTGGCGAAGAGTGGCGCGAACAGGGCCGCATGATGAAAAAATTGAATACGTTTTACGACTTCATCGACTGCGCCGATTACCTGGTGAAGAACAAGTACACGTCGTCTGCTCGGCTGGTGATTCAAGGCGGCAGCGCAGGCGGTTTGCTTATGGGCGCCGTAGTCAATATGCGGCCGGACTTGTTCAAGGCAGTCGTGGCGCAAGTGCCGTTCGTGGATGTCATGAACACTATGCTTGACGCTTCGCTCCCGCTCACGACCAGCGAGTACCTGGAGTGGGGCAATCCTAACGAGAAGGCGGCGTTCGACTATATGCTCAAGTACTCGCCCTATGACAACATTGCACCGAAGAACTACCCGGCTCTCCTGGTGCAGGTCTCGCTCAACGACAGCCAGGTTCCGTACTGGGAGGGCGCAAAGTTCGTAGCCAGACTGCGCACAACCAAGACCGACAAGAATCCGCTTCTGCTCAAGACCAACATGGGCGCCGGTCACGGCGGTTCATCTGGTCGCTACGACGCCTTGCGCGAGACGGCCTTTACATACGCGTTCATGCTCTGGCAGATGGGTATTGCCAAACAGGACAGACCCGAGCCGGCAAGCCGGTAAGCTTTGCGGTAGTGTGGCGAGGCCCCGGGTCTCGCCACACAACAAAAACAGGGTGTATGGCAGGAGCTATCTCGCTTCAGTCTTGTTTAACGCCAGATAGTTTTGCAGGGAACCAGGCATAACGGTTCGTTCTACGAGAGCGCGCCGCGGTAGAGCGATTAATGGATCAGCCTTCGACGCAGTTCACTCCTCCAAACGCCTTCGACCGCTTCGTCAATCGCGCATTCGGGTTTCTGGTGAAGATCGGCCTGGGCTTATCGCACAACTATCTGCTCGAGGTGCGAGGCCGAAAGAGCGGGCGCATCTTCTCAACTCCGGTCAACGTGCTGGAGCTGGCCGGAAAGCGATACCTGGTCGCGCCGCGTGGGTACACGCAGTGGGTGAAGAACGTACTGGCTGGCTGCGATGCGAGTCTGACCAGGGGCCGTCACCGGGAGCATCTCCACTTGCAGGCAATCCCCGACGGTGAGAAGCCGGCGATTCTCAAAGCCTATCTCGACAACTACAAGCTTACGGTGCAACGCTATTTTCCCACCCCCGCCGGTTCGCCCGTCGAAGCGTTTCAGCCCCTCGTCGAGCGCTACCCCGTCTTTCAGATTCTTCCGGTTCCCTGAAGGGATCGGCTATCGGTTTGCGCGCAAGAAGCGGATAGTTTCAAATCGCAGCGATGGTCTATTATCGTAGCCTGCGAAAGCGAGCGCCCGCTTCTCAGCAGAGGAAACCGGGGCCGCGCACGGATGGGCATTTTTCATCCGCACTATCAAAGATCGTCGAGGTGGAATGAACGCAGATACAGATCCAACTCACAACACGCCGGAGGAAACGCTCGATCCGATAGACTGGAGCGAGCTGCGCGCGCTTGGTCACAAGATGCTCGACGATATGTTGGACTACCTCGGGTCGCTCCGCGATCAATCCGCGTGGCAGCCGATGCCGGATCGAGTGAGAGCGAGCTTCTCAACGGCGCTTCCTCTGGAACCCCAACCCGCGGACTCGGTCTATAAAGAGTTTGTAGAAAACATTCTGCCCTTCACCAATGGCAACCGGCACCCCCGGTTCTGGGGCTGGGTGCAAGGCACCGGGACGCCGCTGGGAATGCTCTCCGACATGCTTGCATCGGGACTGAATCCGCACATGGCCGGTTTCAACCAGGCGCCGGCGCTTGTCGAGCACCAGGTGCTCGGCTGGCTCACCGAGATGATGGGAATGCCGAAAAACTCGACGGGGGTGCTCGGCAGCGGCGGAACAATGGCAAACATCGTCGGCCTGGTCGTGGCGCGTTACGCGAAGGCCGGCTTCGACGTGAGAGAGGAAGGGCTTCAAAGCGCCGGTCGTTCGCGTTTGGTGCTCTACGGTTCCAGCGAGACTCACGGTTGGGCTCAGAAAGCGGTGGAGCTTCTCGGGCTCGGCAACGAATCGCTGCGGAGAATTCCTGTTGACGCGGATTATCGGATCGACGTTGCGAAGCTTCGTGAGGCAATTGAATCCGATCGCCGGGCGGGTCATCGTCCTTTTTGCGTTATCGCCAACGCGGGCACGGTGAACACCGGGGCTATCGACGATCTTGAAGCTCTCGCCGCAATCTGCCGTGACGAAGACTTGTGGTTTCATGTAGACGGCGCGTTTGGTGCGCTCGCGCGGCTGTCGCCGGAGCTTGCGCCGCTTGTCGCGGGAGTGGAGCGTGCGGACTCGGTGGCGTTTGATCTTCATAAGTGGATGTACCTTCCGTTCGAGATCGCGTGCACGATCGTGCGGGATGCGGCGGCACATCGCGATGCGTTTGCGCAAGAGCCGAGTTATCTCGCCGAGACTAGCCGCGGAGTAATCGCCGGCGGATTGCCTTTCGCAGACCGCGGCCTCGAGCTGACACGCGGTTTCAAGGCCCTGAAGGTATGGATGTCATTAAAGACTCACGGCACCCGAGCCTTCGCGCGATTGATTGAGCAGAACGTAAATCAGGCCCGGTACCTGACTCAGATGATCGGCGAGGACCCCGATCTTGAGTTGTTGGCGCCGGTGCCATTGAACATCGTTTGTTTCCGTTATGCTCCTGAGGGTTTGTCTGAAGCGAGTCGGGATGCAGTAAACAAGGAGGTGCTTCTGCGTGTGCAGGAGTCGGGTCTTGCGGTGCCGTCTGGAACCGTTTTGGGCGGGCGTTATGCGATTCGCGTCGCGATCACCAATCACCGCAGCCGCTCGGAGGATTTTGAAGCGCTGGTGGAAGCGGTCCTGAGATTAGGAGTCGAGGTAGCCCGCGAGATCGGCGCTTAGCACCAAACCGCCCAGCGGCCCTTCGGCGACAGCCTTCCGCCTTCCGACAACCGGCTTGCTTACAATCCGACCACGGAGTATATTCGCGCCCGCAACCCGAGCGCGCAATGCAAAGTCCCGCCTCACGTGTACCGCCCGATAGTAGTGAGCAGTCGCAGCAAGCCACCGCGCCAAAGCTCAAACTCTTGGATCAGGTCCGGCTGCGCTTTGTGCGCGTCATGCGGAAAGAAGAACAACTGTCGTGTTTTATGCGGAAACCCTAGAATCATACGTTATGCGTCAGGAACACAACGCAGGAGGAAATTATGGAACTGCGAGCTTTTCGGGTGAGCTCAAGTTACTCTCCACCGGTATAGGCACCGGTACGCACGTTGGGGTCGAGAAATTCAATCAGGCGGCAGGCATAAAGACGCTGCATGTGCCTCCCCTACCTACCGATTCGAACGCAAATACGATCGCAAACGCGATCGAAGGGGGCACCACCTACTGCATGTTACCCCTCTCTCTCGGCCTGCCCGCAATCCGGGACGGCAAACTCGTTGCGCTAGGCGTAACCACCGCGCGTCGCTCAGCTTTCGTACCGGATGTGCCGAAGCCCGAGTTTGCACGCTTCGTGCTGAGCGAGAGTGAAATAGGGGCGATATGAAAACGATTTTCAGGCCGATAGAACCTGATGATTACGGCAATGTACGCCAACTCTTAATTGAAGCAGGCTGGCAAAAACGTGTTCAGGATTCAAACAGATTTGAAAGAATGATTCAGGGAGCTAGCCGAACTATCGTGGCATTAGAGGGAAAGCGGGTTGTTGGGTTCGCTAGAGCTTTGTTTGATGGGGCATCGAACGGCTATATCTCAACAGTAGCGGTAGCAAATGACAGGCAGAGGCAAGGAATAGGAGGAGAGTTGGTCAAGAGATTGATGGATGTAGAAGAGCCAGAGAACATAACCTGGGTATTAAGGGCAGGAAGAGGAAGTGACGGATTCTGGGAGAAGATGGGCTTCCAGAAATCCGAAACAGCAATGGAGATGGTGAGAAGAGGATAAGAAGGCTGAGGGCGGTCAATTGCGTGGGCCGGGTGATGTTGGCGTTGGGCTGTCTCTCGGTCCCCTGTAAGCTCACCGAATGCGACCACTGGCCACTGATCATCCTGCTTGTTAAAATCTTTTGCTGAAACCTCACGAAGCTATGGGCGTTTGAAGTGGCAACGGGCGCATTCTGTCGGCTTCGATTTCAACCGCGAGAGGATTGATAATGACAAATCGTTCGATCTGGTCCGCAATCCTGATCCTGCTAACAGTTTTGACGCTCTCCCCGTCGGGAAAAGCGCAAGGCGGAGGCGACGCTCGCCGCAAGACAATCGCAATAACTTACTACCGAGACCCGATCAGCATCCCTTTCGCGGGCACCACGCTCAGACCCACCGCAAGGGCCGAGGCCACCGTCGAGCGTTGGCGTAAGCGGAACGAGAGCGAGATCGACATCAGACTTGAAAACATGATTCCGGCATACAACTACGGCGGCGATTACACGACTTACGTGTTGTGGGCGATCACGCCGGCGGGTCAGGTGGATAATCTCGGCGAGTTCCGATTGAAAGGAGACTCTGCTCGCTTGAAGGCGGCTACACCGCACCAAACGTTCGCGATGATCATAACCGCCGAGCCTCACTTCCTGGTCAAGCTGCCATCGCAGAAAGTTATTCTCGAGAATCTGGCGCCTAACACCGACAAAGTTTCAATTCAAAGTTCCAACATCTATTTCACCGGCGACACGGGTCAGTACTACACCGACACGACACTGCCCCAGGTAGCGGAGCGCGACTACAACAAGATTCCGATGGAGTTGCTGCAAGCGCGCCGCGCCCTTCAGATCGCGCGGCTTGCTGACGGCGAGCGCTACGACCCGGATGACTTTACCAGAGCCACCTTCTTGTTGAATCAGGCCGAGGCGGCATACCGCAGGGGTCAGGATGTCCACGAAGTCGGGCGCATCTCGCGCGACTCGATTGCGCTTTCGGTGCGCGCGCGCGACATCTCAGAGGAACGCGCCATCGCCTCCGCTCGTCGCGCCGAGATCTCGCGCCGTGACGCCGAAGTTCGCCGGGCGACCGAGAACGCCGAGGACCTTGGCACGCGTCTTCTGGATAGTGAAACTCGCTTGAAGGCGGCAGAGATAGCTCGCACCAGCATGGGAGATCAGCTTGACCGCGCGCTTCGTGAAGGCGCCGATGCGCGAGCCGAGAACCGCCAGCTCAAGGCTGAGAATCAGCGGCTTCGCGATGACTTCGATCGCGCTAATCGGGATCTTTCCGAGGCCCGTGCGACTATCACAGACTTGCAATCTCAGAACTCGACTGCATCCGCGAGGCTATCGGAGATCGAGCGAGCCGAGCGCGAAAGACAACAGGCGGAGGCCCGGCGACGCGACTTCGGAGCTTTGCAGGCGGCCGTCGTGGCTATTGTAAAAGTAAAGCCAAGCGGCAGCGGCTTTATCGCAACTCTCCCGGACGCTTTTTTCGTGCCCAATCAAACCGCCCTGGCGCTGCGAGTCAAAGCAAAGGTGGACGAACTGGCGAGGGTGATTGCCGGCCATCCCGATGCGGCTTTTACGATTGAAGGGCACTCCGACGCGCGGGCCGGCTCAGAGGCGTTCGCGCTCGGACGAGCGCAGGCGGTGGCCGAATACATCGCCGCGCTCGGCGTCTCGCGGACAAACTTCAGAGTGGAATCCCGCGGAGCTTCGGTTCCGATCTCGAGGGCGCGAACGGCGGCTGGACGAGCGATGAACCGTAGGGTTGAGCTTGTGTTTGTCGGTCAGCAATAATTGCTCTTTCGTGGGTTAGGCCACGGCCTGGATGAGCAGGCCGAAGAGACAGTCCGCAAGCTAACGTTCTCGCCTGCTACAACGAACGGCAAGCCGATTCCATATTGGACGAAGGTCCAGATGGATTTCATGCTGAGGTAGGATCGTGCCCGCCTTTGGATTGAATCCGTCCCGCTAAGCGTTTATGCTTCCGAGACGAATCGAGGTGAACACATGTACTGCCCTACTTGCGCAACCCAAAACGGCGATGGAACGAAATTCTGCCGCTCGTGCGGAACTAACTTGAGCCTGGTGCCGCAAGCCATAACCGGCCGCTTGCCCGAAGCGCCGCGCGGCCGAAAAAACAGGCACGACTTCGAGCACGGCGGTCCGGCCAACCTGGGTAACGGAATCACCAAAGTTTTTATGGGGCTGGGCTTCGTTTTAGTTTCGGCCGGCGCGTTCTTCTTCGCGCCAGCCGGCAAGCTCTGGTGGTTCTGGCTGCTGATTCCGGCGTTCGCACTTCTGGGCAAGGGTGTCGCCGAGATCGTAACCGCGCTGCAAGCTCAAAAACTGAACCCCGCAGCTAACTATCCTGCCATGCCGCCAGCGGTCAATGCTGCCACTCTCCCGCCTCAACCTGGCTTCGAGACGCTGCCGCCTCCAAGCGTCACCGAAGGCACGACTCGCCACATGACTCCCGTTCCTGAGAGACACCGCGACCCCAACTGAACGCACTCAGTTCGATTTCGCGTTCGCCCGCGCGTTTTGTAAGATTGTCGCCCCCTTCTTCGAGTCAGAACCTTGAAAGGACGGACTGAGATGCGGCCACGAATGTTCCTTTGCTTGCTGTGCGTCGTTGCGCTTACGCCCGGCTATGCAGGCGGGCAACAGAAGCAAACCTCTACATCAGCGACAATCACAATCCTTCAACTCAATGACGTGTATCAAGTCACGCCGGTAGACAAAGGCAAGCGAGGCGGTCTCGCTCGCGTTGGCGCGTTGCAGAAAGAGATCCGCGCGGCGTCGCCCAACACGCTCTTTCTGCTTTCGGGTGATTTCATCTCACCTTCGGTCGCTTCCCGCCTCTTCAAAGGCAAGCAGATGGTTGCAGCGCTCAACGCGGCCGGCCTGGACATCGCCACTCTTGGAAACCACGAATTCGACTTTGGTCCCGAAGTGTTGCTCGAAAGAATGAAAGAGTCGCGATTCGCCTACACGATCGCAAATGTGTTTGACAGGCGAAGCGGCAAGCCCTTCGGAGGCGCGAGCCGGTATATCATTCGCGAGCTGGGCGGTGTGCGCATAGCGGTCTTTGGGCTGTTGCTGTCAGAGACCGCGTTCATGTCCGCCCCCGGACCCGGTATACGCTTCGATGATCCGATCAAGGTGGGAAAGCAACTGTCCCGCGAGCTTCGCCGTCGGGGCGCCGACCTGATCATCGCGCTCACTCATTTGCCGATGCGCGAAGACAAGAGACTCGCTGCGGAAGCCGACATTGACCTGATAGTCGGCGGCCACGAGCACGAGCTGCTCGAATCAGTCGCGGGCCGCACGCCCATTACAAAGATGGGCTCGGACGCTCGCAACCTTGGCCGTATCGATTTGAACGTCGTTCGAGTGACAACCCGGCGCCCGCGACCCTCGCGCAATCGCGTTTCGAGGCGGCCTCGTTTCAGGCTGGAATCGGCCGACTTCCAGGCGATCCCGGTGACCGACACAATCCGGGACGATCCAACAGTTGCGGCGGTGATCGCTGAATACGAGAAGCAGTTGAACTCCAGCCTCGGGGAAGTGATCGGCAGGACCTCAGTTGTGTTGGAGGCTCGCGCTTCGGTCATCAGACGCGGGGAGAGCAACCTCGGCAACTTCCTGGCCGATGCCTACAAACAGGCCTTAGGAGCTGATTGCGCGCTGGTCAACAGTGGCGGCATTCGGTCGGACGCAACCTACGGACCCGGCGACCTGACAAAGAAAGACATCCTCTCGATCCTTCCATTCGAAAACACGCTGGTGAAGGTCCGACTGACCGGCGCGCACATCAAGCGGTTACTGGAGAACGGTGTGAGCGCGGCCGGCGAAGAAGACGGAAGATTCCCCCAGGTGTCCGGGCTCTCGTTCACCTACGACCAGAGGCGGCCGGTTGGCTCGCGCATCACGAGCATCGAACTGGGCGGTAAGGCTGTCGAACAAGGTGGGAGCTACACGATGGCGGTGAACGCTTATGGGCTGGGAGGCGGCGACGGGTACGACTTCAAAGGCGCGGAAGTGCTCGTCAAACCCGAAGAGGGTCCCGTTGAACCTGATGTGGTTATCGAAGCAATTAGAAAGCTCGGAACGATCTCGCCACAGATCGAGGGTAGGATCAAGTCGCTCGATACGAGTGGACGTATCAGGCTGCTCAACAGAATTCGCACAGGCCCTGTTGAGGCTAAGCGGCATGAATGGCTAACCGTGCCGCTTCAATCGTTCGGTCGATAAGTTCATCCGTGTGCGCGAGGCTGATGAACCCGCATTCGAACTGCGAAGGCGCAAGATAAACTCCTTCGTCAAGCATAGCGCGGAAGAAGCGGCCGTACCGCTCGGTGTCAGATTTTGCCGCGCTCGGCCAATCAGTTACGGGGCCTTCGGTGAAGAACGCAGTCATCAAGGAGCCTACGCGATTAATCGTCGCCGGGACACCCGCTTGAGCAGACGCTTCTCGCAAACCATGTTCTAGCTTTGCGCTTAGCCGTTCAAGTTCCGCGTAAGGGTTTATCTGTTTCAGAAGCTTCAGCGTCTCAATCCCGGCAGTAACGGCTAACGGGTTACCCGAAAGCGTTCCGGCCTGATACACCGAACCGAGCGGGGCGATCTTCTTCATCACCTCAGACCGCCCTCCGAAGGCAGCCGCCGGCAATCCGCCGCCGATGATCTTCCCAAGGCAAGTCATATCAGGCTTAACCCCGTACAGCTCCTGCGCGCCTCCGTAAGCAACACGGAATCCGGTGATCACTTCGTCGAAGATCAGCAGCGCGTCGTTGCTGGCCGTGACTTCACGCACAGTTTCGAGGTAGCCCGGCCTCGGCGGCACGCAACCCATATTTCCGGCGATCGGCTCGACCATAACGCAAGCGATCTCGCTTCCCTGTTCTTCGAACACTTGTCTGAGCCGCTGTTCGTCGTTGTATGGAACAACCAGGGTGTTGCGAGCGAAATCAGCGGGCACCCCGCTGCTGTCGGGCGTGCCGAACGTCGCAAGCCCGGAGCCCGCCTTCACAAGCAAGCTGTCGCTGTGCCCGTGATAGCAGCCTTCCATCTTGACTATGCGGTCGCGGCCGGTAAAGCCGCGAGCCACTCGCAGCGCGCTCATCACGGCTTCGGTGCCCGAGCTAACCAGGCGAACCAACTCCATTGAGGGAAAAGCTTCGATGAGTTTCTCCGCCATTTCGATTTCAAGTTCGGTTGGCGCGCCGTAGCTTGTTCCCCGCTCGGCGGCACGACGCACGGCTTCGATGACGACCGGGTGCGCATGACCAAGAATCATCGGACCCCACGAGCCGACGTAGTCGATGAAACGATTGCCGTCTGCGTCCGTAATCGTTGCGCCGCTAGCTTCGCGGATAAACAGGGGTGAGCAGCCGACGGCCCGAAAAGCGCGGACGGGGCTGTTGACTCCGCCGGGTATTACTTTTTCAGCGCGGGCAAACAGATCAGCCGAAGTTGTCGTATCGAGTTTTGGCATGCGTTTCTTCTTGCTATAAGATTCAAGGGTTCCACCCGGTGTATCCGGCCCGTGCCGCCGCCGATTAGCATAGGATGCGAGCCGCGCAGATTGAAGTTTAAGGTACGCCGGAGTATAGCAACCGAAGAACGAGCAAGTAAAAGAGCCAATGAAGGCCAAACATCACTTCTGGTCATCTCTTGCGGCGGGCGGCGCGCTCTACTGGGCGACGGGATCGAGTGCCGCGCTGGCCGGAGCGATGTTGGGCGGCTTCGCGATCGACGCCGACCACGTTGTGGATCAATGGTGGTCCATTCGCCGAGGAGCTGCCTTATCCTCAGGGAAAGCCGCGGGCGATGCCACTGCCAGAGGCGAGGCTTCGAGGGTCCATCGATATTTTCAACGCCGCAAGCTGGTGCGTTTGCCGCTCATCTTTCACTCCTACGAATTGCTTGTCGTTCTAATAGTCCTGGCGGCGAGCGCCGGAACGCCGTTCCTGGTTGGACTGCTCTCGGGGTACGTTTTGCATCTCGCGCTTGATTTGGCCAGGCATCATCACGAGTTTGTTTCTCCGTTGTTTTATTCGCTATCTTACAGGCTGGCTCGGGGCTTTCAGCGCGAGCGATTGATCAAACCCGAATACCTTTAGGCGAGGAGCTAAATGTACTGTCCGAACTGTGGAATTCAGACGGCGGCGGCTGAGAGAAAGTTTTGCCGCTCGTGCGGAATGGACTTGCAGCTGGTCGCCAAAACGATCACCGGCGATATTCAGCCGGATGATGTCACCGATCAACTCGCAAGGAGCCCTCGTCGCAAAATGATGAGAATTGGTTTTGCGACGTTGTGGGGTGGTCTGATGCTGGCAATCCTTTTGGTTATCGCGGGTGGCGCAGTCGAAGGCTTGAATCAAACTCTTGGTATCCTCATCAATAACCTGGCGCCGCTCGGAGCACTGGTGATGATGATTGGAGTTGGGGTAATGATCTACTCGCGTTTCTTGCCCAAGGCGCCTTCGCTCGCGCTGCCCTCGCACGATCGAGCAGTGTTGCCGAACCCGCAGCAGATGACACTTCCGCCCGAGAGGCCACGCCAGCCGGTCTCGAGCGTCACCGAAGGCACGACGAAGCTATTTGAAGAGGAGCCTTCGGTGATTCCCAGGGACATCCCGCGCAGCGAGTGAGACTTGTAACCGATGTACTGTCCGAACTGCTCAGCAGAGGCTTCCGCGGATCAAAAATTCTGCCGTTCGTGTGGAATGGAGTTGCAGGCTGTTGCAGAGCTCATAAATAGTCAGACCGATATCACGAAGCCCGAGAAGCGCAAAGAAGGAGTCTTCGAGGGAGCACAGCGCGCAATGCTGATCTGGGGCATGATCATCACGTTCGCTGCTGTGGCCGCGGGAGCGAGTTTAAAAATCCTCGGCAAGGAGCAGATCCAACCCGCGGGAGATTTCACACCCTACTTGAACGTCATCATGCTGTTTATCGCCTTTTTTGGGATGGCGCTAATGTGCTATCCATTCCTGCAGATGATGCTTCCGCAATCGCGCCAACGGACCTGGGCGAAGGAGGCAGCCGATAAACCGAGCCCCAAGCTCCTGGCCGACGAGCCATCGAGTGTCACCGAGCAGACTACGAGCTTCCTGGAAGCATCCGAGCCACGAATTGGGCGCGACACGGCGCCCCCCGGTGAGTGAGGTAGTCGTCCGATTGCCTGCTTAGCAAGGACGAGTGCGTTAGTGTTTGTCACCGCCGGAGACATCACCTATAATCCGGCTTCATCGTGACGCCTCGGATAAACAAGCGCGACCTGCCGTGGGTCGTCCTCATCGCAGTGTCGTTTATCTTTGGACTCGCCGCTTCGTGGCAGCGGTGGGGCAACCCACTCGTAGACTGCGCACGTGAGATGAACCAGCCGCTTCGACTGGCGGATGGGCAGATGCTCTACTCGGACGTCCGCCACATCTACGGTCCCTTGTCACCTTACATCAACGCAATGTTGTACCGGATCTTCGGACCATCGCTGGGAGTGCTCTATGCGGATGGCATTTTCACAGCGCTGATGATACTGGCGCTGGTTTACTGGCTCTCGCGGCAGTTGATGGGCCGAGCGCCGGCGTTGGCGGCGACGTTGAGCGTGATGTGGTTGTGCGCGTTCAAGCAAGCCGGGAACTACATTCTGCCCTATTCCTACTCCGCGCTTCACGGTTGCGCGCTCGGGCTGGCTTCGCTGGCGCTGCTGGTGCATTTTGTTGGAACGCGCGACGAACAGCAGGTTCTCGGCGCGAGTAACAAAAAGACCCGCGACGCCGGCTCACGACCCCTGCTGATAGCGGCGGGAGTGATGGCGGCGCTTGCGACTCTGGCCAAGACTGAAATGGGGTTCGCAGCGCTAGCCGCTGGGATTGCTGCCATCGCGCTTGTTAGCATTCGCCAGCCGCGCCGGGCGCTCGTACTTGGGGGGCTCTTTCTGATTCCGGCAGCGGGGCTGGTTGTCGCGGTCTACTCTGTAATTGGCGCGCAAGTAGGTTGGCTTGCGCTCTCGGCTGACAGCTTTCTCTTCTTTAGCAATCTTCCGGCTGAGCTTGTCTACTTTAATAAGCGTGTGTCAGGGTTCGATCAACCGCTCCAGTCAGTGAGGCTGATGATCGGCGCGACCCTAAAAATTACTTCGCTCGCATTGGTCATAGCGGCGATTAGCTTGTTGATAGCCAACCGCGAAAAGCGTCTGAGAGCGCCCCAGGTTAAGCTCGCGGACCTTCCCGCTGACGCGGGACGCGTGAGCTATTCACAGTTATGGCTCCTGCTTGCGCTCTCGACGGTCATGTTTGTTGCGATCCCGATCGTCGGTGCTTTGCAGTGGGACAAGGGCCCTTATCTCGCAATGCCGCTGCTTCTGGCAGGTTTCCTGGTTGTCGTGGGCTTCCGGTATCTAAAGGGAGTCTCGACGAGCGGCTGGATTGATAAACGCGCCCTGGTGCTGATCGTCGTCGCAGTGTACGCGCTGGTGAGTCTCGCGCGAGTCATTCTGAGGGTTCGAAGCGGCGGAGCGTATAGCTCATACCTGCTGCCCGCGTCGGTCATAATGTTCACCTACGGTTGGGCGCATCCATTCGCCGATCTCTTTCGCGACGGACGCGCGCGATGGCTCGCTCGCAACCTGGCAATCGGGCTGATCATCATCGACGCGATCGCAACATCCGGCCTGTTGGCGTACCGCTATCGATCCAGAAACACGTATCCGATCGTCACCGCCAGAGGTACGATGATCGCGGTTCCAGACCTCGGCGAGTCGGTCAACGAAGCTATCGACTTCATAAACCGGGAGGTACCGGCGGGCCAGCCGCTGGCCGTTATGCCCGAGGGCACGTCCCTGAACTTCTTTACCGCCCGTCCGAACCCGCTTCGGGAAGAGATCACCACGCCTGGGTTTCTGGATCCCGACGGAGAGGCGCGCGCTATCCGTCAACTGATCGACTCGAATACGCAGGTGGTCATGGTGACGAACCGGCCGACTTCGGAGTTTGGAGCATCGGTGTTCGGCCGCGACTATTGTCAGAGGTTGATGCAATGGGTCGAGGAGAACTTCGAGCAGGTAGCGAACTTCGGCCCTGATGAGGATCCAGATCTGGAGATAGGCGATAAGACGTTCTTCATTCGCGCGTATCGAAAGAGATCAAGGCCACGCGAGGAGCAAGTACCCGCGTTGCCTCAAGTGAAAATCTAATCAAATGTTGTGTAGAGCGCGGGGGGGTAAGTTCCCACCCCAGAGTGGAAGTAGGGCCTCGCTCTATCATTGCGGGATCTTGATCCCTTTCTCTTTCGCGGTTCGCTTCGCGTCGTCGTATCCGGCATCGACGTGGCGAGCTACGCCAATCCCCGGATCGTTGGTCAACACTCGATTCAACCGCCGCGCGCTGTCTTCCGTTCCATCCGCGACCGTCACCTGACCCGCATGAAGCGAGTAGCCGATCCCCACGCCGCCTCCGTTGTGAATCGATACCCACGATGCACCTGAAGCGGTGTTCAACAACGCGTTTAGCAACGGCCAGTCGGCTATAGCGTCCGAGCCGTCGCGCATACCTTCCGTCTCGCGATAGGGCGAAGCCACCGAGCCGGTGTCGAGATGATCTCGGCCGATGACGATCGGCGCTTCGAGCTTGCCTGTTCGAACCATATCGTTCATCGCTTCACCGAACTCCGCGCGCTCACCATAACCGAGCCAACAGATTCGCGCGGGCAGCCCCTGGAACTGAACACGCTCGCGAGCAAGCTTAACCCAGCGCGACAGCACTTGATCGTCGGGAAACAACTCCAACGCGAGGTTGTCGGTCTTGCGAATGTCCTCGGGATTGCCCGAAAGCGCAACCCAGCGAAACGGGCCTCGCCCTTCGCAGAACAGAGGGCGTATGTACTCGGGCACGAATCCGGGTATCTCGAACGCGTCTTCGACCCCGGCGTCTTTGGCCTGAGCGCGAATGTTGTTGCCGTAATCGAAAGTCACGGCGCCCTTGCGCTTTAGATCGAGCATCGCGCGAACGTGCACAGCCATCGTGCGCTTCGAGCGGCGGATATATTCGTCCGGATCATCTCGCCTGAGCGCCACAGCCTGGGCGAGGCTCAATCCGTTCGGAACGTAGCCGTTCAACGCGTCGTGAGCGCTCGTCTGATCGGTCAACAAGTCAGGCACGATGTCCCGCCGCGACAGCTCGGGCAGTACGTCCGCGCAGTTGCCGACCAGTCCAACCGAAACCGCCTCGCCTTTCGACCGCGCTTCTTCGATCATGCGAAGCGCTTCGTCAAGACTCGAAGTCTGTCGATCGCAGTAGCCGGTGCTCAATCGTTTTGCAATTCGCTCAGGATCGACGTCGACGCCTAGAAAGCACGCGCCGTTGAGCGTCGCCGCAAGCGGCTGAGCTCCGCCCATCCCACCCATCCCGCCCGACACGACGAGCTTGCCTTCCAACGATCCGCCAAAGTGTTTGTTCGCGGCCGCCGCGAACGTCTCGAATGTGCCTTGAACGATTCCTTGACTTCCGATGTATATCCAGGAGCCGGCCGTCATCTGTCCGTACATCGTCAGTCCCATCCGCTC
>JBASRN010000349.1:0-37702 GCA_049273855.1 Blastocatellia bacterium
GCGCCCACGGAGGGACGCCCGTACAGCTTCATCGTCTTTCCTATTGCTCACCACTCGTCTCTGTTCTGTGTCGAGCGCCGCAACTCTTCGAGCGCCCGCCTGACAAAAGGCCGAGTCATCTGCTTTCGCCAACCCATCACAAAATCGGTGTTGTCCAGCGGACGAGCTTTTATGTAGCAGGCTTCGGTTGCAGCGTGGATGCGCTGGTCGTCGAGCAGATGACCTACGAGTGACGCTTCGGCTTCTCGAACTTGAATCGGCGACGGCGCAACTCCGCCCAGCACAAGCCGGGCTTCTCGAATAATGCCGTCCTTCGATACATCAATTGAGGCTGCTACTCCAAGAACAGGAAAGTCGAACGAGCCCCGCCGCCTGAGCTTCTTATAGACGGCGCGGGTGGTATTCACGGGCGGAAGATGAATCTCGGTCAGCAGCTCGCCGGGCCGCTTGTGCAGATACTGAATGCCATCGTCGTTGTAAATTCCGGCGGCGTCGATCAGCCGATCTCCGACTGTCGAGACCAACCGAAGCTTCGCGGAAATCGCCACCATCACCGGCGCAAGATCGGATGATTGCACGGCCCAGCATTTCGGGCTGCTCGGCGCGACCCAGCAGACGTCGCCGTCTTTCTTCAAGCAGAAGTTGATTCCCTTCCGCCACTCGTAGTTCTGATCGTAGTAGTTGCACCGCGTGTCCAACAGCAGGTTGCCGCCGATCGTTCCCATGTTCCTGAGGATCGGGGTTGAGATCAGCCGCGCTGCGTTTGCGACCACGGGATAGTCTCGTTGAATAATCGGGTGCTCGCAGAGATCGGTCAGCGACACGGAAGCTCCGATGACCATTCCTGTTTCTGCGTCGCCGCGAATCTCCTGAAGCTCTCGCAGCCGAGTCACCGAGATGACCGTCCTCGGCGTCTGCTGGCGCCGCTTCATGTTCGGATAGAGGTCGGTGCCGCCAGCGACAAAACTCGCGTCGGGACCGGCATCGGCCATCATCTTGACCGCGTCCGAGATCTTCTTCGGCACGCGGTAGCTGAATTTCGGAAGTCGCATCATGGCTGTATCAATTTCCTTCCAAAGCCACAATTGCCTCTTTCCACAGTTGCGGTTCGCCGAGCCGGATTGCTTTATCAATACCGACGTTCTCCAGGAGCATGCCCAGAGCTGTCAGTCTTTCCTCCTCAGTCCAAAAGAATTTGCCGTCAATCATTTCTGCTCTAGCAGGAAACTCTCGTATGCGGAGCGCGGCCTCGTCCCCATTCCAAGCCCGCCCCTTGCGTCGAATGTCGAGGTTAATATCCTTCATCCGAAATCTCCTCAATCCTTCACGTGCACAGCCATAGGCGGCAATTCTTTGCCGTCGCCACCCTCTGCCGGTGTTGGAACCTTGATAGTAACCGGCCACTCGATCTCCGGCACTGAAGCCGGACCAAAGCGGCCTTCCTTCCCCTGAGCCTTCGCGCGAATCGCCGCCAGCACCTTCTCAGGCGAAGCAGGCACTTCGTCGATTCGCACTCCCACCGCGTCGTAGATCGCGTTCACCACCGCAGGCGGAACCGGCAGCAACGGCCCCTGCCCAACTTCTTTAGCTCCAAACGGGCCGTTCGGATCAGGGTCTTCGATCAAGTAGGTCTTCACGTCGCACATCTCAAGGGTGGTCGGGCTCTTGTACTCGAGCATCGATGGAAACTTGTGCACGACGTTCCGGTTCCCTCGATATGTCATCTCTTCCATCAACGCTTCGCCCAATCCCATGTACACGCTGCCTTCGACCTGCCCCATCACCAGGACCGGGTTAATCGACTGTCCGATGTCGTGTCCGATCCAGACGCGTTCGACGATCACGATTCCGGTTTCTGGATCGACATCCACTTCGGCAATTGCCGCCGAGTAACTGTAAGCCGGAGACGGCCCTACTCCCGCGCCTTTGTACCTGCCCGCAGAACGCGGCGGCGTGTAGGAACCGACCGTTCCTATTGTGCCGTACTTCGATTCCGCAAGCTGGACCGCTTCGGCAAACGTCACCCCACTCGCCGGGTTTTCGACGTCAAAAGCCCGACGATCCGCGAACCCGATGTTCTCGATCGGCGCCTGGAGTTTCTCGGCTACTGCTATCGTCAACAACTCTCGAGCGCGCTCCGCAGCCTGAAGCGCCGCGTTGCCGGTCATCAACGTAACCCGGCTCGAATAGCTGCCCAGATCCACCGGTGTAAGATCGGTGTCAGCGGTGACGACTCGAATGTCGAACGGATCGATGCCCAGCACTTCAGCGACGACGTAAGCCAACACCGAGTCCGAGCCTTGTCCGATGTCGATCGATCCGCACATCACGCACACGCCGCCCTGGCGATCCAGCCGAAGCTGCACTCCCGAATGCGGCATGTTGTTCCAGTAGATCGGCAAGCCCGCGCCGCAGAGGTACGAGCTACACGCGAGGCCGACGCCGCGGCCATAAGGAAGCTTGCCGAACTTGTTCTTCCAATCGGAACCCTCGACCACTTTGTCGATGCACTTCTGCAAGCCCATGCTCCCGACGCGAAGATAGTTGGCGGTCAGCGAGTTCGGCGGAACCAGATGACGGCTTCGAATCTCGACCGGATCGATCTTGAGCTGTTCGGCAATCTTGTCCAGTTGCGCTTCAACCGCGAAGCGCGGCTGCGGAGTGCCGTGTCCGCGCTTGGGTCCGCAAGGCGGCTTGTTGGTGAACACCCGCAAGCCTTCGAACTTGTAGCGCGGCAGGTTGTACGTCACCGTCTGAAGCGCGCCGGTGTAGAACGTGCTCGCGACGCCGTAGCTTCCGTAGGCTCCGCCGTCGAGAAACGATCTGAAATGCATCGCAGTGATCGCGCCGTCGTTCTTCACGCCGGTCTTGACCCACATCAGCACCGGATGGCGGCCGCGATGACAGTAGAAGACCTCCTCGCGCGTAAGAGTGATCTTGACGGGACGGCCGGTCATCATCGCGAGCTTTGCGACCGCGATTTCGTGATTGAACGGATCGCTCTTGCCGCCAAAGCCGCCGCCGTTGGGCGTCGCAATCACGCGGATGTGACTGGCAGGCAGCTCGAGCACTTTCGCCAGCGCGCGATGAACATAGTGCGGCGTCTGAGTCGCGCTCCACAGGGTAAGCTTTTGATCCGGATCGAAGTGGGCAAGCGCCGCGTGCTGCTCAAGCGGAAGATGAGTGTTCCCCTCGTAGAAGAAGATATCTTCGCGAACCAGATCGGCTTCGCGGAAGCCTTCCTCAACGTCGCCGAATTCGAGCGAGACCTTCTTGTGGATGTTGCCGCCGTCGCCGTAGTCGTGAATCCGAGGGTCTTCGACCAGCACTCCCTCTTCGATGCTAGAGATGCTCTTCAGCCGTTCGTACTCGACCTCGATCAGATCCAACGCATCGAAGGCGGTGTCCTCATCGATCGCCGCCACGGCTGCTACCGGGTCGCCGATGAACCGGACCTTCTCGATACAGAGCGTATGTTCGTCCTGGCTGACAGGAAGAATGCCGTATGGAATCGGCAATTCCCGGCCGGTCAGAACTGCTACAACGCCCGGAAGCTTCAACGCGCGAGACACGTCGATTCGTTTGATCAACGCGTGCGGCACCGGGCTTCGCAGCAGCCTGGCGAAGAGCATTCGCGGCAGCACCACATCGTCGGCGAACTTAGTCTGGCCCGTGCATTTCGCGCGCGCGTCAACTTTGCGAAAGGGCTTGCCGACTACTCTCTTCGCTCCGCCGTTGCCGTTATTCATAGCCATAGATCGTCTCTTTGACAGGCTCCGCGGCTTCGCCCCGCATTCGCGCCGCCGCAAGCTCGACGGCTTCGTAGATCTTCAGATACCCTGTGCAGCGGCAGAGATTGCCTGCGAGCGCTTCGCAAATCTCACTTCTGCTCGGGTCGGGATTCTTCTCAACCAGCTCTTTCGCGGTTAGCAGGAAACCAGGCGTGCAGTAGCCGCATTGGGCCGCGCCGAGATCAGCAAAAGTATCCTGCAATGGATGGAGCTGCCCGTTCTCTGCCATGCCCTCGATTGTGGTGATCGCGCGGCCTTCGGCGTCCAGACCAAGAAAGAGACAGGACAGCATCGGCTGGCCGTCGATCAAGACGGTGCACACGCCGCACTCGCCAAGCTCGCAGCCGTGCTTTGTTCCTGTTAAGGCAAGGTCTTCGCGCAGTACTTCAAGCAAGGTCTTGTGAGGCGCAAACGCCACCTCGACCTGCTCACCATTAAGATTGAGTTGCAGGTGTGTCTTGTTCTTTCGCGCAGGCATATTGAATCTTGAGTTGGTTGATGAGCCCTAACGTTGCGAGCAGATCAAATCTGAACAGAAAGACTACATCAAACCCGGTGCAATCTCCATTCGAGCCGCGCGGGTTGTTCGAACGAGTGATCGAGCCCCCAACCACACAGGCTGCGCACGATCTCGAAATTCATTTGACTTAGGTTGGGGATAACCCTATCCCAGCTACGCTGGCACAACCACGCAGTGGTTGCATGTTATAGCACCAGGGGCCGCGCGGATGCGCACTCTTTTAGGAGTGAAATGTGCCTTGACGGCGAGCCGGCACATTGAAATCCTGACGGAGTTCCGCCGTCGCAAATGTCGCACAGTCTCTCACTTGGTGGATCGTTCATAGGTGGTCTCAGCCAAGACCACAGCGTGCTTTTGAATCCCAGCAACCGCAGTTACCGTCGTGGCAATCCACCAACAAAATCTTAAGGGCTGGGGAAATGAAGTCCCAGCCCTTATCCTGGCAAGCACATCCGACTTCCACACAGATGATCGGCGGTGCTTCGATTATGGTTTCTCGAGCCTTGCGGCAGCCTTCTGTTCTGCTGTTAGGATCTACGCTCAGTGTCCGGTAGCCGACCTCAGTTCGTTGATCTTCCGGCGCAGTTGTCTGGTGAAGCCCTCGGTTTCAGCCTGGGTTGCGCCGGCGGCCTTGAACGCCTGGCGAAGCTGATCGTCCGTGAGCTGGCCGATAATGCCTGCAAACCAACGCCCGTGTTCAAGCGGCACGCTCCGCCCCCCGGACATCTTGCCGGAGTAATGCAGCTTCAGGGTGTTGCCGCTAACGCCGTCAATAAATCGCTGCTTGGCGAAATCGTCGAGGTCCCACTTCGTATGGGAGAGGACCGAGCCAGTCTTGCCAAACGACCCGCCCCAGTCGGCCACGGTGTACCACTCCTCGACCTTGCGGTCCTCATCGTACATTCCGAGGATCGCGTTGTTCTCTTCCTTCGAATCCCAGTTGTTCACCAGCACGTTGAGCATGATCAGACCGGACATCTCTTTCGTGCCGGAAAACGGATTCGAGCTCCAAGACCACGGAGACTTCCTTCGCGCGACGTCGTCGGGTCGTTTCTCGAACATGCCGTCCTTGAAGGAGCCGTCCGCCTTGACAAACTTCCTGGCGCGCCCCAGACCCGTCACGCCGTTCACCCGGCCGGAAGGGACGAAGTAACTCTCCTCCACCATGTAGCCGCAGGCCCAGACGATTCGGCTAGCCGCGACTTCAGCATGCACCTCTTCATCAAATTTGATGTTCCACTTCACCCCGGCGGCGTCGATCACTTTGATCTTCGGATTGGTTCCAGTCGCGTCCTCGCCTTTGAACTGAAAAGGCGGTTTCGGCATCTCCTCCTCGCTGCCGATGCCGTAGTATAAATCAAGCTCCGCGATTTCTCCCCGATCTTCCCAAAGCACAGGCTTGCCGATGGTGGTGGGCGCGGTGCTCGGCGCCTTCGTGGCCCTCGCCTTCTTACCCTTTTTGTTTTTCTTGCCCTTATCCTTGTCTTTGTCCTTTTGTTCCGGCGTTGAAGCACTCGAGGCGGCCGCGGAATACGTGGTCAAGCTTGCGCCGGTGAAGATCAGCGTCAGTGCCAAGACGAGCACTAATACTGAGCGGCGCTGGGGAATCGACGTGTGTGACATAAAATCTCCTTGGTTAGAATGGTATAAGTTGACGGCCGCGGGAACTCCAGTCCGGATGTCCGGGTGCGGCAAGTGACGATATATCACGGTTCCGAAGGATGACGCCACCATTTAGCGTTAGCGTACGGCGAACGCTTAGGGCTTCTTCGACTCTGGCAGTTTTCGCGGCTCGTAGTACGCCTTCCCCCCAAGCTTCTGCACTTCCTTCATAAAAGTTGTCCCGTAGTCCCGCTCCGCATCCGAAAGCGCCCACGCCTGCCGTTTGTAGTTCCAGTTGTCGGGCGCCAGCCGCTGCGCCTCTTTGAAGTGCGGGATCGCATCCGGACCCTTCCCCTCCCTGTACAAATACTCGCCCAACGCGAACTCGGCGTCAGCCATCGCGCGATCCGGACTTTGCGGCTTCAGCCTCTCTTTGCGCTGCTGCTCGCTCATGACAAACGCGCTGCGGTCGCTGTTCGCCACCCAATCGCGGATCGCGTCCAGATACGGCGCCGCGTCGATGCCGTGCATTGCCTTGTAGCGGTTATCGACGTACGCGACTTCGTTGGGTCGAACGATCCGGCCTTTCTCGTCTATCCAGACCGCAGTCGGGACGTTGACCATGTTGTAGAGGTGGGTGACGAGGTGTTTGTCGTCGACGAGCGCGGTGTACTCAGGCTTTGCTGCTGCGATCCAGGGCCCGGCGTCTTTGATTCCCCCGGTGTCCTCGGCAATGGAAACGATCATGAAGTTTTTGTCTTTCAACTCGTGAAAAAGGCTTTGCCATCCTGGCAAGTCAAACCTGCACCCTCACCACGAAGCCCAGGTGACAAGCAGCACCTTCTTGCCCTTGAAGTCTGAAAGCGAGTGCATCTTTCCGTTCGCATCAGGAAGCGCGAAGTTGGGCGCCTCGAGCGAGGTGATATAGCTGTCGCGCACATCGGGCCGCGGGCCGAAGTACCAGACGGCGTTCTTGTGGTCAGCGGCGACCGGCTGCTTGATAAGCCGCGCGAACTCGGTGAGGTTGAACCAGACCACCCGCCCCTTCTTTGACACGAAGTCGGCTTTGCGATTCCTTGGCAGCGGGAAGCAAAGCAGCTCGCGGCAGACGCCCTGGGGTTTGACGACGAAGCCGGTCGCGCGTTTCAGATCCGCCATCGTCACCCACAAATCCCCGGGGGGTTGATCTGGCGAGGCGCCCACTTGAGTCGCGCGGCCGTCGTAGATCACCACGCGGGTTTGCTCAGCGGCCTGCGCGACCAACCCGGCGACAAGGCAAACTACCGCACTGCATACGAGATGTCTGATCATTGGAACCCCTCCTCACTCTGCTATAAAGACTCACTTGGCGATCACGACCCAGTTCCTTGTCGCGTAATCGCTCAACGTGAAGGCTACGAGTATCGCAAGCCAGAAGAACCCGGCGCCAACGAACACCCAGGTTAGTCTCGAGCTGTACCGCACATGCATGAAGTAAAGCACAACAAGCGTAGCTTTCAAGACGGCGATTGAAAGCGCAACGATCACGTTCAGCCGGCCAAGATCGAAATACGCGACCAACACCGTGGCCGCGGTCAGAACCAGCAACGCAATGAAGATTATGAAGTAGGTCTTTCTGGAGACTACGTGCTCCGACATCTCAGCCCCTCTCAGTGAGAATGTATGTGCGCGCCCAACAGGTAAAGCAGCGGGAACAGGAAAATCCAAACGATATCCACGAAGTGCCAATACAACCCCGAAATCTCGATCGGCGAATGATACTCCGGGGTGAAGCGGCCGCGCTTCGCCATTAACACAAGGACAAGCAATATTCCGATGCCGATCACCATGTGAAGAGCGTGTATGCCGGTCATCGCGAAATAGATGTAGTAAAACATCTCGACCTGTCTCGGATCGCCGGCGGACTCCTCCCATTTGAACCCAAAGAACGGGCCGGGGATGTGGTGCTTGACGTACTTGTCGTAGTACTCCACCGCCTTCACAACCAGAAACGTCGCTCCCAAAGCGATTGTCAGGATCAGAAAGCCGATCAGCTTTGCGCGGTCGCCGACTTGCGAATAATAGACGGCCAGCGCCATCGTCAAGCTGCTAAAGATCAATACCGCGGTGTTGAACGCGCCGAGCTTCCAGTCGAGGTGAGAACTTGCAGCGGCAAACGAATCAGGGAACTTCGTTCGGTAGAGAATGTACGCAAGGAACAACCCGCCGAAGAACATGATCTCGGTTATGAGAAAGGCCCACATCCCGAGAGTGCCGGCTTCGCGCTGCTGCTCCATGTTGTCGAAATGGTGCGCAAGCCCTGGCGGATGTGCTGTGTGGACTTCTGCCAACGTTGAGTCTCCTTGAACCTGTACGGGCGGTCCTCCGTGGCCGCCCCTCGCTGAGGCTTCGATCTCGATGAGGGGCGGCCACGGAGGGCTGCCCCTACAGGGCTCAGTGCCTGGTTATATCGATAACCTCCGGTTCTTCGTGCGGGTTGAAATCATAAGCCTCCCACGTCACGACCGGCGTCTCGATAAAATTCTCCGTCGGCGGCGGCGACGAAGTCCTCCACTCCAATCCGAACGCACCCCACGGGTTCGCTGAGGCGTGAGGCCCATACCTCATCGACCATACGAAGTACACCATCGGTATCAAATAACCCACTCCCAAGATCGAAGCGCCCGCCGTCGACATCACATTCAACACTTGAAACTCTTCCGCGTAGGCGTAGTACCTTCGAGGCATGCCCATGTACCCGGCCAGAAACTGGGGGAAGAACGTCAGGTTGAACCCGACGAAGACAACAAGCGCGGCAAATCGCGCCCATCCCTCCGGGTACATTCGGCCCGTGATCTTCGGCCACCAGTAGTGCAGCCCACCCAGAAAACCCATAATCGTTCCGCCCACCATGATGTAGTGGAAGTGCGCGACCACGAAATAGGTATCGTGAACATGTACGTCCAGGCCAAGGGCCGCAAGAAACAACCCCGTCATTCCGCCGATGATAAAGAACCCGATAAAGCCAAACGCGTACAGGATTGGCGTGTTGTATGAGATCGAACTCTTGTACAACGTTGCCGTCCAGTTAAAGACCTTCACTGCCGACGGAATCGCCACCGCATAGCTCAAGACCGAGAAAACCAAACCGGCATAAATCGACTGGGTGCTCACGAACATGTGATGGCCCCACACCAAAAACCCGAACACCGCGATAGCCATGCTCGCAAAAGCAACGAACTTGTAGCCGAAGATGTTCTTCCGCGTCATGTTCGCGACCAGCTCGCTGATCACTCCCATCGCCGGCAGAACCATGATGTAGACCGCCGGATGCGAATAGAACCAGAACAGATGTTGGAACAACACCGGGTCGCCGCCAAGCGCGGGATCGAAAATCCCAACGTGAGCGATGCGCTCGACCGCAAGCAGCAGAACCGTGATCGCTATGACCGGCGTCCCTAGAATCATGATCAGGCTTGTCGCGTAGTGTGACCAGATAAACAGCGGAAGCCGGAACCAGGTCAGCCCCGGCGCGCGCATCGTGTGAATCGTGACGATGAAGTTCAAGCCGGTCAGGATCGACGAGAACCCAGTTACAAACACGCCGAGTCCGGTCAGAATCACGTTGCTGTTCGAATACGTCGAGCTGTAGGGTGTGTAGAACGTCCATCCGGTGTCTACTCCGCCCGCAACGATCGCTATCACCGTGAGCAACGCTCCCAGGTTGTAGATGTACCAGCTCAGAAGGTTGATCTTAGGAAAGGCGAGGTCCTTCGCTCCAATCATCAACGGGACCAGGAAATTGCCGAGCACGGCAGGAATCGCCGGTATCAAAAAGAAGAAGACCATCACGACGCCGTGCATCGTGAACAGCCGGTTGTAAGTCTCAGCCTGAAAGACGTCGCCCTTTGGCGTGAGCAGCTCGATTCGGATCAGCACCGCGAACAAGCCGCCGAGAAAAAAGAAGAAGGTCACCGACGCCAGATAGAGCAGCGCGATTCGTTTGTGATCGATCGTCAGCAGCCACGAGCGAAGCCCGTACGTTGCGTTCACGTAGTGAGTGCGAGGCGGTACTACTGTTCCGACGCTTTCCATAAACCCTTTGCTCTATTGCTTCGTCGCGCCTTTGGCCGGCTGAGCCGGCTGGTTTGGTAATTGAGCCGGCGTCGAAGAGCCGGCCGGCGCGCCACTGCTTTGCTTTGCCGACAGCGACTTGATGTAAGCGGCAAGCTCGAGCAACTGCTCCTCGGTCACCTGCCCCTGGAAAGTAGGCATGATCGGTTGATAGCCCGCTACAACCTTGGCGCGCGGATTCAGAATCGACTCGCGAAGATAAGTTTCATCGGCGGTAACAGTGCCGCCGTCCTGCAGCTTGACCCCCTTGCCGAAGACTCCCTCGAGCGCGGGCCCGCGTCCAGTTCCGTCCGTCTTGTGGCAGGTGTTGCAAGCGAGCTGCTGAAAAAGCTTCTCACCCGATGCAGCAAGCGAGCCGCCACTCGTGCCCCCGCTCAGCCAGTCCTGATAGTCGGGGGCTTCCATGACGTAGACCCACCCGATCATTCCCGAATGGCTTGTGCCGCAGTACTCGGCGCAGAAAATGTGATAGCGGCCCGGCCTGGTCGCTTCGAACCAGACCGTGCTGTACTTGCCCGGCACCACGTCCATCTTTGTTCGAAACGCGGGAACGAAAAAGCTGTGTATCACGTCTTCCGTTGTCATCATCAGCCTGACTTTGCGGCCGACCGGCAAATGGAGTTCGTTGATCTCGCGGTGTCCGTCAAGGTGCTGGAACTTCCACATCCATTGCTTGGCAACAACGGAGATCTCGAGCGCTTCAGCCGGACGGCGATACATCGTGTAATAAATATTCGCTCCCCACACGAATATCCCCATGGCGACAATGAAGGGCACAACCGTCCAGACGATTTCAAGCCTCATCGAGCCCTCGACGCCGCGCGGAATCTCATCCTCGTGACGCCTTCGATACTTCACAGCGAAAAACAAAATCAGCAGCGAGAGAAGCACCCCAAAGAAGATTGTCAGGGACCAGAGAAAGCCGTACAGCGCATCCACCCGCCCCGCGAAAGTGGACGCCTGATCCGGTGAAAATGGCACTCTCAACTGCATTTCCTAACGAGCCCCTTCCGTCGTGAGGCGATGCTGCTTTGCTGTTCTGCGCCGCATCCACAGGAGCAGCGTCAAAAATCCAATCACCGTCGCCGCGCCGCCCACCCTTATCATATTCATCACGACCGGTCCGTACTTTCCCGCCGCCGGATCGTAGTGGTAGCAATACAGCAGCAGCTTGTCCACCGGCGAGCCGATCTTGTTTTCGGACGCTTCTATCAACCCGAGCTTCAAATCCATGGGCGCGTACTCGACACCGTAGAAATAACGCGCGAGCTTGCCCTGCGAAGTGGCAAGCATGATCCCGCTTGCGTGGACGAACTGATCGGTCGCCGGATCGTAACGATACCGGAAGCCGACGGCCTCGCTGAGTTTATCGATTTCATGCTTGCCCCCGGTCAGGAAGTGCCATCCGTCGCCTGCGCCGGGTCGGCTGTACCACCGGATGTAAGTCTCTTTCTTCCGGCGGGCGATCTCGGGCGTCTCGCGCGGGTCGAAGCTTACGGTGACGACTTCGAACTCTTTGCCGATGTCGAACGACCGGACGATCTCCATCGAACTCGTCAAGCCATTCAGGACTTGATTGCACAGCATTGGGCAGTTGTAATAAACCAGCGAAAGCACGACCGGCCTCTTGCCGAAGTAGTCTCCAAGCCGGACCTGTGCGCCGCTCTCGTCGGTGAACATAAGGTCGAGTGGAAGCTGCCCATCGAGCTTCTGATCAATGCCAACTCCTTCAAGCATTCTGAGTTTGCCGTCCGAAGTGATCTCGCGGCTCATCGGCGGCGGGCCCTGTCCCCAGGCCTGAGCGAATGCTGAAACCGAGAGGGCAAAAGGAAGGAAACAGACGACGATAGGTATTGTTAGAAACGAACGGATGTCGAGCCTCGGCTCAATGACAGGTCGGGAAGGGTGGCTTTCCCCCGCAGCTCTTTTTCTCAAGAACGCCGGATGTCCAGACCGCACCGATTGTCGACATCGAGAGGCTGCGGGGGCAAGCCACCCTTCCCGACCTGTCATCGGTTCGGGAGGGCGTCGCAGCCGCGATCTTGCAGCGGGAGTAAACCACCGTTCCCGACCTGTCATCGGTTCGAGAGGTCGTCGCAGCCGCGAACTAATGTTCTTGAGAGCCAAAGCAGCGGGAGTAAACCACCCTTCCCGGCCTGTCATTGGTTCGAGTAGTCGTCGCAGCGGCGATCTTGTGTCTGCTGTCTTCATCTTTGTCTTCGTTGTGCGCTTCCGGCGTTGTCTCGGTTAGCGGGCGGCGCCTGGACAACCGCTTGCGAAACCTCAATCTGTTTTTTTCTTATAGGCAGTCCCCTCTTCAACAAAAGCGTCTTCGCCTCATCTATCGGGATTCGCACGATGCCGTTCTTCTCATCGATCCAACTGTAGCTGTTCAGCTTTTCGTTCTCTTCTCTTTGAATCCGCCGCATTTCAGCAAGCGGATGGTCGTGTTTCAAATTGGGCGACTCCCTGCCCTCGACTTGCTCGATCCTCGACGGCGCGAGCTGCACGCGGGGCTCGGGCGCGATTCGCTGGCGCTCGCCTGCCAGCGGCGATGGTTTGCCCTCTTCTTTTTTGACTCTGGATTCAAAGAGGTTGAACAGGCCGCCCATCAAAACGAAGATGATTGCCGTGCTCGCCGCCAGGCTGACCAGAAACCACACAACCGGGGCTATGTTCATCGTGCTCGATTCAGCCCCGCCCGTCGAATGACTGTGGTGTTTTTCTGCCATCTGCTAGTGCCCTCCGGCGTGGCTGAAGGCTGCGTCGATGTCCGGATCGCGCATCGGCAACAGCGGCCTGCTCCCAAGCTGCGCCAGGAAAACCGACAACCAGGTTCCGCCGATGCCAAAACACATCACCACGTCCATCCAGTGAATGGCGAAGCCCCCGCCGCGAACTTCCGGGACGATCATCCAGATCAAGTCAACAAAACGCATGACAATGACCATGCCTGCCACGATCACCAGTCGCCGCGCGTTCCGCTTTAAGTCTCGCGACAGTAGCAACACGAAAGGCAGCGCGAAGTGAACGAGCACCAGCGCAAGCCCCACGTATTTCCACGATGACTGAAGCCGGCGCACATACCACGGAGTCTCTTCAGGAAGATTGCCCGACCAGATGATCAGAAATTGCGAGAACGCAAAGTACGCCCACAGCATCAGAAACGCCAGCATGAGCTTCCCCAGGTCGTGCAGGTGACCGGGTTGAATCACTTCGGACATCGGCTTGCGCGACGCAAGCAGCACGATCACCGCTATCACGAATGCCATTGCCGAAAGCCCTTGCCCGCCCATGAACAAGATCCCGAATATCGTCGAGAACCACTCCGGCTGCAGCGACATCACCCAATCGATCGACGCGAACGTCACCGTCAATCCGTAAAGCATGAGCCCCGGCCCGCAGAGGTTTTGCATCTTGCTGGTCAGCGCGCGTTCGCCCGTCTTGTCCTGTTCGAGCGACCATTTGTTGAGCGCTCGGGAGACTACGAACCACACGACAAAGTAGAAGACGGCTCGAACCACGAAGAACGTGACGTTCAAATAAGCGCTCTTGTGCTTCAGAGCTTCACTGGCCGCTACCTCGTCGGGTCGAGCCCAGATGTACAACGAGTGCGCACCAAGGATGATTGGTAGAAACAGCAACGCAAAAAGCGGAAAGGTCCTTGTAGCCGACTCCAACACTCGCCTTATCACCAGGCCCCACGCACCCCCGGACATGTGCTGCACCATCAGAATTGCAAAACACCCGAGCGTGATTCCGATCCAGAAGACAAACGAGAGCAGGTAAGACCGGAAGAACTGGTCACGCAGGCTTGAGATGAGCAACGCCGGCAATCCGCACATCGCCAATCCCGCCACGCCCACGATCAGCGCGCTGCGGCGGAAGCGCTCGACTTCCGGAGGAGCCTTCTCAAAACTCTCGATCATCAGCGGTGTTCTCCTTGAGCTTCGCCGCCCTGGCCCTTTGCCCCGCTCGAAAGCCTCGCACGCTGATCAGCGGGAACATCTGCGACCGTTCCGCGTGCGCTGAGCTGAAGCGCTCGAATGTAGGCTGCGATCTTCCAACGATCTTCGGGCGAAATCTCCGGCGCGTACGCGGGCATCGTGCCGAAGCCGTTTGTGATCACGTCGAAGAAGTACCCAACCGGCGCCTGGCGCAAGCGTTCTTCATCGTAGGAAGGCGGCCGCCGAAATCCGCGGCGCACGATCATCCCGTTACCGTCTCCAGTCGCGCCGTGACACAGCGCGCAAGAGATGTTGAAGCGTTCCTGACCGGTGTCGAGGTCGGCTGCGGTGATAGCGATCGGGAACTCGGTGACAAAACCTTGATAGGTTTGGGATCCGCCCTGCGAAGACGCCTGCCCGGCACCTTGTGGCTGTGGCGCAGCAGTTAAAACCGCACCGGCGATCTTGCCCGTGTAGAACTCAACATCATCGCGCAACTGACCTCGAGCGACGGTGCCCTGGACAAGCGGCCGGGCGGAACGTTCATCCTTGATCGAGCCAAACGAGTCTATCGGACGCAACGGCCTGTACTTCGGCTGGTCGTGCATATCCTGTCTGCAGCCCGTCGAAGCCAGACAGACCGCCACCAGGACACCAAGACACCAAGACGCACGAAGGGTTCTTAGTCCTTCTCTTAGTGCCTTCGAGTCTTTGTGGCGCGCTTTCTTAATACTCAACATCACTCACCTCAGTCGCCTCTAAACCCTCGAGAAACTCTCTCGTCGTCTTCAGATCAAACTTGGGATCGCGCGACTCAATACAAAGAAAAAACCGGTTCCGCGTTGCCTGATCAAAGCCCTGCACGTTGAACACCGGATGATACGGCTCGGGTAATCCGTTCAGCGCCAGCATCCCGAACACCGCTGCTAAACCGGCCAGCAGAATCGTGCACTCGAATGTCACCGGTATAAACGAAGGCCAACTCCCAAGCGGCCGGCCGCCGACATTCATCGGGTAAGCCGCAGCCGACGCCCAGTAGCAAAGCGTGAAGCCGCCGATACAGCCGACTATTCCGCCGATCAGCACGATCAGCGGAAGCTTGCTTTTGCGGAAGTCGATTGCCTCCCAAAGCTCGGGGATCGGAAACGGGCTGTAGGCGTCGAGCTTGCGATAGCCCGCGGCGTTCGCGCTGCGAGCTGCTTCGACAACCTTTGTCGGATCGTCAAACTCCGCGATCAAACCGTAGATGGGCGATGCTTGCTTCATTTCCGGCCTCCGCCTCGCAATCGAGGATGGAAGGTCGAAGATAGAGGATCGCAGGAAGCCGACGTGCTACCTTATCCTCGATTCTCTATCCTCAATCCTCACTCCGCTCCCTCCTTCACCTCCGCTTGCGGCAGGATTCCTCTGATCTCGAAGATCGAAATCATCGGGAGAAAGCGAATAAACAAAAACATCAGACTGAGAAACAACCCGATCGTCCCGAGAAACATCGACCAGTCCCACTTCGTCGCTTGATACATGCCCCAGGACGAAGGCAGAAAATCGCGGTGCAAACTCGTAACGATGATGATGAACCGCTCGAGCCACATTCCGAGGCTGACGATCAGCGATACTACGAACACCGCCACAATCGAATGCCGAGCGCGCTTGATCCACAGCAGCTGCGGCGCCAGCACGTTGCAAACAATCAACGTCCAGTACTGCGCCGCGTAAGGCCCGAAGAACCGATTCTTGATCATGAATTCTTCATAGGTGTTCGAGCTGTACCACGCAGTGAAGGTCTCCATCATATAGCCGTAAGCCACGATCAGGCCGGTCGCCAGCATGATCTTGGACATGTTCCGGATATGACGCATCGTGATGAAGTCTTCGAGTCCGTACAGCTTGCGAAGCGGAATCGCCAGCAACAACACCATCGCAAAGCCGGCATAGATCGCGCCCGCCACGAAGTACGGCGGGAAGATCGTCGCGTGCCAGCCGGGAATGATCCCAACCGCGAAATCAAGGCTCACTATGGTGTGAACCGAGATTACCAGCGGCGTCGCAAGCGCCGCCAACAACAAGGTCGTCGTCTCGTAGCGATGCCAGTGACGCGCCGACCCGCGCCAACCCATCGCCAGTATCCCGTATATGATCTTCGCCGCAGGCTTCTGCGACTTATCGCGAAGCGTCGCAAGGTCCGGGATCAACCCTACAAACCAGAACAACGCCGAAATCGTCGCATAGGTGGATATCGCAAACACGTCCCAGATCAGCGGGCTTCGAAACTGAGGCCACAACCCCATAGTGTTCGGCACCGGGAACATCCAGTACGCAAGCCACGGACGGCCAGTGTGAAGCAGCGGAAACAAACCCGCGCTGGCGACCGCGAACAACGTCATCGCTTCGGCAAACCGGTTGATCGAAGTCCGCCACTGCTGTCTCAACAAAAGAAGGATCGCCGAAATCAAAGTGCCCGCGTGACCGATGCCGATCCACCACACAAAATTGATGATGTCCCACGCCCAGCCCACCGGTATGTTGTTGCCCCAGATCCCGATGCCGGTCAGCACCAGGTAGCCGATCGTGTAGAACAACAGCATCGCCAGCGAAAACGAGACTCCGGCGCCAATGAACCACCACAACGGAGTGCGCCGGGTCAGCGCGATCGTGCTGATCTTGTCGGTCACCGACGCAAACGTCAGCCCTCGGCCCAAAACCGGCGGTGGGCTTATTGTCGGATCCGGTGGGATCGACCGTGAGTCGTCCTGCATCGCTTTATGCCTTCTCCAGATCGGGATTCGGGTTTCTCACCACGCCCATGTAAGTCGTGCGCGGCTTTGTGTTCAGTTCGCCGAGCAAGCTGTAGTTTCTTTCTTCCCTCTTCAACTTCGAGACGCGGCTCGCGGGATCGTTGATGTTCCCGAACACGATCGCCTGGGTTGGGCACGCCGCCTCGCAAGCCGTCGCGATCTCGCCATCCCGCACTTGCCGGCTCTCTAATTGCGATTCGATCTTCGCTTTCTGTATCCGCTGCACACAGTAGGTGCACTTCTCCATCACGCCGCGACTGCGGACCGATACGTTGGGGTTGCGCATCATCTTCAAGCTTGCCGTGTAGAAATCCTGGTAGAGCAGGAAGTTGAAACGGCGCACTTTGTACGGGCAGTTGTTCGAGCAGTAGCGAGTCCCAACGCAGCGGTTGTAGACCATATCGTTCAAGCCTTCCGAGCTGTGAACGGTGGCGGCGACCGGGCAAACGAGCTCGCACGGCGCGTCCTCGCATTGCTGACACAGCACGGGCTGGAAGTAAGTCTCGGGATTGGTCTCGCTGCCCTTGTAGTAGCTATCGATGCGAAGCCAATGCATCTCGCGGCTGCGCGCCACCTGCTCCTTGCCGACCACCGGGATGTTGTTCTCGGCCTGACACGCAACCACGCAGGCCGAACAACCGATACACGAACTCATGTCGATCGACATTCCCCACGCGTAGTCTTTGTATTCCCACTTCGGAAACAGCGACGGCGCGTCGGGTTGTTCGTGTGCGTGTTCGGGCGCAAGCGTCGGGTTCTTTTTTAGCTCGGCAAGCGAGCCGGAGCGAACGATGTCGCGCGCTCTCAGGTCTTCCGTGTCGATGGTGTGATGAACCTGGGTCGCGGCCAACGAGTAGGTGCCGCCCGTCTTACTTACTTGAAGCCCTGAGCCAAACCACGGCGCGTCCGAAGTGCGAATCGCGTATGCGTTGAACCCGGCGTCATTTCCGACCCGCCCAACCTTTGTGCGCCCGTAGCCCAGATGCACAGTCACGGATTCGTCGGGCTGGCCGGGCAGGATGTACACCGGCGCGACGACCTTGCGGCCTTGATACTCGAGCTCGACTTGATCGGCGACGATGTCGCCGCCTATGTTGCCGATTTTGTTTGTCGCAAGCCCGTTCACGTGTTTGCCAAGACCGAGCCGCGCGGCGGTCGCCGGGCTCACGATCGCCGCATTGTCCCAGGTGAGCTTACTCAACGGCTTGGGCAGTTCTTGAAGCCAGCCGTTGTTGGCGAAGCGCCCATCGAACACGGTTGGATCCGCGCGGAACACAATCTCGAGATGGGGGTTGGGGGCTGGGGGTTGGGGATTAGCCGCCCAGTCTGACTTTGGCGCGATGGTTTTGGGTGGAAGCGAAGTGTTTGCGACCACGCCGTCGTGCAACGACTTGCGCCAGAACTGTTCGAAGCCGGCTGCCGTCCCTTGAGCGGCAACGCGCGGGGTCGCCGGTTGAGGACTCGCTCCAGGCGCGCTAGCTCGGGATCGCTCGGCGGCCGCAGTCGAAGCTTTGATCGCCGGGGACTGACCACCAGCGGCGTGCCGTTTCATCCAGTAGTCACGAACCGTATCGTAGCTGGACTTCTCAGGCTCGTTCGTAAACGCCGCCAGAACTTCGTGTGCGGTCTTGCCCGAGTAGAGCGGCGCAATCAGCGGCTGAATGATGCTGGCAGTCCCATCAAACGCGCGAGCGTCGCTCCAGGCTTCGAGGTAATGCGCTTCGGAAACGTGCCAATGGCAAAGCTCCGAGGTCTCGTCGTTGTAGAGACTCAGGTGAATCCGGAGTTTCACCTTGTTCAATCGCTCGGCAAAGTTCAAGTCCGCTGGCGCGTTGTACACCGGATTGCCGCCGATGATCAGCAAGAGATCGACCTTGCCTGCTTCCATGTCTTCGACAAGCTCTCGAAGCGACGCATTGCCGTCTACTGGATTGGCTTCGACCGGGTCGGTGTAGATCACAGTCTTGCCGACATTGCCCAGAGCCTCGTTCATCGCGTGAGCAATTGCGTGCACGGCGGGTGGCTGTGACTCCCCAGCGATGACAATGGAGGCGCCGCGATGCTCCAACAGATTCTCGGCCGCGGTGTTAGCCCATTTCTGATGCTCGGGTCTCACCGGCGGTTCCAGTTTCATACCGGAGCCCGGGTCGTGCCCAACCGCTCGCCCGATTCTCTCAGGTTCTACCTTCTCGAGTTGATAGGAAACTAAGCGCGCCAGGCCCTCCACCCCACTTGCCCGAACAGGCAAGCGGTGATCGGCAATCGAGCCCGTGCTCGTCACACAGCTCTCAATGACGTACAGCCGGTTCATCTCCTGCTTTTCTGCGCTAAGCCGCCGCTTGTTGGCGAAGTCGCGCGCGTACCTGACCGAACCCGGCCCATTGGCCAGGAAGTCCGAGTCCAACGACAACACCACGTCCGCTTTGTCGAAGTGATAAATCGTGTTCGCGTACTCGCCAAACGCGAGCTTTGAGCCCTCGCGAACGTTGTCGCGTCCCGCAGGATCGTACTGATGCCACTTCGCCGTCGGCAGGGTCGCAAGCAACGTCTTGATTTGATATTCGAGCGTCGGAGACGTCACCGTCTCAGTCAGAATTCGAAGGCCACCACTGCTCGCCGACGGTTGAGACGCGAGCGCCCGCTGAGCTTCCACCTGGGGACGAATCGCTCCGAGAAACGCCGACCACGTCGAGATCTCACCAAGATTAGTCAGCGATTGCGATCGGTCCGGGTCGTACAGCCCGAGCACCGAAGCTTGCGAATAGAGGTCCGTCCCGCCAAGACTCGCGGGATGGTCCTTGTTGCCCTCAATCTTGGTCGGGCGGCCTTCGTGACTTTCGGCGAGCAAGCCAATCGCGTACCCGGCCAGCGGCATCGCCGTCGCGAAGAACAAGGGCTTGCCCGGAACGATTTCTTCCGGCTGACGCACATAAGGCAGGATGCCTTCGGGTGGCTGACGCGTGCACGCCGTCAATCCCGCAAGCGCAAGCGACGCTCCCATCAGCTTGAGGAATTCTCGCCGTCCGGCCGGATCGTTCCATTCAGTAGCGTTCTCAGGGAACTCGCGATGAAGTACTTCTTGAAACTCGTCTGAGTCGGCAAGCTCTTCCAGACTACGCCAGTACTGAGGAAAGGACTGAGGACTGAGGAGTGAGGAAAGGACTGAGGACTGAGGACTGAGGACTGAGGATTGAGCAGACACCTGGTCGCCCTCGGTCTCATCAACTGATCGACTTGGTCTCGTAAGCTGTACTAGCTCGCTCATTCTCTAGCTATCTCCTTACTCAGTCACCAGTCCTCAGCCCTCAGTCCAGTCCTCAGTCCTTTACCGATGGCACGTGCTGCAATCCGTCATAGGCGCCAGGCCCTTGATCCCGTACTCTTTCACCAGCTTCGGGCCTTCGATTTCCTGACGCCACTGCTTGTCTTCGCCTCGATCGCTGTCCGCGGGCGGCCAATCCATCGTGAACACTTCCTCCGTCGGTCTGATGAACTGTTCGGGATTGCGATGACACGCAAGGCACCACTCCATGTTCAGCGACGCGACTTGATACGTGAGCGGCATCAAGTCGACTCGACCGTGACACGTCGAACACCCGACGCCCTTGTTCACGTGAATGCTGTGATTGAAATAAACGAAGTCGGGGAGATCGTGCACGCGCATCCACCGGATCGACTTGCCCGACCGCCAGCTCTCGCGAACGGGTTCCAGGTATGGACTGTCCGCCCAGATTTGGGTGTGGCAGTTCATGCAGGTCTTTGTCGAAGGAATACCCGCGAACGCAGCCTTCTCAACCGTCGAGTGACAGTAGCGGCAATCGATCCCGTCGTCGCCTACGTGGTGCTTGTGGCTGAACTGAACGGGCTGTTCACGCGGAAAGAACGCTTGAGTGTAGTAAGAAGACCGGTTGAATTCCAGCAGCAGCCACACGATGATCCCAATAAGAAACACTGCGCCGTAGATCGTGAACTTGGATATGTAGTTGGTGCTGCGACGAAAGATCTGGCTCATAGTCTCCCAAGCTCCGGAGCGGAGTCAGAAAACAAAGACACATCCTCAAACATCACGAAAACTGCTCGATTGAGCTTCAACGCGGGAACTCGGTGTGATATTGAATCACTCGCGCCGGGAAAGGGCAAATCAGATTCGGAGGGGTGCTGGCGAGGCGTGCAAAAGTTGCGACGGCGAGTTGCGCTGTGTATACTAAGGCGTCATTCAGGTTGACGGGTGACAAACGAATGACGCGCCGGTTTCTGCCGCTATAGTGTAAGTGGTTAACACGCCGCCCTCTCAAGGCGGAGACTACGGGTTCGAGTCCCGTTAGCGGTACTTCAAAAGGTAGAGCTGCTCCCCCGAGCCGCTCTACTTTTTGCGTTTTTAGGTTAGGATGAACTCGGTTTCGACTCTCGGAAAATCAATGACGCCGATCTACTGTCAGGAGTGCGGGCGAGCTAACGGCGTGGCGGCAAGGCGGTGCCTCTGGTGCGGCGTTCCGATCGTCGATCGAGACTCGCCCCAGCAGTTCGCCCCAACGCGAGTCGAAATCGACTACCTCGAAGGCATCGAGCGGCTCGATGACTCGACGATAGTGAGGATGGTCATCAACTGGGATGGCATCGAGGTCAACGAGACCGTGCCAGGCAGCCGCACATTCAGAATCCCCGCAAGCTCCATCATCGGCGCCAACGTAGCAGACGCCAGCACCCTCATCGAAGGCAAACACGTCCGTTCTGCGCGGTGGTGGCTGTCGCTCTGGCCATTCGCGCCTGTCCGAGATAAGAAGACTCCCGACACCAAGAAGCACAACTACCTTCTTCGGATAAGGTACAAACAAGGAAGCGAAACGCGAACTGCTGTATTTCGTAGCGAAGATCGAACGGGATTTCCGGTCGTTGAACGTCTGGCGCGAATTGTGATGACGCTCGTGCGGCTGCAAGGTGAAGGGTCGAGTGGGCAGGGTGTTGATCAGAGGAGCGAGTGAGGCTTCCAGATTACCTATCCAGGCGCAATCGGATCGTCAGTCCTCCCCGACCTCCGCTGGGACCTGTTCGCAGCTGTTGTGTTGATGCTCGAGCAGCGTTCTGTTCTCGATCGCGCGGCTGCGCGGTTCGATCTCGCGGTTGAAGTATCGAACAAACGCTTCAATCACTCCAGGATCGAAGTAAGTCCCCGACCGCATCGTCAGCTCGCCTAATGCGCGCTCGGGGGTCATCGGCTCATTGTAGCAACGTTGCTCGGTGAGCGCGTCATAGGCGTCCGCCACCGCGATTATTCGGCTCCCTATCGGTATTTCCTCACCCCTGAGACCGTCCGGGTAGCCCGAGCCATCCCACCGTTCGTGATGTGGACCGGCGACCATCGGGATGTCGGCCAGGTCTTCCGGGAATCGAATCTTAGACAGCAGCCTGAACGTGTGAAGCGGGTGCTCCTTGATATGCGCGTATTCCTTGGCGGTCAACTGGGCCGGCTTGAGCAAGACGTCGTCTCGAATCCCAATCTTGCCGTAGTCATGCAACAGGCCGGCGTAATAAGTGACGCGAACATCGGCCTGGTCCAGTCCCATCTCTCGCGCGAGGCCCGCCGCAACCGCCGCCACTCGCGCCGAGTGGCCCGCCGTGGTGTCGTCACGCGCATCAAGCGAGGCCGCCAGCGTTCGAATAAAGCTTTCGAGCGAGCGGCGCTGCTCCTCGACTAAGAACAGGTTTTCCATCGCCAGTCCCGCTTGCCTTGCCACGGCGGTAAGAAACTCCAACGCTTCATCATCAAACTGGCGCTCGGTTACTACATTATCGACATAGCAGACTCCCCACACTCGTGTCTTCGATCCCATCGGCGCGCACATCACCGACCTGACCGACTGAAAGCGAACCGAGGCGCCGTCCGCAAATCGCTCATCACTTCCCGCATCGAGGCTGAGCACCGCCACATTGTCATCGAAACACAGACGGGTGATGCTTCGGCTCGGCGCAATCAACTTGCCGGCGTCGCTGGACGCCGCCACCGTGAGCGTATCGCGTTCGCGGTCGTGCAACAGAACAGCGCACCGCTCGGCATTTATCGAGCGCATGAGAAACGCTGCCAGTTTGTCGCTGAGGTCTCGAGAGGTGTGCGCGCTTAGCATCTCGCTTGTGAACTCGTAGAGAGAACGCAGGCGGTCTACGGTCTCGCGAGTCAGATCGCCGGAACGAGGAAGCCGCGCAGTGTTGATGAAGCGTGTGTTCTCCGGCGTGACAACGCGAACCGGCGTCAGAGAAGCCTCCGCTTCTTCCCCTTCCTGCCCCGAGTCATCCGCTGCCGCGCCTTGATGAAACACAAACTCGACGCCGCGTCCCCGGCTGAGACGTATGCGATCCCCTTCTTTCAAGCGGCGCGCCTTAACGCGCTCGCCGTTGACGTACGTGCCGGAAGTGCTGTCCAGGTCGCGAAGTTGATAGGATCCGCGATCGACGGTGATCGTCACGTGGCTGCGGGACACGTAAGGGTTGTCAATTGAGAGGTCGCTGTCCGGGTCGCGGCCGATTCGGAAAGCCTCGCCGTCGATCGTACGCGTGTGATCCTCGCCATCGACGCGGTAGCTCAATGTAGCCGGATTGCCCACGACTCCCCCTTTTTTGCGCGGCGCCGCCGCGCGAGGCGAGCAGCTAATAGCCTCGCATCTCACAGACGCCTGAGTTGACGCAGGGACGATCAGGCTCCATGAAACAGGTCTTAGGGGCACGAGCGTTGGGGCTTTGCTTGGGCAGTTCGAACTTCTCAAGTCCAGGGTGCGATGAATCGGCAAAGCTGGACTGCGAGCCGCCAGCCGCCAGACTGAGCGGTTCGTTCAAAGTCCGCTCCGCGTCTTCGGATATAGTCGAATGTGAATTCACCTGTCCGAGAACGACAACGACGACCGGATCGCTGCCGGCCGACGATCGCGAGGCCTTGTTCAAAGCTGAGGCCTCGTCCCGCCGCGAGCCTGAAGCATCGAGGCGCTCGAGCACCGATGCTAGTACTCGCCGCGCGATTTCATCGTTGGATTCCTGCATTGTGTGCGTGGCAGAAAGCGTCTGTTCCTCGGCCTGGTCACTCGCTTATCGATCCCAATCAATTGTGTCGACGACGCCGACTATGGCAGAGTCAACCGCCGCGCCGGGAGTCCCGGTTGACGAAGTGGACGCCGACCAACCTTCGCGCACCACCACTACGGTGTCGCCCACACCCGCGTCAACCGAGTCCAGCGCAAGCATTTCCTCGCCGTCTTGTGAGCCGCCGGGGTCGATCGGCCGCACAACCAGTATCCGCCCGCCTTCGTAGCGGTGGTCCTTTTGGGTTGCGACTACGTTGCCAACTACTCGCGCCAGGATCATTATAATTTGGATTTTCTGACTCTAGATCTTTGGATTTACGCGAGGCCGACGCCAACACAAGATCCAAAAATCACGAGTCCATGTTAACCGAGTCTACAATACCAACAATGGTGCAGTCGGTTGGCACTTCCGCCGGCATGAACGGGAACGAAGCTTCTCGACCGCGGCACCAGAAAACGACTTCGCCCTCGCCCGCGCCGACCGAGTCCACCGCGATCATCGGCTTTCCCGCGTCTGTTAAGTGCCCATCCAGCGGCTGGATCACTAGCATCTTACGACCCTCGAGCGAGTCGCACTTGACCGTCGCTACTACTGTCCCCAGAACCCGAGCCAGTTGCATTTGTCTCACCTTTTGTCAGGAACACGCTCAAGCCGCCACCAAGCTTGCGCCCGGTGTACATCCTTGTCAAGAACTAACCACTTCTCTGCTATACCCGAAGCACGACGACCGGTTGGAGAGTTACGTCGGGTATGAAGGAGCGCCCAGCTAACCCTTCTCGTCCAAGAAGTATAAGAGATCGACAGACACAACCTCCGCGCCTAGTTGCCGCAACATGGTCGTCACTTGCCCGCGATGGTAGGACGAATGGTTCACGAGGTGCTGCATCAGTTGCCCGAGCGGATACTCCCACTGCTCGCCCTTTGTATTCGTATAAGCGATGACCGCCGCGAGAGACTCGTCAGTCAATGTCTCGATGAACTTGATCTGGTCTTGTTCGACCTCTCTCAACTTCGCGGATATCGAGGCGACGTCCGGGAACTCCTTTGGATCGAATAGCGATCCGGGCGACGTCCCACGCCATCGTTTGAGCCAGATCCATTCCGCCGCAAGAATGTGAGCGAGCGTGTCACGCACCGAGCGATGGCTGCTTTGCAAATCCTTTATGAATTGCTCAGCGGTTAGCTTTGACGCGCAGCCAAAGACCAGGTGATTAGCCCATCGATCGTATCGGTACAGCAGCTCAATATCCTGCCTATTCATCGTCCGCTCCTATTTGATCTCGTCACGCTTTGCCAGATACGCGCGGTTGACCACCACTGGATCGAGCGGGCGCTCGGTTCCCTTAACGAGCGGCGCGCGGGCAATCGAATCAACCACGTTCATGCCTTCGACGACCTTACCGAAGATGGTGTACTCGCCGTCGAATCTCGGCTCGGAGACCACGCAAATAAAGAACTGGCTCGCGGCGGTATCTTTCTCTTTGGGCTTGTGCGCCGCCGAAACCGCGCCGCGGGCGTGCACCAGCTTTTTGGAAATCTCGGCACGCAGCGTCTTCTGCCCCGGCAAGCCCGCGCCCCAGGTCGCAGGATTGCCGGTCACCGAATTTGGGTCGCCGCCCTGAATTGCAATCGGTCTTCCGTTCTCCCTCACCAGCCGGTGAATCTTCGTCTCGTCAAAGAAGCCTTCGCGAAACAGCGCCTTGAAAGTGGCGACGTGATTCGGCGCTTCGTCGGGAAAGAACTCGATCACAACGCGCCCGTAGTTCGTCTCGAGCACGGCGACCTCGTCGGGCGAGCCTACGTCCGGCCCGCACGAGATCAAACACATCACCAACACAAGCAGCAGGCAACCACACATTCTATTCTTCATCGATCACACGTCAGCTTTCCAGAACTCGCCTGAGAACTTCGTTGACAACTTGCGGATTTGCCCGCCCGCCGCTCAGCTTCATCACCTGTCCGACGAAGAAACCAAACAATGCTGTCTTCCCTGTGCGGTATTGCTCGGCTTGTTTAGGATTGTCCGCAACGGCCTTCTCGGCAAGCGCGCGAAGTTCACCTTCGTCTGACATCTGAGACCCGCCCATCTCGCCAACAACTTCGTCTGCCGTCTTGCCCGAGCGATACATCTCGATCAGCACGTCCTTGGCCATCTTACCGCTGATCGAGCCGCCGTCGATGAGCTTTATCATCCCGCCAAGCGACGCCGGTGAAACCGGCGATGCGGCCACCTCGACGCCGGCGTGGTTCAACTCACGAAGCAGTTCGTTCAGAATCCAGTTCGCAGCCGCCTTCGCATTCCCGCACGCGGGAGCCGTCTCTTCAAAGTATTCGGCGAGTGCGCGAGCTTCGGTCAACTGACTCGCGTCGTCAAACGATAATCCATACTCGCTGATAAACCGCTGTCGCCGCGCCTCGGGAAGCTCGGGCATCTCCGCGCGCAGCCGCTCGATGAATGCTTCGTCAACTACAAGCGGCGGCAAGTCCGGCTCAGGAAAATAGCGGTAGTCGTGAGCCTCTTCTTTCGAGCGCATCGAGTAGGTCTTTGCCTCGCGCTCGTTCCAGAGCCTGGTCTCCTGCACAATCTTCTCGCCCGCTTCTAAGGCGGCGATCTGTCGCTCAACCTCGTAGTCGATCGCCTTTTGCAAAAAGCGAAACGAATTCAAGTTCTTCAGCTCGACCTTGGTGCCAAACTGCTCCGCGCCATCCAGCCGCACCGAAACATTTGCGTCGCACCTCAAACTTCCCTCTTCCATATTTCCATCGCATACATCGATAAACTGAAGCGTGCGCCGAACGTAGTGCATGTAGTCGTAAGCTTGCCACGACGAACGAAAATCCGGCTCGGAGACGATCTCGGCAAGAGGGACCCCGCTGCGGTTAAGATCGACGTAAGACTTCTTCTTGTCGGGCATCCCTTCGTGAAGCGACTTGCCGGCGTCTTCTTCGAGGTGTAAACGCGTGATGCCAAACCGTCTGGTATTCCATTCGACCGGGTGCCCGGACTGGTTGCGTTCCGACGTTGGTATCTCGACCCAGCCGTGCTCCGAAAACGGGCGATCATACTGGGAGATCTGATAGCCCTTCGGGAGATCGGGATAGAAATAATTCTTCCGCGAGAAGACTGACGTGTGATTTATGTTGAGGTTCAACGCAAGCGCCGCGCGCCCGGCCAGCTCGAGCACTCCGCGGTTCAACACCGGTAACGCTCCTGGCAAACCGAGACAGACAGGGCAGGTGTTCGAGTTCGGCTCGCCGCCAAATTCAGTCGAGCACGCGCAGAAGATTTTCGAGTCGGTCTTGAGTTGCGCGTGAATCTCAAGCCCGATCACGACTTCGTATTTCTCTCTCATAGGTTCGTCCCGGAGGTGGGTTGAGGAGGAGTATAGCATCGCGACTCAGTGGCGTAGCAAGATCGAGGTCCGGGGTGCGCGTCGATTCTCGAGTGTAAGGGGATTCGTCACGGAGGCAGGGCTCCCCGGGTATTGTGCCCGGACCTTTTCATTTACATCAGTAGATTATCTTCTTCTCAGCAGCTCAGCCTCGCGATCCGCAAAACTGCGTTTGTTTAGCCGGCGGCGAGCGAGGTTGTTCATCTTCACTTGAGCGTGAGGGGCCGCATCCCGAAGCTTCGAAAACAGCTTGAGGATCGCACCGGTGCGGCCCAAAGCGCGGTGCATCTCGAAAAGACCCACGGGCCGCGTAAGCACCAGATCGACGTTCGAAACGACTATCGTCGAAAACTTCCCTTTTGCCCGGACATTGGCGCCGCCGATCAAATCCGCGTTCAACTCGATCTCACACACCCCCTCCCATGGAATGAACCTCCGCTCGCGGCCTTTGTACGTTTCTCTTATGCCTTCGAGGCCGACCTCCATTGCTTTTGTTTCGGCTTCACGTTTGAAAACCCAGAGCATCGCACTATAGACCGACCACATCATCAACACTGGAACGAACGCCAGAATCGGAAAGATGATTTGATCAAGCACGTCGTCGAGATCGGATTCGGTGAGGATAGCCAGCACAGCGCCCATCCCGCCATAAACCAGCGTGAGAAACACGACCACCTGCCAGTAGGCTCTGGTGTAGAAATAACTGCCTTGTCGTTTGATCGACACCGCTTCCACGAAACCCAGGCTCCTTCTAACGCGAGTTGCTCTGATTATACCAGCAACAGATTATCCGGGAAGAATCCCACGCAAGAGCATGGGTTCAGGCTTTCCGCCCTCCATGGGTTGATCCTGACAGCACCATCGAACTCTGTTATTATCTTCGTTTCGCCACAGCGCGATCAGGAGGACATGGTGGAAGCACGACCGAACACGGCGGAAGCACCACAGGAAAAGGTGCAGGCGCGAGAAGACATACGCAACATAGCGATCATTGCGCACGTCGATCACGGCAAGACCACGCTGGTCGACGCGATGCTAAAACAGTCGGGGCTGTTTCGAGCTAACGAAGCAACCGTCGAGCGAATGATGGACACGATGGACATCGAGCGCGAACGGGGTATCACGATCATGGCCAAGAACGCTTCGGTCCACTACGGCGGCGTGAAAATCAACATTGTCGACACGCCCGGACACTCGGATTTCGGGGGCGAGGTCGAGCGAGTGCTTAAGATGGTGGACGGCGTGATGCTGCTGGTTGATGCCAGCGAAGGCCCGTTGCCGCAAACACGCTATGTGCTGTCGAAGGCTCTCGAAGGAGAGCTTCCCGCCGTCGTTGTCATCAACAAGATAGATCGTCAGGACGCCCGCGCCGAAGAGGTTGTCAGCGAAGTCTTCGACCTGTTCATCGACCTCGACGCCACCGAACAACAAGCTGGTTTTCCCATCATCTATACAGTCGCGCGCGACGGCATAGCAAAGCGCAAGTTGGCCGACGACAGTCAGGACTTGCGACCGCTATTTGACGAGATTCTAAGGACGATTCCGCCGCCCGCAGCTCCGCTGGACAGTGTTTTGCAGATGCTCGTGGCGAACCTCGACTACAACGATTATGTCGGACGACTCGCGATCGGACGAATCTTCGCCGGCGCAGTTTCGGTCGGCGATCAGGTTTCCATCTGCAAGCTCGACGGGCGAATCGAGAAAACTCGCGTAACCAAACTCTACGCATTCGAAGGCATGAAACAGGTGCCCATCGAGCATGCGGAAGCCGGCGAAATAGTTGCGATTGCGGGCATCGACGACATCTATATAGGCGAGACCGTTTCGTCGGTGGATGACCCGCAACCGCTGCCCAGAATCACGGTAGACGAGCCAACTATCGCGATGAACTTCAGCGTCAACACCTCGCCGTTCTCTGGCCGCGACGGCAAGTTCGTCACTTCGCGAAAGATCAGAGAACGTCTGGATAAGGAAACGCTTTCAAACGTCGCAATTCGCGTCGAGCCAACCGACTCGATGGACACGTTCAAAGTGTCGGGACGCGGCGAGCTTCAGCTCGCGATTCTTATCGAGATGATGCGCCGCGAAGGGTACGAGCTTCAGGTGTCGAAGCCCGAAGTTATCACGCGCACCCAGGACGGACGGAAGCTCGAACCCATCGAGCTTACCGTGATCGATTGCCCCGAGACGTTCATCGGCGTGGTCACCGAAGCGCTCGGGCGAAGAAAGGGCCGGATGACCAGGATGGTCAATCACGGCACAGGTCGGGTCCGCATGGAATTCGAAGTCCCGTCGCGCGGATTGATCGGGTTCCGAAGTGAGTTCCTCACCGACACGAAGGGCACGGGCCTGCTGAACACAATCTTTCAGCGATGGGATGAATGGCAGGGGACGATCTCTCAGCGCATAAGCGGCGCGCTTGTGGCGGATCGGCCGGGACCGGCGACGACTTATTCGCTTTTCAACCTGCAGGAACGCGGCGAGTTGTTTGTGCGGCCGGGCGCGGAGGTGTACGAAGGCATGGTCATCGGAGAGAACGCTCGAGACGTCGATCTGGACGTGAACGTTGTCAAGGAGAAGAAGCTGACTAACATGCGTGCTTCCTCTGCGGACGACGCGATGCGTCTGGTTCCCTTTCGCGAGTTGTCGCTCGAGCAGGCCTTGGAGTTCATACGCGAAGACGAGTTTGTCGAGGTGACGCCTCAGTCGATCCGAATGCGCAAGAAGATTCTTGCATCAAACCAACGACCCAAAGGACGCGCCGTGTGATTCTCAGCGTTTGTCTCCGCGTCTCAGCGTCTCCGCGGTTAGTCACCCTTGCAGCCTCTGGTCTCAGGGATTACTCACCCTTGCAGCTTCTGGACTCGGGGATTAGTCACCCTCGAAACCCAAGACCTTCCGCCTGATCCCGTCCTTCAGTACCGGCACATTGAAGTTGATGAGCAGCCCAACTGTCCAACCGCCCAACCTGAGGTAGGTGATTAACTGGGCCTCAAACACTGGTGCGATGACGGGCACCGACTTGAGCTCGACGGCGACTTTGTTCGCAACCACCAGATCAACATTATAGCCGCGACCTAATTTCACGCCTTTGTACTCGAGTGGAAATCCTCGTTGTCTTTCGAAGGGAATGCCTCTTAGCGTTAACTCTCGACACAAGCACTCTTCGTAAGCTGACTCGAGCAACCCTGGCCCGAGTGCTCGATGAACCTCCATCGCTGCACCAATGATCTCGTGAGTGAGTTGGTTGATGAACATTTCATTAACCTTTCTCCCACGACTGGTTAACCGCCGAGACGCTGAGACGCAGAGCCGAACGCAGAGATCAGCTCAGGTCTTTTGGAATGACGACGTGGCGCATCAGGCGCGAGATAAGGTTCTTGCGCCGCTCGACTCGGCGCCTGCGGGTGGCCGGGTTGAAAGCCCCGTTGGGGCTTGGAATGATCGCTGACAGGAAAGCCGCTTGATCCGCGCTCAACGACGCCGCGGACACATTGAAATAGTTCCGCGCCGCGGCTTCTGCTCCATAAACACCATCGCCCCACGCAATCACGTTCAAGTAAATCTCGAGTATGCGCCGCTTGCCGAGAATCCCCTCCATCTCCCAGGTGATCAGCGCTTCGTGAAGCTTGCGAATCGGGTTCTTCGACGTGGACAGAAAGAGGTTCTTCGCGAGCTGTTGGCTGATCGTCGAAGCTCCCCTCTTAAACTTGCCCTCGTTCCAATCCTTCTCGAGAGCCTTCTTCATCTCCTCCCAGTCGAAGCCCGCATGATCGAAGAACCGCGAGTCCTCGCCCGCAAGCACCGCGCGCACCAGATTCTGCGAGATGCGATCGTAAGCGACCCAGGTCTGAACTCGGCGAGGCTCCTCCACACGCGCTGAAGCTTCTCTCGCGCGTTGGTTCATCATTGCAGTCGAGCCTGGGTTGACGCTTCTGTATCTGACTACCTGAAAGAGAATGACGAGGTGATAGACGAGGGCAAGCGCGAACACTGTAGCGACGGCGATCTTCGTCCATCGCCACCAAACTGGGGGCGGTGCTTTGCGCGCTCTTCTCGCATTTCTTGCGAAACGAGTTTGAACCATCGGTTACCTAACGGGGTTCATCCGCTTCCAGATGAAGTAGGCAGGGATGCCGGCGAGTACGATCGTGAACACCATCAGCGCGCCGCTCCATTCATGCGGGTTAGGCCCGCCGGCAAATCGCGCGGTGTAGTAGCGCAAGTCGCTCCATATGGCGTTACCAACCAGAAGCACCACCGCGAGAATAAACAACGCGGGGGTCACCGGATAACCGAGCGTGCGATACCCACGCGGCAGATCGGGCCGCTTTCGCCTAAGCGCGTATACCGCGGCGACTCCACCGGCGTAGAAAGGCCAGATGGCGAGCACGAACGTGTCGGCGAGTTGCTCAAAGGTTCGAACCAGCACAAACCCGATCGCAATCGTCGCGGCAAGCGAGATGGCTACGTAGGGAGTCTTGAATCGCGGATGCACTGAAGCGATTTTCTTGAAGAACAATCCCTCGTCGGCCATCGCAAAGAATATTCGCGGCCCGGTCATCATCGAACCGTTCAAGGTCCCAAAAGCCGAGATCATCACCGAGATCGAAATGAGATTTACACCGGTGTCACCGACTATTCTGAACGCTGCGTCGGCCGCCACGAGCTTTGAGTCGGCGATCTGCTCTATCGTGAGAAGGTGAAGATAAGCGAAGTTCGCGAGCATGTAGATCGTCACAACGGCCAGCGTACCGCAGATGAGCGCAAGGGGAAGAAAACGCTCGGGCCGTTTAACTTCCCCGCTCATGAAGGTGACATCCGCCCAGCCGTCGTAGACCCAAAGCAACGAAATGAACGCCAGCCCGAACAACGCGATCAGCGAAGGCGCCGTCCCGGAAATCGCCTCCCCCAATGAGCTGTCGCCGCCCGCGGCGTTAATCTGGTTGAGGATCTCAGAGGTAGGTCTGAAGCTCACGCCGCGCGCTTCAACGACTTGTCGAACTCGTGTTGCCGGTACGCCGGATCCCAGCAAAGCGACGACGTCGTTTTTCGAAAGCGCCGCGCCGTCGGTTGTGATCTTACCCGCGCTCGAAGCGGGAGGCGGCACGTTCGTGGGCGCAGCGTGCTTTCCGCCGATCAAAAACGCGGCCAATACCAGCACGACTAACGCCGCGTATTTAGCGCCCGTAGTGAGGTTCTGAACGAGGGAGCCCAGTTTCACCCCGATGATGTTGAACGTAGCCGTGAGCAGAATCGCTCCGGCGGCAACGTAGTGAACCGCCTCCGCGTCGGTCTTGCCAAGCAGCCGCAGTGCGTACTCGGCGAACACCGTCGAGATCGCGCCAAGCGCCGACGCTCTGATGATCACCAGTTCAGACCAGCCAAAAAGAAACGCGGGCAAGCGCCCGAAGCCTTCGCGCAAGAAAACAAACACGCCGCCGGTGTGAGGCAGCGCGCCCGCAAGCTCGGCGAGGGTCAGCGCTCCGCACAGCGAAAAGAAGCCGCCCAGCACCCATAGCAACAAGTACAGCCCTTCGTCGGGAACTTTTGTCGCGATACCTGCGGGGGAACGGAAGATGCCTGTGCCAATGGTTGACCCGACGAGAACGGCTATCGCGCTGATCAAGCCGAGCCTCCGAGGAAGCGCAGTGCGACTACGAGTTTCGGCGGCAATCTCGCTCTTCTGGTGGGTTGATGTTTCCAAGTTGAGGGGAGATTAAAGCTCGCTTCGATAATCGTCAAGGCAGGACACACACGTAAATGTGCTGTTCGTTGCTATCGCTTGAGCCATGAGCTGACCGTCAAGAATAAGACAGCGAGTCCGGCGAACAAGGCGGCCGACATCGCACCCACCGAGTATTGATGCAGGTCGTTGAACTGGAGGCGAAGCGGATCGGTCAGCGCCAGATCATCAATCGATCCGTTCATAGATCGACGCAGCGAAATCATCGACGGCGAGATCCAGAACCGGGACAACGCGGCGGCCGACGTCATCACTCCGATCAGGACGAGCCGGATCGCTTTGGTCGTCGCTCCCGCGCGTCTCGGGCGCCAGCCGGCGGCTTGAAGGAGAATCAACAAGGGCCCGATGATCAAGCCCAGGACTTCAACTTTGGAAATCGAGCTCGTAACCATCGCGCCGGCCAACTCGCGGGTGGGCAGCACTGCGAATGCGCTGGGGGCTACGGCAAAGCTGAAAAACATCATCGAGCCGAGCCACACGGCGAGCAGCAAGACCTCAATAAACGCGGCAATCTGATGAGCAAGCCCCAAACGGGCCTCAGAAGCCATTCCTATGCTTTGTGAGTTTGCTGTGCTGACTGCCATATCACCTCTTTGAATACCGCGTGCCTTCTCATCACCCGGGCGTTCACACCTGGGGGTCCGACCGCCCATGAGATTGTCGGCGTGGTCGGCGACGCTTTTCATTAATCCATGTATTCATTAGCCCAGGCGTTCACGCCTGGGGTCCCGACCGCCCAGATTTTTTCATTAGTCCACGTTTTCATAAGCCCAGGCGTTCACGCCTGCGGTCCCGACCGCCCACCAAGGCTCAGCCCCTTTCAAGGGGCTTCGTGAACGCCTTCAGGCCACTCCGAATCCACGCTCTCGAACGACTCAAGCAGCGTCGACACTTTGCCATTGCGATGATGCTCCTCTTGATTATCGACATGCCGAGCGACCCTTTCGACTTCATCCCGTCGCAACGTGACAACGCCGTAGCCCTCTTGCCATCTCAGCTTGAATTTCGGATGAATATCCCGATTCACCCGGAACGAGGTAGCCCCCTTTACCTGGCCGATGAACTTGCTCACCAAAACAGTGGGCGCGAGTCTAACCAGCAAATGCGTGTGATCTGGCATAGCATTGTGACGGAGCGGCAGCCCGCCTCGAATTTTCACCTCGTCATTCAATATCTCAAGGAACCGGGGCCGCCAACCTGGATCAATAAGCGGCTCGCGGGAGTGAGTCGACCAAATGAAGTGATAGTAAAGCTGATGGAAGGTGTGAGACATTGTGACCTCCGATCATCAAGGCTGAAGCCGAAGCCACAAGCCCCGTGAACCGGGCTCAGATTCATGACCCACGACGCTTCCCCAGGCGTAAACGCCTGGGCTAATTGAAACGCTTCCCCAGGCGTAAACGCCTGGGCTAATTGAAACGCTCTCCCAGGCGTAAACGCCTGGGCTGATGGAAAGTATCAACTCTCTGCGGCGACGCGTTCGGGCTGCGCCGCTTCGTGCGCGGCGTCCTTCTCAATCGGATTACTATCCAGAAATCGCTCAGCATCAATGGCGGCCATGCAGCCCGTGCCCGCAGCCGTCACAGCCTGTCGATACACCGAGTCCTGCGCGTCGCCGCACGCAAACACACCCGGAACGTTAGTGGCGGTGGAACGAGCATACGTTTTGATGTAGCCCACTTCGTCCATATCGAGCTGGCCTCTAAACAGATCGGTGTTGGGCTTATGTCCTATCGCGATGAACACGCCTTCGCTTGGGAACACCTGTTCTTCGCCGCTCTTCAGGTTCTTCAACCGCACTCCGGTTACCCCGGTCGCAGGAGTCCCGAGAATCTCTTCAACCCCGGTGTCCCAGATAAAGTTAATCTTCTCGTTCTTGAAGGCCTTGTCCTGCATGATCTTTGACGCGCGCAATGCATCGCGCCGATGAACCACCGTCACCTTCGTCGCGAACTTGGTGAGGAAGGTGGCTTCTTCCATAGCGGTGTCGCCGCCGCCGACGACGACCAGCGGTTTGCCTCTGAAGAAGAAGCCGTCACAGGTGGCGCACGCCGACACGCCATAGCCGCCCAGCCCTTCGGGGGCGGGCGCCTCGCCCGGTATGCCGAGCCACTTCGCCGAAGCGCCTGAGGCGATGATAAGCGTATCGGCTTTGATCGTGTGGTCTTCTGTCTCGAGCGTGAAAGGCCGCCTCCTGAGATCGGCACTGGTCACCCACGTCGTAAGGAACTCTGCGCCAAAGCGCGCTGCCTGCTCGCGAAACTCTTCCATAAGCGCAGGCCCCAGGATTCCCTTCGCGAAGCCGGGATAGTTCTCGACGTCGGTCGTGATCATCAACTGCCCGCCCGGCTGCGGGCCGTCGACGACTAATGGCTTAAGGTTCGCTCGCGCCGCATATATGGCCGCAGTTAACCCCGCCGGACCTGAACCGAGAATCACAACCTCTTTATGAATCGCCTCTTTTGGCATAAGTGCTGGCCACACTCCTTCCGCAGGTATCAACCAATCTTCCGGTCGTCGCACCATTATAGTAGGCTCGCGACCGGGGCGTCGAACTGCGGCGGTTGTCAGTTGCCTGTTGTGAGTCGCGGAGTATCTACCAATTGACAACTGGCAACTGCTTCTAACCCGAAGCCGCGCGATTCAACACAAAGTTAGCCATCAACCGCACACCAAAGCCGGTTGCGCCGCGCGCGATGTACGGCTTCTCTTCTTCAGTCCAGGCAGTACCCGCGATATCCAAATGCGCCCACGGCACGTCGCCGGCGAAGTTCTTCAAAAACCAGCCGCCGGTTATTGAACCAGCGGTCCGGTTCCCCACGTTCTTGACGTCGGCGATCTCGCTGCGAATTATCTCGCCATACTCATCATCGAACGGCATCTGCCACACGCGATCGCCGCATTGTTCCCCGGCGCGAATCAGTTCGTCGATCAGTTGCTGGTCGGTCCCCATAAGCGCGGCGCGAGCCTCGCCCAACGCAATCACGCAGGCACCGGTCAGCGTCGCCGCGTCCACAATCAGCGACGCGCCCAGGGTGATTGCATACGAGATCGCATCGCAAAGGACCAATCGTCCTTCGGCGTCGGTGTTGAGGACCTCGATAGTCTTGCCGCTCAAGCTCCTCACCACATCCCCAGGCTTCACCGCCCGACCGGAGGGCATGTTCTCAGCCGCTGGTATCAGACTTGTCACGCGAGCCTTCGGGTTGAGCTTCGCGATCGCCTGCATCGCGCCGATGACCGCGGCGCCGCCTCCCATGTCGTACTTCATCTCTTCCATTTTGGCCGCGGGCTTAATCGAGAGGCCGCCCGAGTCAAAGGTTATCCCCTTTCCGACAAGCGCGATCAACTCGCTATTGGCACTCGCTCCTTCGGGCTTGTGGTTGAGAATGATGAGCTGCGCCGGCTCCTGACTCCCGCGCGAGACGGCGAGCAACGCCCCCATGCCAAGCCGTTTCATCTCGTCTTCGCCGAGCACTTCGCACGCGAGTCCTTCGCGGTCAGCCATCTCCTGTGCCTTTCGACCAAGTTCCGTCGGGGTCATCACATTGCCCGGCTCGAACCCGAGGCTGCGCGCGAAGTTTGTAGCTTCGGCCATGCACGCGCCGGCCTCGATCGCACGATCAAGCTCCGCGCTCCGGACAGATTCGCCAGCCAGAACAAGCTCCTCGACCCGACTCTTGAGCCGATCGTCAGCTCTATATATGCCGCAGCTCATCTGGCCGAGCACCGCGCCTTCGACGACTGATTGCGCACCCGCGGCGATCTTCTCGGTCAACAAGAAAGCCGCCGAGCGTACACCTCGATCCGCCAGGGTTCGAATTGCCGCTCCCGCGAGACGCTGAGCGGTGAGGGGGCCGAGACAATCCGGCGTGCCGCCGCCGTACAAAAGCAATCGTCTGGTCGCGAGCGTTCCCACGTTGCGAAGCAGCACCCACCGGTCGCGCTTGCCATCAAACTCGCCTTGATCGAAAACCTCGGCGATCGCTCCTCCGGTCAGGTGATCGAGGGCGGCCAGCGCTCCTTCGCGCGGCGTCTCTCCTTCGAACACCGGAACGATGAGCACGTCTTCGGCGATGTCACTCAGGCTCTTTCCACTCGAAGTGATCCTCATCGAGTCCATTGCTCCTTAAACGATGATCGGCTCGACCAGACCGCGTCCTGCTTACTGATCGACGGCCCGCGAAAGATTCTGGGAGAAACTAGAGCGAACGGATAACAGCCTCGGTGAACTCGATCGTTGTAGCCTGCCCGCCGAGATCACGCGTCAAAGTCTTGCCTTCGGCAAGCACTTGATGAAGCGCGCGCTGAACCCGCTCGGCCATCCCGCGCTCGCCGAGATGATTAAGCATCAGCACCGCGCTCAGCAGCAACGCAGTGGGATTCGCGATACCGCGTCCGGCTATAGTCGGCGCCGCGCCGTGAACGGCCTCGAAGACCGCAATCTCGTCCCCGATGTTCGCTCCGGGAGCAACACCGAGGCCTCCGACCAACCCGGCGCCCAGATCGGAGACTATGTCTCCGTACAGGTTCTCGAGCAAAAGAACGTCAAACTGATTCGGATTCATCACCAGCTGCATGCAGGTGTTGTCCACGATCATGTCGTCCGCCTGGATGTCCGGGTACTCTGTTGCGACTTCGCGAAAACAGTTCAAGAAGAGCCCGTCGGAGAGCTTCATGATGTTCGCCTTGTGGATGGCGGTAACTCGTTTGCGACCCTCGCGC